>CAZVZS010000001.1:0-11713 GCA_964631535.1 uncultured Leptospiraceae bacterium
AACACACTGTTTCATGCAAAAAATCCGGTGCCACTGAGGAATGAAGAAAACCGCCCTGGAAGGCGGTTTTCTTCGAGTATGAAAATTTCACGAATATTTCATGCATAATCCGTATTAGCGCCACGCGCCTTTTTCGTCTAAACTCTGTTTAATCTTCTGATAGGCGATCCAGCCTTCCGGTGAACGAAACAGGTCCCTGCCGCGGCCCTGGAGAATCGCCGCTGGAGTCTGGCCGTAGACGGTCTTGCGCCAGGGATCGGCCCCGTGTTCCAGCAGGAGTTCCACGATACGTGAGCGGCCCCACTGCGCGGCGATGTGCAGTGGCGTGTAATCGTATCGATTCGCCAGGTGCAGGTCCGCTCCACGTTCGATCAACAGGCGCGCGGTTTCGAACTGTCCGGCGCGCACGGCTTCAGCTAACGGTGTAAATCCGCCGTAGGCCCGGTCGTTGATGAGGTCTGCGTCCCGGGCGAGCAGCAGCTCGACGATTTCATTCTGGCCGGCCAGGGCCGCCAGGTGCAGCGGGGTTTCGCCCGTGGTCGTGCGGCCCGTGAGCGGAGCTTTGTGGGCGAACAGGAGTCGTACCAGGAGGACGTCACCCTGGGCGGCGGCCAGGTGCAGGGGCGCAAGGCCGGTCGCGTCCGCGAGTTCGGGGCGGGCCTTATGTTGCAAGAGCAGGGTGCTGAGCGCCACGCGTTTTTTGCGAACCGCGAGCAGGAGCGGGGTCGCGCCGTCTGCCGTGCGCGCGTCGACGAGAGCGCCTTTTTTGATCAAAAATTCGGCGATATCCGCCAGACCGAAGGCAGCGGCGTAATGCAGCGGAGTCATGCCCGCGCCCTCGGACTCGCCGGCGGCGGCGGGTTTGCCCGTTTTTGGATTTGCGCCTCGTTCCAGTAAAAGTGCGGTTATGGCGAGATCTTCGCGCAGCACGGCGTAGTGGAGCGGTGTGAAACCGTGCGCGTCCACGGTGTTCGGACCGGCGCCCTGTTCGAGCGCGAACCGCACTTCGTTATAATGTCCCGCGCGCACCGCTTCGAAGAGGACCCCCTCCGGAAAGTACACAGGATGAGCGTAGCGGGCGACCGGCCAGATCAGAAGCCAGACGCATACCAGGGCCCGGGTGATCAGGCCCGACCGGCGATTGGGGCGGAGAGATAACAACGCCTTTCATTATCGAACTCCGGCGGCCTGAAATTGAGGTCCGGCATAAAAATCGCCAGAAAGGTTTTGCCGAATTCTTCAGGCCCGCGTTCTGTTTACAGGCCCAGTTTCACGCCGTAGGTGATGAAATTCGATCCACAGATGTACTCGCAGTAGGTGCCGAACACGCCGGAGCGGTGGTGCAGGCGCAGAAGCAATCGCGGGTGCAGGTCGCGGAAGAGCGGCAGGCGCCAGTCCAGCTCCACGTAAAAGTAGTTCAGCCACTGGTTCGATTCCTGGCGAAAAAACTGCGATTTGCCGTAATCGATTTCCCGGTTTTCCAGGGTCGGCCGTTCGGTGGCGTAGGACAGGCCTTCCCCGAACGCGACGCTCATCGGCAGATAAGGCATAAAATCGTGCCAGCGCGCCACCAGCACGCCGTTGAGTTCCTGGTGATTCATCAGGCCCTGGTGTTGCACCACCTGACCCTCGGTTTCGAACCGCAGGGCGCGCAGGCGCGCGGGGCTTTCGTAGTTGAGCGCCACCGCTGAAAGATAGGAAGGTTTGTAATCCGTTTTCGCCTGGCCCAGGATCTGGCCCACGCTGGTATCCGTGTAGATGCCGCCGTACAGTATCAAATCCCAGTCGCCCCGGAAATCGGTCCGGCCACCGGCTCCCGGCATTTCGCCTGTTCGTGCATCAGCGTAAATCGAAGCGAAAGCGGCCCAGACGAACAGCGCGGCGATCAGGACCGGGGTGGGGGCTTTTTTCATGGGAGCTCTCCGCCGGGGAGAACTTCGGCGCGGCCCGCGTCCGTGCCTGTGGTCCGGGCGAGCAGTTCGCTCAGGGGCGCGTGGACGCCGGCGTACGAATCGCGCAAGAAGGCGCGGTATTCAGCGCAGGGATCGAAATCGGGCGGGAGATCCGCGGACATCCTCTGGCCCGTCTGGAGCAGAGCGCAATCGGAGCGCAACCGTTCCGGCAGGCGATATTCGTTCAAAGCGGTTCCGATCATCGTGCCGACGAAACCCGTATAAAACGGAATCACCGACCACATGCCAACGCGGCCTTCGCTGCGCCAGGTCTGGCGCGACGCGGCCGGCGAACTTCCTGCCGTGCTGCTGGCGCTAAACTCCACGGTCCCGCTCGTGCTGACCACCAGGGCCGTCGTCAATGAAACGAGGGAAATGCCCGCGTTCCGCCAGCCGTCGCGCGATGAGTCGAGGAGGCGCGCCTCCAGGTGTACGGTGGGCGCGGTGTTTTCGGCAATGTCCACGCCGGAGGACACGGCAGCGACGCCGCACCGCACGGCCGGATGATTGGTGAAAGCCGGACAGACTACGGCGCGCAATTGTTCATCCGCCACGCTGAGGTGTAAGGGGCCGGGCAACGCGGCGGGTTGCGGCGGCAGGGGCGCGGGGTGCAGGAGACAGGCGGTGCTGAGGGGCAGGATCGCGAATAACAAAACCGCGGGCCATGGCAGGCCACGGAAAAAACACCTGATACGCATAATAACCGGACCGTCGCGGGCGATTCGGCAACAGCTCTAAAAAAATCGCCCCAATAATCCTGTTGGACGGGCCGGTCGGGAAAAAAGTTCGAAAATCAGTGATGGTCGAGAATCCCGCGCTCGCTGGCTTCTATGAATTGCGTGATGTACTTCACTTCCGGCGTGGGCTCCGGCAATTCTTTGAGTCGTTTGATCGCGTCAGAGGTCAGAAGCTTCGAGTGGTACACGATGCGGTAGGCCTGTTTGATGGCCGATTGTTGTTCCTTGCTGAAGCCGCCCCTGCGCAGGCCGATGGTATTCTGGCCGATGACCACGCAGGGATTCCCGTCCACCATGCAGTACGGCGGCACGTCCATGACGACTTTGGCCAGCCCGCCGAGCATTGCGAAATCCCCGATGCGGCAGAACTGATGCACGGCCACCAGACCGGCCACGGTGACCTTGTTGCCGATTTCGGTATGGCCGCCGATCACGCAACCCTGGACGAAGACGTTATAATCGCCCATGACGGCGTCGTGGCCGATGTGGAAGTTGCCCATGCAGAAGTTGTGACTGCCGATGCGCGTGGGATGCTCCGGTTTCGTACTGCGCGAAATGTTCACGCCTTCGCGCAGTTCGTTAAAGTCTCCGATCACGAGCTCAGTCCGCGTGTTTGGATCAAAGCTGATGCTCTGTGGTCGCGTACCGAGGACCGCGTTGTGGTAGATATGATTGCCCGTGCCGATGCGTGTGCCGGCGAAGATGCGCACCCCGCTATCGATGGTATTGTTCGGACCGATGGTGACGTCCCCTTCGATGATGGTGAACGGCCCTACCTCCACGGTTTCATGGAGTTCGGCCCCGGGATCGATGATGGCGGTTGGATGGATGCGCATGAGTTTCGCATCCTCCGCGCGGGGGAAGCCCGGCGGCAATCTCTTTTTGAAACGAAAAGTCGCTCGATCAGGCGCTTATGCCGGCTCCGGCGCGCTCCGGTAAAATTTCTCAAGTATCAATTCCGTGATTTTTTCGAGCTGGTCAAGCGGGCGATAGCCCTGGCTCACCAGCCCCAGCCGGTCGCGGACGCGCAGAACCAGTGTGGGATAAGAAAAAACGCCGAGCGAGCGCGCGTACTCAAAGTGCCCGCGTACGAGTTCGTCCGCGGCGGGTTCGGCGAACCGGCGTTCGAAGTCGTCGGGGTCAAGGCCGAGGGAGCCAGCCGCGTTACGCAGGGTTTCCAGCCGGGTCGGGTCTTCGCCTTGCGCGTAAAATCTGGTCTGGATTTCGTGTTGATAGGAGAGCGTACGTTCCGGTGCCCAATCCGCCACGAGCGCGACGGCCTTATTCGCGGGCCTGGTGTTGTATACGAACTCCGGGTTTTTATTGAAGAAGCTGTAGTCGAATGGTTTGCCCGTGGCTTCCTCCACGTGATGCCAGTGCCCGGCGATTTCCCTGGCCATGCGGCCCGGCATGGGCTTTTCCTCGTCCGGGCGCAGGCCGCCCTGGATGACGCGCAGTGGAATGCGGCCCGCGTACGTTTTTTCCAGGGCCGCCACCGCCGGACCGATCCCGTAACACCAGGAACACATCGGATCGGTGAAATATAAAAATTCGAGTTCGGAACCCGCCTGAGCCTGCATGGGATCTTTGACGTGCGCGGCGTCCGCCGGTCACGCAAAAAGTCCGGCGTCTGGGGCGAAGTTTTTTTTGGGGGCAAAGAGTGGACAAATTATCGGGATTTCAGGGTCTATTTATATTTTGAGGATGGCCAGATCAAGGTATTCCACGCTGGCGATCTGGTAAGGCAAGGTGTTTTCAGAGCAATCGCGGACCCGGATGTTTTTGTTCGGAGGTCATGCCAGCCCGTCGACCCGCCGGAGAACGATCATCGTCGTATCGTCGCTGCCGGGTCCATCTTCCAGGAAGTCGTCCAGGGCGGTGCGAATGGCGCGGCCGGTCCCGGTGGCGGTTCCCGTCTGGCCCGCGCAGGCCTCCAGCAATCGTTCGGTGCCGAATTCCTCACCGTGTTCGTTTTTGGCTTCGGTTACCCCGTCCGTGTACAGGACCAGGGTATCGCCCGGCGAAAATTCGACCTCCAGCCGGCCGTACGCCGCGGTGCGCGGGAATCCGCCGATGACCGGGCCGAAAAACTCGATACTTTCCGCCCGTCCGCCGCGCACAATGATCGGAGCCGGAAGACCGGCATTGGTGAACGCGAAACTGTCTTTGCGTAAAATGCAGAAGGAAGCCGCGAGATGTTTGCCCTGCATGATTCGGAACAATTCCTCGCTCAGGCGCGCGAAATAATCCGTCTGCGGTGTGGCGATCATCCGGCGCAGCGTGGAAACCGTATATAAGGAATAAAACGCCGCGGGAATCCCGTGGCCGACCGCGTCCGCCAGGAGCAGTCCGATTTCCGTTTCCGAAAAATGAAATAGATCCCAAAAATCGCCCGAAACGCGGGCTCCTGGAAAGGGACGATACAGGAGATGCACTTCGAGCCCGAGGTTGCCCAGTTCCCGGTTCAAAACCGCCTGGTTGGGAAAAATCGACTTCTGGAACACCCCGCCGGCTTCCAGGTCCCGTTCTTTCTCCCGGTTCAAATCGGCGACTTTTACGAACATCTGCTGGAGCTTCTCATTGAGGCTCTGCATCTGGCGATACATGGCTCTGGTCTGGATCACCTTCTCCAGATGGACTTTGATTTCGGCGGGATCGAACCGTTCGGTGATACAGGAATCGGCGCGCGCGCGGATCATATCATTGACTTCATCGCGGGAATTTTCCCGCGTGACGGTGATGATCTGCGTGGCCTGGAACACGGGGTTTTCTTTGATGAGCGAGCAAATTTCCGCCGGCGCGAAAGCGCCGTTCACGAAGCGGTCCAGAATCAATACGTCGGGCTGGTCTTCGCGCACGCAACGAAAGGCTTCGGTGTCGTCTGCCGCCTCACGCGCGGTGGTTCCCTGCGCGTTCAGCACGGCCTGGAGGGCGGTGCGTCGATTCGCGTCATTGCTGACGATTAAGATCGTGTGCGCAACGTGACCGCCGAACAGGGTGGACGCCGGCGGGGTCGCTGAATGCATATCGCGTGCGGTGCCGGGGGTTTACCCCGCCAGGGCCGCCTGGTAAAAAGGGTGTTCGCGCAGATTGTCCAGATAATCCATATCGAAGATGTCGAACTTGCGCGGCGAAAGATCGTACACCTCAAGGACGGCCTTGAATTTGTCCGCGGCGTTTTTTAGAAGCGCGATTCCCAGCAGGCGTTCGGCCAGGATGGCGGATAAAATCGTCAGGCGGGTCAGATCGCTCTGGGCGGGAATCGCGGCGGCGTCACAATCCACCTGGCCCAGGGTTTCGCGCAATTCCTCCGGCAGTTTCCAGGCCTCCCCGACGAGCACGGCCACCTGGTCCTGGTCGAAGTGATAACTCGCGCGTTCCATCTCCCGTAGATCCGCGTTTTCTTTTTCGCAGTATTCGAGCAGGCCGCTGTAATGGTCGGTGCGGTTCACGGCGATGATGCTCATGCCGATGCGATGCAGGAGGCCGGCCAGGAAAGCTTCTTCAATAAGCCTTGACAGGCCAAGGGGGCGATACAGATCAAGCGTGAGCAGCGCGGTCAGGATTGGAAATTCACGCAGGTATTTTCGAAACACGGGCCGTCTCAGGTGCACGTTCATTTTGGCCGTGGCCAGCATCAGGACGAGATTCTTCACCATTTTCAATCCGAGCAACGCGACGGCGTCTTTCAAGGTCTTGATACGCCCGGAGCGACCGTACAGAGCGGAATTGGCGATTTTGAGCAATTCGGCCGATATACCTTCATCCGGCTTGATGATATGTTCCAGTGAACTCACGCTGGACTTTGGATCATCCGGGTCCAGTTGCATGACCTCAAGGGCCACCCTGGAGAGAGGCGGGATTTGTTCGATTGAAAACATTGTCGCGTTCATGGATCTGGCCCGGGCGGGGTCTTCCCTCAGTATGACGTTAAGAAACGAATTGCCGCGCGAAAATGATAGATAAATTTTTTGTCTTTACCGAATCTGAATAATTTGTTCAATAAAACCGTATACTCTCACCTGCGAATTGCGGCAGGGGGAAGCCGGCCAGGTGTACCGGTACTTAATGCGCGGTGTACCCGCCGTCGATGACGATCGCCTGACCGGTGATGAAGGCCGATCGTTCGGAAGCAAGGAACAAACACAGGTCGGCGATTTCGCGCGGCGCCGCGAAACGTCCCAGCGGAATTTCGTTCAGGTTCGCTTCCAGCGATTTATCGTTCGATCGCATACGGTCGGTCATGGCGGTTTCCACCAGGCCGGGGCAGACCGCGTTTGCGCGAAATCCGTACCGTGCCCACTCTACGGCGAAATGCCTGGTAAGGGCCACCACCCCGCCTTTCGTCGCTCCGTACAGCGAGGCCAGCGGCGCGCCCACCAGGCCGAGGATCGAGGCGATGTTGATCAGATTCCCGCCCTGGCGTTTTTGCAGACGAAAGTATTCGCGGCTGATTTCGAAGACCGCCTCCAGATTGACCGCCAGGGTGTCGGCGATTTCGCCGCGTTTGAACTGAGTCGTGACCGTGTGCGTGGCCAGGGCCGCGTTGTTGATCAGGCAGTGAATTCCACCGGTGCGTTTGTGCGTCTTCGCGAGCAAGTCCTGGATGCGGTCCCGGTCCGTCACCGAAGCGAGGTGGTGTTCGATGAGCGAGTTGTTTCCGTCCGCATCGTCCGGAGCCAGAACATCGATGCCGATCACCCGCGCGCCTTCCGCGGCGAATCCCAGCGCCAGAGCGCGGCCAATTCCGCGTGCGGCCCCCGTGATACAAACGACCTTTTCCGTTAAATTCAAATCCATGGCCGCAGGCTGAAACCGTACGGCGATTCGGCAACTACTCTATTTTGCGGTTGACCCCCAGGGGCCTTGAAAAATCCTGCCTGTCTGGCCCGGGTTATGCGTGTATCTAAAAACTGATGCGCCACACATTTTCATGCAAAAATTCCGGGGCTACTGAGGAATGGAGAAAACCGCCATACTTATGTCCGCACTTTTACTGATTTTTGTTCGCGCCTTTGAATCCCTCGTGGACGGTACCGTCGCCTATTACATTTCCCCGCGGCGTCGGTTTCATCGGCGGCATTTTTTCGCGCTATCCCTTGTCTCCATCGTCCTTGTGGCGGGCGCGATTTTTTTTCCCTGGGTGGAAGTCCAATCGGCGTTTCAGAAAAAACCGCCGCGCTCTCTGCCGACGCACATCACTGAATTTCGCGCGAAGCTGCCCGCAAACGCGAGCGTTCACAACGAAAATCTCTTTTATCAGTGTAATATCCGCACGTCCCCGCGTACGATCGCGCGCGAACTGGACGATTTTTCGGCCATATTCGGCCAGGACAATCTGGGGGCGCGCATCGAAAGTGAAAACCCGGGCGCCTTCGCCGCCGGGGTATGCAAACCCGGTTCGAAACTCGCCATTCCCGACCCGATTCTGGAGCCGATCCGGAATGAACCGCTCGGCTGGGAACCGCGCAAACCGGTAAAGGCGATCTATTTGCGCGGCGAAAACTTTGTACCGGGCCGGATTCAGCGCGAAGTCGCGCGCATACAGGCCAGCGGCGCCAACGCCATCGTGTTCGATGTCAAAGACATCCTGGGCCTCGTGAATTATTATTCCACGGTACCGGAAGTCGAACAGTATCGGTCCCACGCTCCGGCCATCCGCAATCTGCCGAAGGCGATTCAATTCCTCCACGCGAACGGCATCTACGTCATCGCGCGGGTCGCCCTGTTCCAGGACATGAACCTGGCGCGCCTGCGTCCCGACTGGGCCATCAAAGACGGCAATTCACCCACGGGGACCATCCTGTGGAAGGGCAAACCGATCTGGGTCGATCCGGGTCGTGATGAAATCCAGAAGTACAATCTGAGGATCACCCAGGAGCTCGTGCGGCACGGAGTGGATGAAATCCAGTTCGACTATGTGCGCTACCCGGCTGAAGGCAACCTGAAACAGGTCAGGTATCATAATATTTCTAAACCATCTGATAAAACTGACAACCTTGTGCGCTTTTTAACGGCGGCGGACATGTTACGCTTCGGAACGGACGTGCGCCTCTCCATCGATATTTTCGGCGTCGTCGCCTGGGGTGAAGAACTCGACACCATCGCGACCGGCCAGCGCATCGAGCGGATCGCTCCCTTCGTGGACGTGATTTCGCCCATGTTGTATCCTTCACATTTTAACGCGGGGTTTGACGGGTTCTCGCGCCCGGCGGACCAGCCGTATTACTTTTACGATGTGGGCGTTCAGAAAGTCCTGGAAAAAGCCGGGCGTGAGAAGGTCGTTCGTCCCTGGATTCAGGCCTTCAAGTGGCGGGTGTCAAATTACAATCCCGCGTACGTTCAGGAACAGATTCGCGGTAATCACGCGGGCGGGGGAGTCGGCTGGTTGATGTGGAACGCCGGCAACCAGTACGATACGGTATACGACGCGATTACCGGGATGAAGGAACCGCCGCCGAAACCCATCTTCCAGTAATACGCCTTCCAGTAATCGCCGGCCGGGGGGACCGGCCTTAATGGAAAAAAATTGATCCGGTCCGGTCAGGCGCGGTTCCCCGCCGAAGCCGGTTGCGAATGGTTCGCGCTGGCGGAAGGAGCGAACCCTTCCAGCACCTGACCCACCATCCGGGAGAGGTTCTGTCGAACCTGTTCACGTTGCCGGGGCGAATAAAAACTGTCCTTCACGTCCAGCTGGATGGGTTTCTGCATTTCTTCGCCGTCACCCAGTTCGAACACCAGGCGCAGGTGTATTCTTTCCGAGTTTTCATAACAGCGAGCCAGCGCGGTGACGCCACGAATGAAAAGCCGCGCACCGGGGTGGTGGAACCGTACGTTCATCCGGTCATAGGTAACAATGCCGGGGGCGGGCGGGAACTGTTCCAGCCGGGAAAAAAAGTTTTCGAGGAATCCGAACAGAATCGTTTTTGAGTTCATAGGGAAGCCTCCGGTCAGCGTCCGTAAATCGTCCGACGGGCTGGTTTCGGAACCGTTCCGGTCCGGGCCCGTGGGGCAGGCCGATTGGGGCTACATCCTGTAGCCCCGAGGGCTCATCTCAAAACAGGTTTTGAGTTTAGCTCTTAGCAATGTCGACGGCCATTCACCGGGTAAACCAACACGAGATTCGGATTTTTTCGTTTCAAATGAAACCTTTGTCGCGAAAATTAACCGCCTCTTAATAGTATGCACTTTTCTACTACCCTTGATTTAAATGATCCAATCGTTCCGTATATATAGAAGAAAGGAGCAGCCGTAAAGGTGCCGGGGACCGGTACGCGTTCTGATCCGCTGGCTTCCGCCGGGCCGGACCATGCGCTGATTTCCGGGACATCCCGACCTGGAGGAGAAGCCGCGATGTGGTTTTTTGACGCTCGCTTACGTGACAGCGAATTGTTCTGCGAGAATATCGATAGAATCATTCGCAGTCGGAGCCCCGGTGTCACAGCGCGCGATCTGGCCACGCTGCTGGGAAAACTGCCCCCTTTTATCTCGCAGGTTCTCAGGAAAAAAAGCCCGCCGCCCGCGCTCACGCTCTGGGACCTGGAAACCATCGCCCATGTGTTGAAGGTGGATCGCAAAAAGTTAATTGAAATCTATTTAAGAGAAACCCGAAAACTCACCATCGATGTCCGCCTGGATACCGAGATGCGGTTCGCCCTTGAAACCGCCGACCGGTGGCGCCACGATATTCTGGAAAACAAACAGGGCCAGCAATCGGATTAAGAGCCATTCCAATCCCGGAAATTCGCGCACCCGGCAAAAGGCCATGGGGCCAGGATTTCCGTCGATGCGGACCGGGTGGTCGCCTGTTCCCAGGCAGCCGGTAAGCTGCCGGGGTCGAAAAAAATCCTTTTCAAGCCTGTCCCGCCGGTCGAGGCTTCGAATTTCAGTCCTCAAAGCCAGCCAGTGCCCGGACCCCTTTTGCGATCAGAATCGTTTCGGGGTTAACGCGGCGGGCAACCTCAGGATAAAACGTTGAATTTAATTCCTCACCTTATCGCGCGAAATCTCCAGGATGGCAATCAGCGGGGCGAGCTGACCGCGGCGACCATGTTCATGGATATCTCGGGGTTTACGTCCATGACGGAGACTCTGATGCACGCGGGCAAGGAGGGGGCCGAAGTTCTTTCGGGCATCATCAACCGGATATTTATCCAGGTAATCGATCGGGTCTACGCGCACGGCGGCCTGATTTCCGGATTCGCCGGCGACGCGTTTACCGCCGTGTTTCCCCACTCCGACCAGGGCCAGGTCCTCCTGGCGGCCCGGGCCGTGCAGGCCGTGTTTGAAACGGATGGAACGCAACGTACCCGGGCCGGGGACTTTCAACTCCGCGCCAGGGTGGGACTCTCGGCGGGACGGGTGGAGTGGGGCGTTCTGGGCAGCGCGGGTGCGGGTACGTACTATTTTCGGGGGCCGGCTATCGACGGTTGCGCGGCGGCCGAACACCACTGCCAGGTCGGCCAGATCATTCTGGACCGCGCGTTTTATGAAGGCCTCGATTTCGCGGCCGCGCTTACCGTTCAGACGGAGTTTCCCGACTACTGGCTGCTGACCGGGGCGCCGGCCGATTTCCCCGCTGAGTACCCGGCTCCGGTCGCGGTGGACCGGGCGATCACCGCGTTCTTTTTACCGTCCGCGGTCCTGGACTCGGATCTGGCGGGCGAGTTTCGCACGGTCGTGAGCGTCTTCGTCGCGTTCGACGGCGGCCTGCCGGAGTCTGAACGCACGACCGTGGCCGCCGGTGTGCTTGAGCTTTCGGCTTCGTACGCCGGGTACCACGGGAATCTCGACTTCGGCGATAAGGGCGCCTCCCTGCTGGTCCTGTTCGGAGCGCCGGTATCGCATGAGGACGATCTGGACCGCGCGCTCGCGTTCGCGCTGGACGCACGTGAGCGCTTCGGCGCCGCGCTGCGCATGGGCCTGGCGGTCGGTCCGGTGTACGCGGGCCTGATCGGTTCGCCGGTTCGCGCGACTTACACCGCGATGGGCGACGTCGTCAATTTATCCGCGCGTTTGATGGTG
>CAZVZS010000001.1:11778-39865 GCA_964631535.1 uncultured Leptospiraceae bacterium
CGAACTGAAAGGCAAAGCCGAACCCGAAAACGTATTCGACCTCGTCGGCCGCCGCGAAACCGGCGCGACGACGGAGCTGGCCGCGGGCGATCTCACCGGTCGCGATCAGGAATTGACGGGACTCAGGCAATGCCTCGCGCCTTTGCGCACGGGGCACGCGGGCGGTATCGTGTATCTGTACGGGGACGCGGGTACGGGCAAGACCAGGCTCGTGGCTGAACTGGCCGGCCTGGAGCGGGACTGTCAGTTTTTCTTTTTGCGATCCGACGGCATTTTACGAAAGAGTATGAATCCGTTCGTGAAATTTTTCACGGGCTACTTCGATCAATACGAAACCCACCACCCGGACGAAAAAAAACGCCGCTTCGAGGAGCGCTGGTCGGGCCTGATCGGTCCCTTGCGCGAGCTCAATCGCCCGGACCTGGTCGACCCGATCGTGCGCGAACTCGAACGCACGCGTTCACTGCTGGCCGCCCTGCTCGCGATCCACGAACCGGATTCCCTGTACGAACAACTCGACGCGAAAGGCCGTTATGACAACACCCTCTACGCGACGAAGGAATTTTTTAAGGCCCTGAGTCTCGCGCGCCCCACCGTGCTCGTCTTCGATGATTTTCACGTCATGGACGCCGACTCGGAAACCCTGACCGCGACGCTCACGCGCAACGTGGAAGAGTTCCCCCTGCTCGTGGTGGCCGCGGGTCGATTCCAGGACAACGGCGAAAAACGGAAGCTGGCGCTGGCGCCCGAACTGCCGGTCACCGAATGGGAGCTGCGCCCCCTGGAAGGCGATGCCGTGGGTCGTCTGGTGACGATGCGACTCGGGCAGAAGGCGGATGCGGAGCTGTTTGAATTTATCGCCGGGCGCACCTCCGGGAATCCGTTTTTTATCGAACAATTCTGTCTGTATCTGCGCGAAAACAATCTTGTTGCGGACCGGGACGGCCAGGCCCACTTAAAGGCCGGCCCCGCCGAATTGCCCGTGAGTATCAACAATCTCTTGATTTCACGTCTGGATCGCCTGCGCCCGCGTTTGAAAGAAGCCGTGCAGGTGGCGGCAGTGCTCGGCCAGGAATTTGAAATCGAAGTATTGCGCCTCTTGCTTCAGAATTCGGATCCAGGCGCATTACTCAGCGAGGGCGAGCAGGAACGTATCTGGACGGCGCTTTCCTCCGCGAAATACCTCTTCGACAATCGACTGCTCCGCGACGCGGCGTACGACATGCAGTTGCGCGACCGGACGCGCGGTCTGCACAAAGACGCCGCCGAAATCCTCGAACGACTCTTCCCCGCCGACGAGACGCGCCACGCGGATAAGGCCTATCACTTCGAGCTGGCGGAAGTGGACTCGAAGGCGCGGGAGTATCTTTTCAAAGCCGGTCAGTACGCGCTCGACAACTACAAAAGCGAAAAGGCCCTGGATTATTTCGATCGTTTGCTGCGCCACCAGGTTTCCAATGATGATCAGTTGCGAATTTATCGTTCCAAAGCCCAAATCTTCGAAATAACGGGACGCTGGGACGAAGCACACGCCATGCTTGAAGAGGGTGTGAAAGTCGCCACCCTGAGTCGCAACGTGTTCGAACGCGCGCGTCTGTTCACGCAGATGGGGGCGCTGTTTCAGAAAAAAGGCCGCTACGCGGACGCGGTGGAGACCCTGAAACGCGCCACGCACGCCTCCGGCGATCTCGGGGATCGTCTGAACGAGAGCAACGCGCTCATCGATCTGGGCCGCACGTACTGGAGCCAGGGGCAGTACGCGCAGTCACAGAAATGTTACCAGGACGCGCTGCGCTTGAAAGAGGAAACCGGGGACCGGCTGGGCATCGCCCTCGCGCTCTATTACAAAGGCGTCGTTGATCGCGATCTGGGCGATTACGATTCTGCCATGGCGGAATACACGCGCTCGCTGCAAATCCTGGAGGAGCTGAACGAAAAACGATACCTGACCTATCCCGTGTACGATATGGGCGTCCTGTTTTTATACCGCGGGCAACTGGACCAGGCCCTGGCCTTTTTCGAACGATCGCGCGCGGCGTACGCGGAAATCGGGTACCGCAGCGGAATTTCGGCGGCCCTGCTCAACCTCGGGGTGATCGAAGTGCGCCAGGGCAAATTTGAGGAGGCGCTGCGCTTCTACCAGGAGTCCCTGCGCATCGCCGAGGAAACCGGCGAACAACTGGCCATCGCTTACGCGCGTTTCAGCATCGGCGCCGCCTGTTACGCGCAGGGCGATTTCGAACAGACGATTCGCCATTTTGAGGACGCGTTCCAGATCATGAAAACGATCGGCGCGAAAGGATACTACGGTTACGTGTACGCGTACCTGACCTGCGTGTACGCGCGATTGAAACAACCCGCGAAGGCGCTCAAGACCGCGCTGGTGCATTATAAAAACATTCAGGAATTGTCATCCGACGTGGAGAACGGCCGTACCGCGCTCGGTGTTGCCATGGCGCTCGCGTCCGCCCAGGACGGCCGCGCCCTGGGCGAAAACGCGGCTCAGTACCGCGACGCGCTGGCCAGAGCGGCCGGGTGCGAAGCGACTCCGGCGGGATTTTTCGAACTGGCCATCGGCCGCGCGCGCGAGGCGCGGTACGTCAACACGCTCGTGCCGGCTCTGCGTGAATACGGCCAGTATCTATTCGAAAAAAATACGGCGCCTGACACGAACGCGGATGCCCTGCGAATTCTGCGCGAGGCGCGCGAAGGGGCGCGGGCCGCGGGGATGAGCGACGAACTGAGTCAAATCGAACGTTTTTGCGCCGCGCGGTCGATCGTTCTTTAGCAGGCTGCTGAAAAAGCTTGCCGTGGAGCGCTACAGGAGGTAGCGCCGAAACCGGTGTTTCGTGAAACAGCGTGAAACACCGGTTTTGCGAGCATCGGCGAATTTAGTTCGCCCACGCTCCGGTCGGAGCCTGTCAAGCGGGAAAAACGGGTTAATCCGTTTCCACGATCTGTAGCTTCATGAGCGGTCGAATTTCATACAGGTCCGTCCGACGATCGATGACCGGTTTGACCGTGGCGATTTCGCGCTGCATCATCAACGACGAAAGGTCCAGGTCCGCGATGACGACCGTTTCCGAATCCGGTCCCGCTTCGCCGAGGACCGCGCCCGCGGGAAATGAAAAATCGCTGGGGGTCAGGATCGCGGTCTGGCTGTAGTTGATGATGTAAGACCTGACCTGGGGCAGATTGCCGGTGTTGCCCGCGATAACCACGTACAGATAATTTTCGATGGCGCGCGCGGCGGCGGTCGTGCGCACGCGCGTGTAGGCTTTTTTTTCGTCCGTGCTGAACGGTACGAAAATGATTTCCGCCCCCGCCAGCGCCAGGATGCGCGCGGTTTCCGGGAATTCGATGTCGTAGCAGATCTGGATGGCCACCCGGCCGAGCGGCGTGCGAAACAACTTCAGCTCGTCCCCCGGGGTGATGCCCCACCAGCGGCGTTCGGCCGTCGTTACGTGCAATTTCGCCTGGGTGTAAAATTTTCCGGTCGGTGTGAAAAGGTGAGCCACGTTCTGCAACTGCCCGTCCACGGAAACCGGGTGCGATCCGGCCACGATGTACATCCCGTGGCGCTTCGCCGCTTCGCTGAAGAATTCGCGATACCAGTCCGTCATATCGGCCAGGCGCAATATCGCCTCGCGGTCGTCCAGATCGCGGGGAAAAATGCTGAAAAGTTGCGCGGTAAACAATTCCGGCAGGACGAGAAAGTGCGAATGGTAGGTGTCCGCGCTATCGATAAAAAAATTCACGGAGTGTTCGAACTCGGACAGATCGCGCAGGCTCGACATCTTATACTGGGCCGCGCAGACGCGCACCAGGCGGGCGGGGCTGCGCAGGGGTGACGCGGCGATTCGCCGGCGTTCCGGGCGAAACGTGGGATTGTCCAGCTCCAGGAGCGTGCTGTAGTTGTGGCTGGACGCGTCTTTCATGTAATCGTAGAATATTTTTTTTACGCGGTAACCGATTTTCAGATGCGCGTTCAAGGCTGAGTCTTTGATTTCGCCCCGCTCAACGCGTTCGACGTATTCTTCCGGAGTGATTTTGCCGCCGAAACGATGATACCCCGGCAGGCGTCCGTGGGCCATCATCCGGCGTAAATTGTAACGACGCAGCAGGGCCATCCGTTCTTTGTATAATAAACCGGCGATTCCCTGGCCCCGGTAATCGGGGTGCACGGCGATGTCCGCTCCGTAGAGCGTATCGCCGGCAGGTGTGTGGGTGGAAAACGTGGCGTCCCCGGTGATCTCAGACCAGGTGAGCGTGGGCAGCGCGTCGTCCACCTGGACGATGATCGAACAGGCGTAACCGACAACCTGACCTTCCGGCGTTTCGGCCAGGTACTGGCCTTCAGGAAACGCGGCCAGCTGCAACTGAAACACACGTTCGTCGTAGTAAGACTGGCCGACGTAGTCGGCGTAGGCCGCTGACTGGCATTCCATGAGGGCGGGGATGTCGTTTTCCGTCCAGCGCCTGGTTTTGATTTTTTTTCTGGTTGCCATGGTACGATTTTGCCCGCCGGTGTCGTCCGTACGGTCTCACTGCGCGAATCAAGTCTGAAATTTATTTCTTACGAAAATATCAGTCGAATACGTCGCGCCCGCGCAGGAGGGCCCGGTCCAGGGCGCGCGTGATCGCGGGTCGTAGAGTATCCACATCGTCGATCAACTCGTCGATGATGCCGGTGGCGGCAGCGTCGTTTTCGGCGCGGGCCCGGGTGTTGAACTCGCGCACGTAGTCGTCACGCAGGCGCGCGGCTTCTTCTTTCGCGCCGGCTTCCAGCAGAGACCGGTACTTCACTCCGTGGAATAAATCGAACGCGGCGCTCGCGCCCATCACCGCCAGGAGCGACCGGCGCAGGGCCAGAGTGGCGACGGCGGGGCGCAGGTATTTGCTGAACGCGTGAATCTGGCGACCGCCGTAGTTATGGTTGAGCGTCACGGATACGACGGGCACCGCGCCAAGCACGTTCACATCGAGCGACTCGGCGCCGATCTGCTGGATCCGCAAACGTTCCTGGCGCGTTCCGGGTAAAAAACCCGGCGCGTTCGATAACATGAGCAGCGGAATGCGGTGGCGATTCAAAAATTCCATGAAGACGCGGTACTTCTGCGTGCCCGGCGCGTCGGGCGCGCCCCCCTGGTGCGCGGGTTGGTCGCCGATAATGCCGACGGTGCGGCCCTGGATCCGCGCGAGTCCCGTGAGCAGACCGGGTGGAGCGTCCCGAAAAAATTCCACGAAGGTGCCGGAATCGACCAGCGGTTCGATCACATCCGTGCGCATATCGAAGGGAATCGCCGCGTCGGCTGGCAGGCGGATGGGGGTCGTACGTTCGTCGCCCGCCGCGGAAGGGTCCCCGGTTAGCGCGCCCGTCAGATCAAGCAGGCGGGCCGCAAGATCGAAGGCCGCTTCCATGGTAGCGACAGAGAACGTGGCCACCTGGCGAATCAGGTCCTGGTCGGTCGGGTCGACGTGTTCCGGCGTGACGTAAATGATCGCGTCGGCGGGCGCGTTGAGCGTCACGCGCCTGAGTCCTTCCGGGTGTAAGACGATGTGCAGCCGCAGGCCGCGCCGGTTGTTGAGCGTGCGCACGAAATCGAGTCGATTGTGCGCCAGCGGATCGTCCGCGCGGCCGAGATGATAATACCAGACCGGTCCGAAAACCAGTATCTGCGGGGTACCGGTTTTGTACGCGATGCGTAACAATTCGCGCGCGCGCGTTACGGAAGCGGCGGAGCGAATTCCGTACCTGGTGCGCGGGCCCATGATCAACGCGCGCCGGCCGCCCAGTCGCGCGAAGCCGCCCACGAGCGAACCGGCTTCGTGGTAGCGGTCCTTGACTGCCAGGAAACTGCCCGCGTCCACGTTGCTTTCCAGGATGGCCTCGTTCAGAACCTCCGGCCCACCGCGCGGGGCCGGGCGCGCGAGCGGGTGGCGCTGGATGCCGCCGGTCCGCGTCCCGGACGCGAAGAGTCGCTGCAGGCGGCGCAGGAGCACCAGCAGATGGATTTTGTTGTCGGCCACGAGATCGACCGTGCCCGTCCAGGTGCCCATGACGCGGGCCCCGCCGATTTCGTAGTTGGTCAGGTCTTCGCCGGTGACGGAGCGAATTACGCCCGATCCCGTGAGCACGCGATACGATTCGTCCGAATCGACCATGATCTGGAGCGCGGCCTGGGAAGAACCGTACACGTCCAGCCCGGTGGACGAGCCGATGCCCACCGCCGTCAGAAACAAACGGTTCGCGGGCGGAAACTCGCCGTATCCGAGCCCGGCCAGTTCGGCCAGCAGCGCGCCCACGCGCGGGTCCGGGTGCGCGTGCAGGTACCGTAAAAATTCGGCCGGGTGTTTGCGATCGTTCAGGAGCGCGTTGAGGAAAAAGCCCTCCGCCGCGCGATTGAGGGCGACCATGCCCTGTTTGATGTTCGCGCCGGCCCCGTCGTTCCAGACGTACAGCGGCCAGTCGCGCGACGCGGCGATGATCGCGGCGGCGATGTACTTCAAACCTTCGCGGTCGCCGGTAGCGCCGCCCGCGAAGCGCGAATCCTTCATGAAGTACAGGGCGGGGACGCCTTCCATCATTCCGTGAAAGATCCGCGCGCCGACGGGGGCCGCGCCGGGCGGGCCGTCCAGGGATGGAATCAGAATTTCCTCGAACACGCCACCGTCGAAGCATTCGCGCGCCCAGATTTCCACGGGCCATTTGTTGCGATCGTACAGGCGCTGGTTGCGGTCGTTTTCGAGGCCGGTCCAGTACGGACTGCCGCGATCGTCCTCAAATACAAAATCATAATTCAGGCGACCGTGGCGGACGTACGCGCTGAAGAGGATTTCCTCCACCCGCGCGTGGTGGCGCCGCTCGGCCCGCAAACAGAGCAATACTTTCTGGATGTCCACCGGCACGAAAAATCGAAACACATTGTACGATATTTTCAGAATACTGTCGTAATTTACGCGTCCGTCGTCCTCGCCGTACAGATCGATGGCCATGGTCTTGCCGTTCGCGAGAATTTCGAGCCAGTTGCTGCGCTCCGGGTAGGTCCGACGATACGCCGCGATGACGTTCACCGCGCGCAGGCAGGCCCGCTCCATATTTTCGGCCCCGGCCACGCGACCGGCTTCGTCGAATTCAGGGACGAGGGTCCCTTCCGGCAGATACACGTAACAGATCTGCCAGGCGGAATCGGGCGCGGACGGGATCACGCCCGGCGCGTTGCGCGGAGCCACGGTGCCCGCGGCGGGGTGGCACAGGTACATGAAGATCGAATCGACCGGCGAAAACAAACGTTCGACGCGCGCGCGCTGACTGATGATGCCCAGTTTACGCTGGAGATCTTCCCGCACCCAGGCGGGAGCTTCCTCCGGGACGAGGGCGGAGTGCGGGAGCCCCACCAGGGCCTGCGCGCGAAATTCGTCTTCGTCCATACCCAGAGCTTCGAAGGGATTCTGCACGAGAGCCCGGTATTGCTGGAAGTACTTGCGAGTCGTGCCGAACGTCTGGTCCCGGCCGCGTTGGGTGCTGTCCTTGCGCGAGATGATCTCGCGGATCATCCGCCCCAGCGAATCATCCGGTTCGGCCTGTTGCTGAACGACGATTTTGTTGAGCGCGTTGTACGTATTGAGGCCCGGCTGATCGATGTACCGCAGAATGCGCACCAGTGTCACCAGGCAGTGACTGAAGCGACTGCCCGCGTGCGTGCCGCGTTGCAGAAAAAAGAACGCGCGGTCCACCGCCGGGGACCTGGCCGACAGGGACCATTCGCGAATTCCGTAGTACCGGAAGAGTACGGTGAGCGTGGTCAGGAGCTGGAAGGGCGTGCGAAAGTTTTCGTCACCCCAGTGGGCGAACAATTCGCTCAACTCCGAAAAATACGAAACGTCGCCGCGCAGGGCCGGCGAAAAAAGCTGGCGCGTGGTCGCGTAAATGTTCAGGATCTGTTCCACGTCTTTTTCGAGCAGAGCGGGGTCCAGACCGCGAAAGGTTTCTTCCGGCAGGGCGTCGAGTGTTTTACGCGCGAGGTCCATGACCCCCGGGTCCAGGATCATGCCCTGAAAGCCCGCGCGCAGGAGACGGAGCAGGACGTGTATCCCCGTGGCCGGACTCGCGCGCACCAGTTCTTCCAGGTCCCCGCCCACGAGCGCGTCCAGCAGGCGCGCGTCGGTGGCCGAGGTCAGGCGCGGGAGGGGCGCCGGTCGGGCGACGGACGCGGCGGGCGTCGCTTCGGTTTTTTCTTCGTCGATGCGTGCCAGGATTTCGCCTTCGGCGACGGTGCGCCGGCCGCCCTCTTCATCCACGGTCATGAGTCCCTGGCGCAACCGGTCCCCCGGCTGCAGGGGGCGGCCGTCCGGTCCATTCGCGAATTTCACGAAATGCCCTTGAAATGGCGAACGCACCAGTCCGGGCGGTTCCACTTCCTCCCGGCCGCCCAGCGGCACGATTCGGCAGCGAAAGTAGCGGGGGCCGTCAGCCGCGGGCAGACGCAGAATGGTCAGGCCGGGGCGACGATCGCGGCGCACCGGTACGGTACGGCCGTCCCACTTCAAAAATAAATTGTCGCTGCGTTCATCGCGGGAGACCAGCGTGATCTCGCCCGCGAAATCGGCGTTCAGAAAGACAAAAAATACCTCGGGTTTGATCTGGAAGAGCGAACACTCGAAGACCCGATCGTACACGGACACACGAAAACGCGTGGGGATACTGAGAAACCGTTCGTCGTTCAGAACACGCGGGAGTTCGTGGTCGTGGAAACATTCGTCCACGGCCTGGCCAATCAGAAACGCGTATTCGCCGAGGGCGGCCAGAGCCGCGGCGCGCGCCAGCTCTTTCAAGGGAAAGCGCGCGGCCACGAGGTCCGGATGATCGTCCAGAATCCGGTTGGTGTAATCGCCCTGGATAAACGCTGGATGGCGCACGACGCGCAACAACTGGTCCAGGTTGGTCGTGATGCCTTTGATATAAATTTCGCTCAGGGCCCGCTCCATGCGCACGAGAGCTTCGTGCCTGGTGTCCCCGGTGGAGATCAGTTTCCCGATCATCGGGTCGTAGTGGGGCAGGATGCTGTCGCCCTCCACGAATCCGAAATCGCAGCGAACCCCGTTGAACGTGGGCAGGTGCATTTCCGTAATACGACCCGGGGCGGGCGCGTACTGGTTGTCAGGGTCTTCCGCGTACACGCGGCACTGGATCGCGTGGCGGCGAAAGGCGCGCTTTTCCGCGTTGATGGGCAGCGGGATTTGATCGCCGCGTCCGTCGAAAAAGAGCAACTGCCACTTGACCAGATCGATGCCGAGTTCCTGGTCGGTGACCGGATACTCCACCTGGATGCGCGCGTTAATTTCCAGAAAACCGATCAGCCCGGTTTTGCGATCGAGCAAAAATTCCACCGTGCCCGCGCCGCCGCCCTCCGCGTACCCGGAGATGCGCGCCATGTTTTCGGCCGCGCGCAGAAACTCGGCGCGCTGGCTTTCGCTCACCAGAGTGTGGCCGCTTTCTTCGATGATCTTCTGGTTGCGTCGTTGCACCGCGCATTTTCGCAGAGCCACCGCGTGGCCGTTGAAGATTTGCGCCTCGATGTGCACCGGTTCTTCAATAAACTTTTCCAGATAAAGATTGTCATCGTTATAAATTTCGCGCCCGAGCCGTCGCGCGGAATCGATGGCCGGTTCCAGGTCTTCCTCGCGAAAGACGGGCGTCATCCCTTTGCCGCCCCCGCCCGCGCTGAGTTTGACGATGACCGGATAGCCGACCTGGCGCGCGGCCGCGCGCGCGTCCGTTATGTTCGCGACGGCATCCGTGGCGGGGAACATGGGCACCTGTCCGGCCTGGGCCAGATCGCGCGCGGCGAGTTTATCGCCGACGCGGCGCATGACCGTGGCGGGTGGACCCAGGAAGGTGATCGGGAGCTGTTTCAGCCGCGCGATTTCAGCCAGGGATTCGACGAAGCGGACGTCCTCGGAAAGAAAACCGTATCCGGGATACACGCCGTCGGCCTCGCTGAGTAAAACAGCGGCGATCACGCGCGGAATATCGGTGTACCCGCGAGCGTTGCCAAGCAGGATGACCTCGTCCGCGAACTCATACCAGGACTGCCCGACGTCTACGTCGGTAACGATCGCGACCGAAGCCAGGCCTTCTTCTTTGCACGCCAGGAAAAACCGTTTGGCGATCTCGCCCCGGTTGGCCACGAGGATCTTGCGCAGGCGACCGGACCGTGCGGGTTTCGGTCCGCTGTGGTGACCAGGGTTCTGGTGACGTAATTCTTTGAGGGCCTGTTCGACGGCTTCCAGCATACGAAGGCAGCACCATTGACGCCGGGGACCCGACGGTCAACGATTTACGCGGCTCCGCGCGTCTCAAAAGATTACAATTTAAAATTATCGGTGTTTGCGCGCGCAGGCGGACGCGGGACCGGTCGCGCGCAGGCTCCGGGTCGATTACCTGATCATTTGACGGGTATCGCGCCCGGACGCGGGAACCCGTGGCTGATCGCCACGATCGATAATTTGTTGCGGGACCCGCCTGGTTCAGCCATATGGCCCTACCCGGCCCCGATCTCCCGGGCGACAGAATTGGTTCTGTCGTCCCGGTCGACCGCGGGCCTAATTCATTTCCGGGGAAAAACGTGCCAGCAGAAATCGTCGATCGTTACCAGGCCTCCGCTTCAAAATGGGTTCAGAGCTTTCGTTGCGCTCATCTCAAAGTCCTGATCGTCTGTCGCGGTCCCGTTCGCAAAGAAGCCATGGATGTTTTCCGGTCGCTCGGCGCCGGGTACGGGATTTTGTTGTCGGAAAAAGATTCCGTTACCTATCCCCAGACCCTCGCGCCGGAACTGCGTGTCATCGAGGACCAGAGCTGCATTCATCGTGTCCCGGATTACAGCGGATCCACGGGCGAAGAGCGCAAACAACGCATCGCCCAGATTGTCGAGATCGCGCGCACCGGGGGGTACACCCATATCTTCGCCGGCTACGGATTTATGGCCGAAGACGCGGAGTTCGTCGAGGCGATTGAAAAAGGCGGGATCGGTTTTATGGGACCGGCTTCGCGCGTGCAGCGTCAGGCGGGTTCCAAGGACGAATCCAAAAAACTCGCCCGGCGACTGAACGTCTCGGTCACGCCCGGGGTCGACAATATCACCGCGCTGACTCTGCTCGATAAAGCGGGCGGAACCTTCGAAGGTTTGAAAACCATCGCGGAAAAGAACGGCCTGTCCGTGGCGGGCCTGGACCAGAACGATCTGGAAGGACTCGCGGAACAAATTTTACAACAGAGTTACACGCGCACCGTCGGGCTGTTCACTCTGCAAGAACTCCAGGCTCGCACGCGAAAAGAAGTCGAAACAATTCTACGAGAGAACCCCGGCAAACGCCTGCGATTTAAGTACATCGGCGGGGGCGGGGGCAAGGGCCAGCGTATCATCAGTGCGGTCGAGGAATCGGACACCGCGGTGGTCGAAGTGCTATCTGAATCGAAAGCCATGGGGGACGCGGATAATCGCAACTTCCTGATCGAACTGAATATTGAAAAAACCCGCCACAACGAAATCCAGTTGCTGGGCAACGGAACCTGGTCGATCGCGCTCGGGGGTCGCGATTGTTCGTTGCAGATGCACGAGCAAAAGCTCGTGGAAATTTCCATCACCGACGAACTGTTCGAGGTTGAGATTCGTCGCGCGCAATCGGAAGGCCGCTCGTCTTTCGCGACCGAGTTACAAAAAGACCGGGACATGCTCAGGCGCATGGAAGAGCAGTCGGAACGTTTCGGTCAGGAAGTGGCCCTCAATTCGGCGTCCACGTTCGAGTGTATCGTCACCGATCACGATTTTTACTTCATGGAAATGAATACGCGCATTCAGGTCGAACACCGCGTGACCGAGATGGTGTATTCGCTGCGGTTCGAAAACCCGGCTGACCCGGGGGATTTTTTTATCGTCGAATCGCTGGTGGAAGCCATGGCGCTGATCGCCGCGCATGGCCAGCGTCTGCCGCGGCCCGTACGCCTGGCGCGCCACGTCGCGGGCGGTGAAGTCCGCCTGAATGCCACCAATGACGCCCTGCAGCCGCACGCGGGCGGGAAAATCGAATCCTGGTCCGCTCCGGTGGATCACGAGATCCGCGACGACCAGGGCATCGGGGTCCGCAACCCGGATACAAAAGCGTTCATCCATTATTACCTTGCCGGCGCCTACGATTCGAATATCGCGCTCATCGTATCGTATCACACAGGCCGCCGGGAACTCCTGGAACGTCTGGCGGATCTTTTACGGCGTACGGAATTGCGCGGCGTCGATCTGCACACCAATCTCAGTTTTCACTATGGCATCCTGAATTTTACGCTCGGCCTGCACCCCATGCTGAAGCCGGACACGAAATTCGCGCTGGCCTACCTGGCCGGAGTGGGGGCCCTCGCGGCCGAACAGAACCAGATCGATCTTGAATTCGTATGGAAAAACATTTCAGCGAAAGTACGCGAAAAATTCGGCGCCCAGGCCGACCAGGTTTTGCAGATGAAGATGACGCTCCTGCCGCGCGTGCTGGGAGCTCTGCTGGACAATCCCCATACGCTGATGGGCTGGCTGGTTCTGAACAACAACCGCGCTTTCACCCTGGACGGCGGCCGCGTGCTCTGGCGGCGCAATCCCCTGTTCGTCCTGAACGATCTGTATCGCATCATGCACCTGGAAGACCGGTTGAAAGCGAGCCCGGCGCAAAAAATTTGGGATCACGATCATAAACTTCTGGAAAAGGGCCTTGGATTTTACGGCGACCTGGATCGTACGCTTGGAACGAACAGCGAAGAGGCGTACCTGCTGGCTCTCGCGCGTTCGGGAACGAACAACTCCAGCGAGTGGCAGCATCTGGACGCCGCGCTGTTCGCGGGGGATCGCAGTTCGCCTTTCGCCGGAAAACTTGGCGATTTGTTCGAGGATATCTGCGCCGCGCACCGCGGCTGGCAGATCGGCCTTTCGATGATCGAACTCCTGGTCCGTCTGGGGCAGCGGGCGGGTGTTTTTGGCTTCGGTGTGGACGACCTTTTGGCGCCGATCGTGCCCGAACAATTCCGCCACGCGGACGCGCAGAAAGAGTTGATCGTCCATCTGGCGCCGCCGCCCGCGCCTTCGGGGAATGAGTTGCTCGCGGTCACCGGCGGGATGTTCTACGGGCGCGAAACTCCCGCGAGCGAGCCCTATCTCAAAGTGGGGCAACACTTCAACGCTGGCCAGCCAGCGTACATCATCGAAGTGATGAAAATGTTCAACAAAGTGTACACCGAATTCGCCGGTACGGTGGAAGAAGTGCTCGTGAAGGAAGACCGGGGTGTCGTCGTTCGCAAGGGGCAGCCTCTCTTTCGGGTCAAACCGGATGTGGCGATTAAGATCGAATCGCCGGAGGAAAAATTCGCGCGGATCAAGCAGAAGACCACGTCCCTGTTAAACGAAATCGCCGTCTGACCCTTTTGAGTTCATCGGCTCTTACTCCGAACCTGGCGGGCCCGCCTGTCCGGTGCCTTTCGTCCCCCGGGCGGCCAAAAAGAAAACGGATTCGTAACTGTTTCGACTAAATTAGGCTTGACCGGGTTTCTTTCGCCGCGTACCAGAAGGAGTATGGCGCGCCTGCTTCGGTTCCTCTCCGGCCTGTTTCCGCGCGCCTGTTCCGGTCTGGTTCTGGCTTCCTGTTCAGCCTGCCTGCTGACGAGTTCTATCGGTGTGCCCCCGCCCGGCTCGGTCAAGGGCTACGAAGTCCGCTCCCGCATCCGCGAAGTCGTTCACCTGAATGTCATGATGGGCGCGCTGGGCTTCTGCGCCGAACGCAATCACCTGACGGATTTTCAGTGTCACCGTTTGATCGCGAATGATGCGCTTTTCGCCGCGTTGAACGCGGCCTCTACGGCGCTTTTGCTGGTGGACGTGGACAACGAATCATTTTACACGCCCGGTTCGGTGCGGAGTTGCCTGTCGATCATGGCCGTGCGTACTCTTTTTTTTACGGACGCCTACCTGGCCGGAAAAGCCGAATGCTCCCGGACTACGAATACCTGTTCCCTGGATCGCAAAGAAGTCCGGGCCGGGGCCATGCAGGCCGCGGTGGTCGCGGCTCCCGCGTGTTCCCTCAAACGCACCGGCAATGTTATCAGTCTGGAGAACACGACCCTTTGAAGCCGCGTACACGAATCACCTGGATCGTCTTTCTCTGCATGCTGGTCTCCCAGGCCTGTTTGTTAACTGAACAATTCGGTCTCACGCCCACCTCCGGTACGGAGGGACGGGTGGTCCGGTCCCTGGTTACGGACCAGACCTGGATCGGTTTTTATTTCGGTGTACTCGGCAATTGCCAGCAGGCGCCCGATACAAAAGCCTGCATGATGGACGGTAACAACGATCTCACGCTCGGGATAACGATCATCTCCCTGGTCACGCCAGGCGCCATCGATCTGGTCGACGATCGATATTACACGAATGAGTCCGTCGCCTACTGCGTGGAGACCGCGCGCGATCGGGCCATTCTGTACACCTATCAATCGCTGGATGGAACGCTCAAATGCCGTTCCCTGTCAGGCGGTCGCCAGAGTTGTTTTCCGAATCGAGACCGGTTGCTGGAGGCCGCCGTGGGGGTACCGCTCATCGCGGCTCCGGCCTGCGAACTGCGTCAAACCGGGGTTCTCGTGAGTGTGGAAGGTCTCAATATTTTTTAACGGAAACAACAGCCGCCAGTTTGCGATCCTTTCTCACCGCACAAGTTCGCACCAGCTTATGGCCAACAATGAGTTTTTACCGCGGGTGCTCGTCGTCGACGACGATCGTGATATGCGTGAACTCCTGGCCGCGATCCTGTCCGGTTGCAGTTTTTCGCCAATTGTCAAAGAAAGCGCGGAAAGCGCGCTCAGCGTTCTGGAAATGCTGGGCGATAAAATTTCAGTCGTGGTTCTGGACTGGAACATGCCGGGGAAAAGCGGCATCGAATTGCTGCGCGATCTAAAACGCGGGCCGCACCGACTCATCCCGGTCATCATGCTCTCCGGGCGCGACGATCCCGCCGATATCCAGGCGGGAATCCAGGCCGGCGCGTTTTATTACCTGCCCAAGCCGCCCGATCGTAATTTATTGTGTTCTCTGACCCGGGCCGCGGTCCAGGATTATTCGCGCTATCGGTCCTTACAGTACGCCTTAAAAGATGGGGCGACCTCGGCCCTGTTGATGGATACCGGCGCGTTCACCTTTCGTCGGCCGGCGGAGGCGGAGTCGCTTTCCAGCTGGCTGGCGCAGTCCTGCCCGGATCCCGATAGCGCGCGGCTCGGACTCTTCGAATTGTTTATCAACGCGATCGAACACGGCAATCTCAACATTTCGTTCGAAACAAAAACAGCTTTGATTCGTGACGGCAATTTGATCGAAGAAATTCAACGGCGACTGGAACTGGCCGAATTCCAGGCGCGCTCCGTGCGCGTGAATTTTCTGAGGACCGCGCGGCGCATTACGTTTCAGATAAGCGACGACGGACCCGGCTTCGACTTCACGCCCTTCCTGAAACTTTCCCCGGAGCGCGCCCTGGCCAGCCACGGCCGCGGCATCGCCATGGCGAACGCGATCTGTTTCGACGCGCTCGAATACCGGGCGCCAGGCAATCAGGTGAACGCGATTCTGTATCTCGACCGCACGGAGCACGGCGCGGAGCACACGGGTCTCGCGACCGACACCCTGGAGGAACACGAAGCATGAATGAGGTCCAACGTTTGAGTCGTTTATTCGAATACCATCACTGGGCCAACGATCGCACCGCCGCCAGCCTGGCCGGACCCCACGGCGAAGGCCGGGCCCTGGCCATCCTCGCGCACATGGGCGCGGCGGGATTTATCTGGCTCGGACGACTGACCGGTTCGTCCTCGGTCTTTCCCGTCTGGCCGGAGTGGCCGCTGGAGGAGGCGACGCTCAAAGTCCGCGCGAGCGTATCGGGGATCCGTAGATACCTTGAGGCCATCGATGCCGCGGAACTGGAACGGGTGCTCGAATACAAAAACACCAAAGGCGAGGAATTTCGCGACAGCGTGCGCGACATCCTGGATCATGTCTCCCTGCACTACCATTACCACCGCGGCCAGGTCGCCACGCTGGTCGCCCGGGCGGGGGGCAAACCCGCTTCGACTGATTTTATATTCTATTTACGCGAAAAAAGCCCTGCATGAGGGGGACCTTCGCGGTCCCCCTCAAACTCCCCCCCGCCGGGGGGTTGCGGTCCCCCCGGACCCCCAACGCTCGGTTACTTTCGTTGAAAGGGAGGAGCGTTCCGTGCCGCGCAGATTGGGTCACCCTCATGTACTGTGTTCAAAGACGACGCGGTTGCGGCCCTGGGATTTCGCGCGGTAGAGCGCTTCGTCCGCCTTCTGGAACACGTCGCGCGGGTTGCTGTGCGGGCCCGGCGTTAGAAGGACGGCGCCGGCCGAGGCGGTCACCACCGGTTGAACGGTGGAGGACGCGTGTTCGATCCCCAGCGAACTTATGTTTTCGATCAAGGCGCCCACGCGCGCCTGGTATTCATCCGCCCCGTTCATCGTGCCCGGCATGATCCCGGCGAATTCCTCCCCGCCGATGCGCGCCAGGAATTCGCCGGCGCGGTTGAGCGAGCCGGCCGTGGCTCTGGCCACGGCTTTCAAACACTCATCGCCCTGCTGGTGGCCGTAGTGATCGTTGTAGTTCTTAAAAAAATCCACGTCGAGCAGAAACAGACACAGGGATTGTCCCTGGCGCGCGGTGCGTTTCAATTCGCTTAAAAAACGTTCGTCGAACAGGCGACGATTCCCGACGCCGGTGAGCGGGTCGGTATCCGATTGCCGGGCCAGTTTTTCGTTGGCGACGAGTAATTTCTCCTGTAAAAGATACAGGGTTTCTTCCTGGCGTTTGCGATCAGTAATGTCCCGAATCAGGGCCACGAGCAACGGACCGTCCGCTCCCGCGTTGACCTGGGAAACGGAACAATCGACGGGAAACCGCGTGCCGTCGTTGTGGGTGCCCGTGGCCTCCCGGCGCTGGACCAGTTTGCCGGCGGAACCGGTCAGGTATTTGTTGAGGTCGAGCGGTTTATTGCCCGGCCTCGTCAGCAACCGATGAATACTCTGGCCGCGGAGGTCCTTTTCGCTCCAGCCGAAAATCGTTTCCGTGGCCGGGTTCGCGCTCAGGATCGTGCCGTGCGCGTCCATGGTGATGAGGCCCTCCACCATACTCTCCACGATCGCGTTCAAACGGAATTCGCTTTCGCGCAGCGAGTTTTCGGCCTTCTCCTTGAGTTGCTGTTGCGTATGCGCGACGATCATACTGCCGCAGATCTGGGCGAAATCTTCCAGCAGCCGCAGATGTTCCGGTCCGTAGCCGGGGCGATTATACAAACCGATCATGCCCACCAGGGCCCCGGTCATTTTCAGGGGCACCCCCAGGAACGAATGGACCGACGGAAAACCTGGCGGGAGACCACCGGGCAGGCCCCCGGGTTCAGAACTGGCGGCAAGCACCGGCACGCCCGTGGTCAGCACCTTACCGACAAGCGAATCCAGATTGAACAGGTCCACGCCGGCACCGGGAAAAAATTCCCTCAGGCCGTCGCTGGAGGGATCGGTCAGCGCGTGTGTCCGCAGAAAAGGGGTTCCGCGCCGGGTGTACTGGACCTCGCCGATGAACCCGCCGGGACTGGCGGTGGCTTCCAGAGTGGCGAGTAACAGGGATTCGAAGGCTTCCGCTGTTTTTCCGGAAAAAAAACTTCTTTGCGCCCGCGCGATGGCGTTCAAAAAGATGGCGGATGAATTGGTGAGTTGTTGCATGACCTCTCATCGTATTGGACGAGGTTCCGTCCTCGCCTAATGGTTGAATTCTATTAGGATTCGATCAGAATCAGGTAAGAGTTTTTATAAAAAAAGGCCGGACCCCGGTATGTGTTTGATCGTCGTCGCGTTTGAAGCGCATCCCGAATATTCCCTGGTGGTCGCGGCCAACCGGGACGAAAGTTTCGCGCGGCCGACCGACCCGGCACATTTCTGGGGCGGAACGCCGGACCTCCTGGCGGGTCGCGACCGCCAGGCCGGTGGAACCTGGCTCGGTCTGACGCGCGCCGGGCGCTTCGGGGCCGTGACCAACTTTCGCGACCCGGCCCAGTTCGGTCGCGAGGCGCGATCGCGCGGCGATCTGTTGCGTGAGGCCCTGCTCGCGAACACGCCACCCGCCGATTTTTTTCGGGAACGAGCCGCGGAGGGTGCGGAGTACAACGGATTCAATATCCTCACCGTCGATCTGGGATCGCCCGGAGCGAACCTGGTTTATTTTACGAATAGCGACGCGCACGCCCCGGAGGGCCGCGTCGACGTGCTGGGGCCGGGCGTATACGGAATCAGCAACGCGCTCCTCGACACACCCTGGCCCAAGGTTCGCCGGGCGAAAGCGGGCCTGGCCACGCTGATCGAACGCGAGGCGAACGCGCCCGAACGCCTCCTGGACGGCCTGCTGGAACTCATGGGCGATACAACGCGCGCCCCGGACGCGGAACTCCCCGATACCGGGGTAGGCCTGGAATTCGAACGCCTGCTTGCGCCGATTTTTATTCCTGGCGATCGTTACGGTACCCGTTCGACCACGGTGCTGGCCGTGCGCCGGTCGGGAGCGGTGCTCTTTCGCGAACGCGCCTGGGGCCCGGGGCATGTGGCGGGGCCGCTGGTGGACGTCGCGTTTCAACTGGACGAACGCAGGTAACTCATCACGTGCTTGCCGTAGCGCGCGCGTAATTCCTGGTTCGTGCGCATTTCGCCGCCCCGGACCGTGCCGCGACAGAGAGGCGAACCGCAGCGACACTCCAGCCGGTAGTCAGCGTCGCCTTCACTCGTGGCGTAATCGTACAGGATTTCTTCGCCCGCGGCGACCGCCCGGCGCGCGACGATCTCGTCGTCCGACTCGAACCAGACGTTGGGATCGCAGCCGTGGTTCATGTAATCGGCCGGGTCGATGACGGCGCCGGTGACGGGACCGTGCCAGGTATCGGGGCCGGTCTGGTACGCGTTGCGGAAGAAGTTCTCGCGCTTTTCGGCCGACCAGGCGCGAATTTCCGCGCTCGTGTAGTTCGGCTCGCCCGGGTCCTTGCGCCAGACCCATTCACCGGCGGCCAGGGGCGCGGTGGCGAAGAGGCCGAATCCCCGGGCATCGACGCCCTGACGGCGCGCTTCAATCTTTTCGTTCAGCATGGTATTTCAGGTGGGCGTATTTTCGCGCGATAAAAGGCAGGACCATTTCGCGTTCCAGGTATTTACGCTGGAGGGCTTCCGGCAGATGTTTAAAATCGCGCACGCGACCCCGGCAGGCGCGACTGCCGCAGCAGCAGTCCATCTCCCAGTGGTCTTCGTCCATGGTTGTGGAATAATCGAACGAAATTTCTTCCCCCGGCGGGATATCGCGCACGGCCACCAGCAGGGCCGTGCCTTCGAAGATGCGCACGCGGGTATTGGGATGGCAACTGTGGTTCACGTAATTGTCGGCCGAACGCGCGGGGCCGATGTACAGATCGTCGTCGATCTGGAGAAATTCGCAGCGTTCCGGTTTCAGGCGCGCGAAATACTCCGCCTTTGAATAGAGCTTGCCGCGAAACCAGGTGACCGGTTCGCCCCGGTAAAACCGCCGCGCTGCGAAAACGGAGCGGCCTTTGTTCGTGCGACGGATGACGAGGTAGGGCACTACCTCGGTGGTAGTCTCAATTTCCGAAGAATCGCCCCCGGCGGCGAATTCTGATTCGGCAGGGAATTCCGCTTCCCCCCCCGAGGCAGGCGGGGGTTCCGGATGGGGTCCGGCCGCGAGCCGCGCCCGCGCAGTAAGTCTGGAGTTCACCTCAATATCCCCGAAGGAAAAAACCTGCATGTTACGTTATTCGTGGCCGGCCACTGGCAAGACTATTTTTCGGCACCCGGAAGTTTTTTTTACGTCGCCTCAGGAAGCGCTCTCACGGCGAGCGGCGGTCGGTTCGCGCAAATAATGATGGCAAATATTGCCCGCGCGCGGTACAGCTCCAGGAATGGAACACCCGCTCGAAACCATAGCACCCGAAGAGGAAGCCGGCATCAAGAAGCTGCTCAAGCTTCAGATGATGTTCATGAAGGCCGACGAAACCCGTCGCGGCCAGCACGGAAAATCGCACGGTTGTGTGCGCGCCAGGTTCCGCGTTCGCGCGGAGCTCCCCGCCGAGCTGCGGGTCGGTCTCTTTCAGGCCGCTGGCGAATACGCGGGACTGATCCGTTTTTCGAACGGGGGCGGCAAAGACGATACCGGGAAGGACGCGCACGGCCTGGCGCTGAAACTGCTCGGCGTTGCCGGCGAAAAAGTCATCACAACTCACACCGCGCCCACCCAGGATTTTGTGCTGGCGGACTGTCCGGTGTTTTTCGCCCGAAATCCTGGCGACCTGGCCGAGTTCATGCAGGCCCAGATCAAAGCGCGCGGCGGCCCCCCGGAGGCCTGGTTCGCCGAACACCCGTTTGAGGCGGCGATTTTTCGCGACCGATTCCTGGCGCACGCCGACGCGAGCCCGCTCGTCATGACCTATTACAGCCAGACACCGTACGCGCTCGGAAATCTGGCGGTGAAATACCGGATCCAGGCGGCGGCGGAAAACGGTCCGCGCACCGGGCCGGGCACGGGCGCCGATTATTTGCGCGCGAACCTGGCCACCGCGCTGGCCACTGCCTCAGCGCGCTTCGAATTCGCCGTACAGATCGCGCGCGACGCGAACACCGAACCGGTGGAAGACCCCACGATCGAATGGAAAACGCCCTTCGTCGTGGTGGCGGATCTGGAAATCCCCGCGCAGACTTTCGACACCCCGGCCGTGCGCGCCTTTGACGAAAACCTGAGTTTTTCGCCCTCGCAGGCCCTGGTCCTTCACCGTCCCCTGGGCGGCATCAACCGGGCCCGGCGCATCGTGTACGAATCGAGCGCGCGCAAGCGCCACGAAACCAACCAGGTGGCCCTGGCCGAGCCGACCGAGCAGGACCTGTCCGCGGTGTACCGATGAGCGATTATTTTATCCCGCCCGGGTTTAATCTCCCGCTCGTCTGGATGACCGACGCGGCCACCCCCGCGTATCTGAAACTCATGCACAATGTGGAGGAGGTCATCATCCGCGAGGAAGACCGGCTGCTGCTGCGCACACTGCGCGATGACCGTCTGTTATTTTTCAGCAACCACCCGACCCAGGTCGAGCCCACGATCGCCTGGATCGTCGCGCAGAAAATGGGCGCTCGTTTTAATACCATGGCGACGCGCCGCGCGTTCGATTTCGGCGGCGGACTGGTTGGCAAACTGTTTCAGAACACGGGGACCTTCTCGGTCATTCCGGGCATCGCCGATCGCGATTCGATCGCCATGGCACGCGCGGTGCTCGCGAAACCGCGCGGCAAACTGGCGCTCTATCCCGAAGGCGAACCGATGTCCAGCGAGAACGATTCGCTCATGCCATTTCAACCGGGCATCGTGAAAATCGGCTGGAGCGCGCTGGAAGACGCGCGCAAACAGGCCCCCGCCGCCGATATCACGGTCCTGCCCGCTTTCGTGAAGTACGTGGTCAAGGCCTCACAGGACGAAATCGTGGCCGACCTGGAGCGCGCCATCGCGGTGATCGCGGCGCGCCTGGAAGAGGACCCGGGTGAGCGTAACCTGTTGCGCAAGTTCCTGATGATCGGGCGGATCCTGATCGAACGCGCTGAAAGCGAATACGGCATCAAACCCGAACCTGGCGCAGATTTTGATTATCGCATGGGGCGCATCCGCCACGCCGCCCTGGACGGAGTGGCGGACCTGCTCGGCGTCAAACATTACAACCGCGACGCCGACGCGATCCAGAAACTCAGACATCTGACCGCGGTGCTCGAACTCGTGGAGTTGAACCACCCGCAGGCGGGCATCGCGCCATCGCCCGCGGTTTTGCGCCGGGCCATTCGGGAGTGTATTCGCGCGTACGATTTTATCGTCATGAAACGCGAATACCTGGTATCGCGGCCGACCCCCGAGCGATTTTACGAATGGCTGGCGCGCTGGGAATCGCTGATCCTCGGCAAAACCCCGCGTGCGCTGGGCGGCGAACCTTCGCGCCTGCCGCGCAAGGCCTTCGTCTTTTTCGCGCCGCCGTTCCATCTGGGCGAATATATGGAAGCGTACCGCCAGGATCGCAAGGGTACGCTGGAAACGATTTTACAGCGCCTCTTCCGCGACATGAAAACGATGCTCGACGCCTCGGCCTCTCTGACGTACACCCTCGTGGAACCGTTCGACGTCGGCGACGGGGCGGGTTGAGCGGCGCGAAGAAAAATTGGATTGTCTTTCCGTTAGAATGGAAGTTCCTTAGCGTGATGAAACATTTCGCCCTGGCATATGTGGTCCCCGCTGCCCTGACGATCCTCGTCGGCATCGCGGATCATTTCACCGGCAGGGAAATCGATTTTTCGGTTTTTTATCTGGGTGCCCTCCTCATGGCCGCGTGGATGGGCCGGAGTCGGTCCGCGATCCCGTTTGCTTTCGTGTGCGCTGTAGTGGCGCTTGTCGCGGAAACGATCGATGGACTTCAATTCCGGAACTGGCTCATTCATATTTTGAATGCGGGCGAAAACCTGGCGGTATTCCTCCTCGTCGCCATCCTCAGCGCGCGGATCAAAGCCCAATCTTTGCGCGATAGACAACAATCCCTGACGGACCCGTTGACGGGAATTCCGAATCGCCGGTTTTTTTTTGAGAGGGGCGAAGAGATGCTGCGCGCCGCCACCGCTCCGCTCACCCTGGCTTTCATCGATGTTGACAATTTCAAGCAGCTCAACGACACGAAAGGTCACGCGGTTGGGGACCGGCTTCTGATTTACGCGGCGCAGTCAGTCCGGGACGCATTCAACGCCGGGGAGATTGTGGCAAGGCTCGGGGGGGACGAGTTTGTCGTTCTATCATCCGCGCCGTCCAGGGATGTCCACGGTGGTTTGAACTCTATTTTCGGACATCTGCTGGAACACATGAAAGAGCAGGGATGGGCCGTCACTTTTAGCGTGGGTGCGGTTACGTTTGAAACTCCGCTCTCATCTCTGGATGAAATGATTCGGTTGGCGGATGAACAAATGTATGTTGTAAAAAAATCGGGCAAAAACCGGGTCGAATCGAGCGTATTTCGCGCGGAAGGTACTTTGAATTCACCCACGAAAAGCCGCGCTGGCGGGTAGAATTATCCAGAGGCATCGGGACCAACGATTTAATCCCGGCGCACGCTTCCGGAATAAAATTTTCGAATGCGCGCCGGGACTCTATCGGTCACTTTTGGCGAAACTCTTACGGCGCGAAAGCTTCTTTGCCCGTCGGTTCGCGTCGCTGGATGCCGTTGCGCTCCAGGCGATAGCGCGACACACGCTCGTACGCGAGCTTGCGCACGCGATTGATACTCCCCAGCGGACGGTGCGCGGGCAGGGAATGCCAGGGGTTGAAGGTCAGGTTTTCGCAGAATTCGTTTTGAGCGGGCGTGTCAAAGGTCTGCGCCGGGATTTCGATTTTCGCCACCGGCACGAAGGGCGACGCCGTTTCGTCCCATTCCACGGCGGGGTCTTCCACCGGCATTTTGCGCGCGTCCGTTTGCGGCTGGACCATAAATTCGAAGCAGGCGCTTTTTTCTTTCAGGTACGATACCATGGTTTCACGGAGGTACGTAGCGGACGGGTTGTCAGGGACCTTCGCGGCCGCGGCTTCCTCCGCGTTGCACGGACGGGCCGAATACTTCACCGCGGTCGCGCCCAGTTGGTACGGGACCGTGCTCCAGAAACGGGTCAGCAGCATGTTCGGGATTTTTTTGCGGCGAATGTCGATGATGCGCTTGAACGCGCTCAGTTTCCAGTTCCAGGGCGCCCCGCCCAGTAAATAACTCATCGGTTTTTTCGCGAGGGCCGCTTTGAACAGCGCCAGGTATTCGCCCGGATCGCCAACGGGCAGAACGGTGTGGCTGATCACGAGAAAGTCCTGCGTGCCGGTTTCATCGTCCTGGATTTTCGGACCGGGCACGTTCATGAGTTTGATCGCCATGCCGCGAATATCGCCATCGGCATCCGGTTTACGGGTGGTGCCGCCGTTCGAGTACCGGATCCAGACGGGGTAGGTGGCGGGCGTGGCGAAAAGGCCGTGTTTGAATTCGGCCGGCAGATCGCCCTGGACGGAGAAGGTTCCGCGCACGCAACCGTGCGCGAAGGGGTGGGCGTCACGCAGGGTATGTTCGGCGCCTTCTTTTTCTTTTATGGAGGAGAGCACCAACTCGGCGGTTTCCTCGGCGATACGGGCTTCATCCGGGAAGGGGTATTCTTTCCCGATCGCGGCGTCCGCCGGAATGTCCACAAACGGCCCCTGGCCCACGAGGATAACAAAACCGAGCAGCCCGGCAACAACAGAAAGGCCGATTGAGATCTTCTTTCCCATTCTTAGAATACTCCTTGAGCCGCCCTTCGGCCCGGCCATAATGGTTCTGGAGCCAGGCGGGTCGTCAATCGAGAATTTGCACAAATCCGCAGTTTTGGCCTGTTGTACTGTCGCAGTGTTTAATCCGCGTAAAGGTATTTTGAAAGGACACCGGCTCCGGGCCGCTGCATGCTTCGGCTTACTGCTCGTGGCCAGCGTTTCATGCCTGGTGGCACCCGAAGATTGCGCGGCGGCGGATCCGGAATGTAATGCCTGGCAGTCTCTTCTATTGTATACGGTCCGGGACGATTCACGACCCTATAAGGTTTTCGTTTATTTCGCCCACCGTACGGCCCAGGAATTATCCGGATTTCAAATGGACCGCGGTAACGGGCGACTGACCGCCATCTCCCGGGTCGCGACCGCTGTGGCTAACCCCACCTACCTGGTCCCGCATCCCTCCGGCGGTTATCTGTACGTGTCGCACAACGGCGGAACGCGGATCAGTGTGTTTCAAATCGACGCGAAAATCGGGACTCTGAGCCTCGTGACGGATTTCGCGTCCCAGACCGCCGGCCCCGGTCGGATGGCGGTCAGTCCGGACGGGCGCTTTTTGTACGTGTCAAACGACACCCCGCCGGGGATTTCGATCTACGCCATCGACGGGGGCAGCGCTGTCCCCGCACTCCAGAGTACATACACGACGGGTCTGACGGAGAACCGGGACATCGCCATGACCGCGGACGGGAAAACTGTTTTCGCTTCGAATGTAAGCGCAGTCGATTTGAGCGCATTCGCGCGGGACGCGAGCACCGGCGCGCTCACCCATCTCAATACGCTCGCCTTTGGCGGGGGGTCGGACCCGGATGGCAGTTATGTGGACGCGACCGGAACGACGGTCATCACCCGGATGTCGGGGGGCGGCGGCATCGGCCTGATGAAATTCGGCGCGGACGGTTCGCTGACTTCGGCCAGCGTGGACGCGGCCCTGAATCCCTGGAAAGATCTCGCCGTGGGGTCGAGGAATATATTGTACCACGTGGAAAACGGGACGCCCGCGGTCACGCCCCTGTACCTGGACGCCGCCGCAGCCACTTTAACCACGGTTGGCACCGCCGTGGCCACAGCCGACACGACTCCGGAAACCGCGCAACTGAGTCCCGACGAATCCTTTCTTGTGGTGGGCTGCTCCGGAGCGATCACCGCGGAAGTGTTCGACCTGGCCGAACCGGGCCTCATCCGATCGCGCGGCCAGACCTCCATCGGCTCCGCCGGCGCCATGACCGACATGGTCGTGGTCCGCGTGGCGGATTAAAATTTTCCAACTCAGCAATTTCAGAGGCCGATCCGTCGTAAGCCAACAAGTAATAGCGCGAGTGCCATCCGGAGCGAGCAGGATTGCGAGCGGTCAGCGGACCCGCAACATGGATGTTGCGAGTCCACTGACCCGGATGCGCGCGAAGTGCTAATCGTAAAACTCGTTGATGACGGATTCGATTTGATCGCCGACGTTTTCGTTGGACGAATTATCCAGGGCGATGAAAACGGTCTCGTCCGACAGATCACGCGCGAAGAATGTATTGAATCCCACCCAGGAGCCGGAGTGGCTCACGTACGTGCCCGATTCGAAAAGCTCCAGACCGAAGCCGTACAGCAGCGGTTTGCCGTTATTCAAACGCACCGGTTCGTAGAGACGTTTTAAACGTTCGCGGGGCAGGATCCGGTCGGTGTAGAGAGCGCGGTCGTACGCCAGCAGGTCGGACGCGCTTGAGCAAACGCCGCCGTCGCCGACGATCCCGTCCATATAGGTTTCGTTTTCGCGGCGCAGGGTCTTGCCTGCGCGCGCGAAGCCGATCACTTTTTTCGCGGGCCAGTGGGTCAGGGTGGCCGGACAGACGAAGGTATCCCGCATGCCCGCCGGCCTGAAAATTTTTTCTGCCAGAAACGCCGCGTACGACTGTCCGCTCACGCGTTCGATGACGTTCGCGAGCAGGGCGTAACCCGTGTTGCTGTATTCATATTTTTCGCCTGGTTTGAATTTTAACGGGGCTTGGTGTTGTACGAGCAGGGCCAGGAGGTCTTTGTTGGTCACCAGCGATTCGTCCGGCCAGTGTTCATCCAGCAGGGTTTCGTATTCGGCCAGGCCGCTCGTGTGGTGGATCAGATGGCGAATTTTGACGCCGGGCGCCCTGATCCCGGGCAGACGCGTCTCAAGCGCGTCATCGTACCCGAGTTTGCCCTGTTCCATCAGAATGAGCACGGCGAGAGCGGTGAATTGTTTGCTCACCGAGGCCAGGTTGAAGACAGAGTCGGGCTGGAGCGCCTGTCCCCCCGTCGGCCCCGTCACGCCGTGCGCGGCCTGGTACAAAACCTGGCCTCTCCGCGCGACGAGCACGACGCCGTTGAATTTTCGCCTCGCGTACAGGTCCGCGAACTTCTCGCGAAACGCCGCCGCCATGGCCTCGTTCGTTTTCCCCGCCGGCGCGGACACAAGCCCGGTCGCGATCAACAACATGGCGCCAGTAAAAACAATGCGCGGCAGTGCCGCGCCAGGGGGCGAGGGACGTTCCACCGGCCCGAGCACCCGCCGGTTCCGGCCGGCGCAGCGTGGCCCCGCCGGAACCGGGGCGCCCTGATATGTACGCCCGGGTGGCACCCAGCTAATCGACCTTCATCGGAATGAGGGGATGGCGAAACGCGCCGGGGAACGCGAAAAAAGAAATGCCGGCGTCTTTGTACGTTTGCGCGGGAATGCCAATATCGGCCAGCCAGAGATCGCCCGTCAGATGCGGGAGGAGTCCGGTTTTGGGCAGGGCCAGCGTCATTGTGCCGGTCGACTTCACCACCGCGCCCGGCGTGGCACCGGTGGTCGCGTCCACTCCAGAAGGCACGTCCAGCGAAAGCACGGGACAGGCGGAGGAGGCCGCGCGATCGTTGATCCAGCCGATCAGGGTTTCGGCCGAAGCGCGCGGGGCCCCGACCATATTGTAGCCCAGCAGCGCGTCCAGGATCAAATCGGACGGTTCCTGGTTCAGCTCCCCGGGCGAAACGGTGGTGCCAGGCGTTTGTTTATAAATGCGATACTGCCATTCGGCGATTTCGTCGATGTTCTCCGGTTCGCTCAGACAGAGTCGCACCGAAAGTCCGCGATTGGCCAGATGGCGCGCCGCGCAGATCCCGCCCCCGCCGTTGCGCCCCGTCCCCGCGAGGACGGTGATGCGCGCGCGCGCGTCGGGATCGTCGATGCCGGCGAGGCCGAGAAATTCCATGGCCAGCTCCGCGAGATTGCGGCCCGCGTTTTCCATCATCTGGAACAGATTCGGCCCGGTTTTTTCAAGGGCGATGCGATCGATTTCGCGCATCTGCGACGCGGTGATGGCCCGGACGATCCGGCCGTTGTGAGTCTGAAAAGCGAGCACCATATGATATCCGCGCGGTCAGAGGCCAATTTTTCAGCACCCCGCTGTCAAAGCAGGACTTCCAGGACCGTAGCCAGGAAAACTTTCACTTCCTCCGCCTGGACGTCTACTTCTTTTGATAGAAACGAAGCTTCCAGCACCGCGCCGACCCAGCCGGCCGTATTCCAGCGACCTTTCGTAAGCGGGGGCAGAGTCGCGGGGTCTGGATAAGGCCAGGGTGTCACATACCAGTAC
>CAZVZS010000001.1:39888-46932 GCA_964631535.1 uncultured Leptospiraceae bacterium
GGCTCGGGCGTGTTCGCATCGCCGGGCGAAAAACCCACCCCGACCGAAACGCCGTCCTCGCCGCCGACGGTGGCAGGCGACCGGACCGTGATGAGCGTGGCCATATCACAATGATGGGGCCAGACGCGGATGGGGCCGGCCCGGCGCTCGCGCCGGGCGATGTCCGCGAGAGCCCGGGCCGTAAGCGCGAAAAAACGGCCCAGTTCCAGAATCGCCGCCTGTTCCTTTGCGTCAAAAGGCGCCCCGCTGGCCAGAGGGTGGGCCGGAAAGTCGGCGAAGGTCTGGGCGTGAAAGCCGCTTACATCGAGGCCATGCGCCGCCACGGCGTTTTTCACGAAACTTAGGCCGGTTTTCAGATCACGCCCGAAGAGGCTCAGCCGCTCAAGGACCGTGTCGCTCGCGTCCCGGATTTGCAGTTCCAGTCCATTCAGAATCAGGGTGCCGCACAGGCCCGTCGGCAGGGGCCGGCCGCGGAAAACCATCTGTTCGGGGTCGAAGTTCAGGGCGCCGTGGCTCCAGTCGGGCTCTTTGGGGAGCAGGGAGACGGCGAGGGCCGTCAGTGGCTGGAGTGCGTGGTGCAATTGCAGTCGCCCGGCCACCAGAGCGCGCGGACCTGAGGATTCCGGGGGTTCCATAGCAGGCATACAATGGGTTGACTCCCTGGAACGGGCCGTGTCAAGAAGATAAGGGCCGGTTTATTGCGTGCATAATCCGGGTCAGCGCTACAGGAAGGGCATGTCGAACGATCCAGTTGCCGAATTTACGCTCCAGAGTCCCGGGGGCCTGCGCCTGAGCCTGGTCTCGCTCGGCGCGCGTATGCACAAATTGTGGGTGCCCGTTCCCGGCGGTGAGCCGATCGACGTCCTGCTCGGGCGGGAAGGGCCGGAGGAATACCGCGCGGATCATGCCTATTTCGGCGCGATCTGCGGCCGGGTGGCGAACCGCATCGGCTCGGGCCGTTTTGACCTGGACGGCCGCGAGTTCCGGCTGGGCCGGAATCTGGGTGAACACCATCTGCACGGCGGCGCGGTCGGCTTCGATCGGCGCACCTGGGCGGGCGAACAAATCGCCCCTGATACAGTCCGCTTCACGTACAGCAGCTCGGACGGCGAAGAGGGTTACCCCGGGACCGTTGAAAGCCAGGTTGTGTACAGCCTGCGCGAACCGGGGGCTGTGCGCATCGAAACCATGGCCACCACCGACGCGCCGACGCTGGTGAATCTCGTGAACCACGCGTATTTTAATTTGAACGGCGGGGGTTCGCCCGGGGGGATACTGGACCATTCGCTTGAAATCGCAGCGGACGCGTTTACGCCCGTGGACGCGAGTGGACTGCCCACCGGTGAGATTCTGCCCGTGTCCGGAACCGCGCTCGACTTTCGCCGTCCGCGAACACCGGGTTCGAGAATTCGCGACGCTTACTTAAAAACGCGGGCGGGGTATGACCACAACTTTGTATTACGCTCCTGGCGCGGCGAACGGAGCGGAACCGAAGAACCGGTCTTCGCCGCGCGGCTTTCGAACCGGGCCCTGGTGCTCGAGGTGTTTACGACCACGCCCGGTCTCCAGCTTTACACGGGCAATTTTCTGGGCGGCCCCGGAAAAAGCAGGCGCCCGTACGCGCCCCACGCCGGCCTCTGTCTTGAATGCCAGCATTTCCCCGACGCGATCCATCACCCGCGGTTTCCTTCGATCGTGCTGCGGCCGGGAGATACGTACCGCCAGACGACGATCTATCGTTTTCGCTCGAATTGATCATGCGCAAGGAAAAAGCGTAAACGTGAGCATCACCCGCCAGGTCCGGCAGACCCTCGCCCGCGAGATCGCGCGATTTTTTCTGGCGCATCTGCGCGCGGAGCTGGCCAAGCCCGACGATTTGACCCGCATGATCACCTGGGAAGGCGTTTCGTTCGGTGCGCTGACCGCCGACATGATCCAGGAGCTGGTCACCCTGTTTCCCGGGCTTGACCGGGAAGGCGAGCCGCCCTATAATTTATTCAGGCGCTGGTGGCACGCGCGCCGGCCGCCGGTGCCGTACCCGCGCACCACGTTCAAACTGTACAACCGCACGTTTCTCCAGCGTGTGATCGATCTGCGCGAAGGAACGCGCGCCAGTCGCCAGACCCTCCGCGACAATACGTTCGAGACACTCCGGCAGGCGCGGACCCGCGGGCGCACGGTGAGCTTCGACATGATCTCCACCGGCGAGGCGATCATGTACGAGTTGTTGCGCAATATCGTGCAGACCTCCGACATTCTGCCCGAGGAAGCCTGTCGCCAGATTTTGTTCCGACAGCACACGATCATCAACGGGGCCATGTACGATTTTTTTAACTCCGAACTGCGTGAAACGACGGCGCGTACCGAAAACCTCCTGGCCACGATCCTGCCCGGGGCGGTGGTGGAGGAATTGAAATTGACCGGGCGCATCGAACCGCGTCTGGTCCAGTCGGCCAGCGTTCTGTTCGCCGACGTGGTCGGCTTTACCCGACAGGCGGCGGTGTTATCCCCGCGCGACCTGCTCGCCGAGCTGGATACGTGTTTTTCCCATTTCGATCATATCATGGGCCAGCATAAGATGGAAAAGATCAAGACGATCGGTGACGCGTACATGTGCGCGGGCGGCGTGATCGAAACCAATCGCACGCACGCGGTGGACGCGGTGCTCACCGCGCTGCGCATCCAGGAATTCATGCGCAAGTACCGCAAATCGCGCCAGCGCAAGGGACAGAAGTCGTGGAAGCTCCGCATCGGAATTCACACGGGGCCGTTGATCACCGGCATCGTCGGCCAGAATCGCTACTCGTTCGATATCTGGGGCGACACGGTGAACGTCGCCTCGCGTATGGAAGAGGCGTCCCATCCCGGCCGGATCAACATCACCGCGGAAACGGAACGACTGGTTCGCGATTTTTTTCAGATTCGCCACCGCGGCCGGTATCACGTCAAAGGCAAGGGCGAAACCGATATGTATTTTATCATGGGCCTGCGCCCGGAGCTTTCGCTCAAAGGCCACGGCAAAGTGCCGACGAAACGGTTTCGCCAGTTGTATTTGCGGCTGCGGAATGGGGAGTGATTTGACGGGTTTTTTTCGCCGCGCGATCACATATTAATCTGCCACTCGTTCTTCTTGTTACGCAGATTATAATACGCGGCGATTTTCATGTCCATCGTATAGAGCGCGGTCTGCAAATTGCGGACAATCAGCCGCAGAAGTTCGAGCTGGTGGCCGGGGTCCACGTTTTCCAGATTCTGGAGCATATTCAAGTTGTGCCGGTGCGATGCCAGCTCCAGCGATTCGATCCCCGGGAAACGAAGGCGCACGATTTTATGGGTCCATTTTTCGGGTTCGTAGATGGGTCGCGTAGTGGACTCCAGAATCAAACAATGCAGTCGTTCGTTCTTATACGAAAGATGCAGCACGGCCTGGTAGTTCACTTTCTGGGAGTTGCGCCAGACCCCGGTGGAGTTTTCCAGTTCGATCACCTGGATGGGTTGTTCGGTGCCCTGGATTTTCACCAGTTGCATTCGTTTGCGTTCCACGTTGGCAACGGCGGCTTTCAGGTTTTCCACTTCCTGCGCCAGGAGTTGATTCAGCGAGGCCTGGTAATCGTTTTCAGGATTGGCGATTAAAAACGATGTTCCCGACCCTTCGCGTTTGTTTTCAATTTTGCATTCAGGGTCCTCATCGGCGGCCCCGAGTACCGTTATGGAAGAAAGAAACAGAACAAAGAGAAAGAGGCGGCGAGCTTTCATGGTCATTTCCTATTATGCCCTGTGGCTCTTAACACAATTCTTAAATAATATTCACGCAACCTGAATAATCGAAAGTGATAGGGTTCCCGGGTGCCCCGGGAAATTCAAGCAAAAACGGGAGCCTGGCGCACCCCGTACTCCGAAATATATCATTCCCTGGCCAAAAAGCAAGTCCGAAGGCTATTTTTTGGGCAATAATCAGGTTAGAAAAGATGCGGGTTTTTGATTTGAAACGAGTGTCCCATGTTTAAGGAAAGCAGGTTCTGAAACAAACCGGGAAAAGCCCTGAAAAGAGCCGTCGTTCCTTCCTGTAAAATGGGGAAGCGATGCAGCAGAAGCACGGCCCCGGTCATGCGGTAGTAGGCGGCGGACAGCCGTGCTTGCTCTTCGGCGAAGGGACGCAGAGAATCGACCGGAACCGGCTCCGTGCCACCGGGTACCAGCAGGGGCCGCACCAGGCGGCGTAGCGCCAGGGCCTGGCCGAAACTCAGCGAAAGGCCCTCCCCGGTGCAAGCGTCCAGATACCCCGCCGCGTCACCGATCAGAATGATCCCCTCCGCGTGTGTCGCGCGCACGTTCTGGGCCAGAGGACCGGCGGCCTTCGGCTCATCGAGGGGCCGGGCATCCGCCAGGCGCCGGCGCAAAGCCGGGAAACGCGCCAGGAGCGACTCCCAGAGATTCAGTCCCGGCCCCGGGGCGATCTGGCGCGCGTCCCAGAGAAAGGCCAGGCCGACTTCGTTCGTACCGGTGGGTGTCACGTACGCCTCCAGACCGCGCTCCCAGGCGACCTCCACATGATCGCTCCATGGTGCGATGGCAAAATGGCGACGCATCCCCCAGCGTCGGGTGCGGTCCGGTCGCCCCGCGAGCCCCGCCTGGCGGCGCACCTGCGAATGTAACCCGTCGGCTCCAACCAGCAGGCGTGTGGTAAAGGAATGGCCGGTCGTATGTACAAAAAAACGACCGTCGCGACTTCGTTCGAAGGCGCGAAACATCGATTGTTCGATCACGAGGCCCGGAGCGAAACGCGCCCGGTCAAGCAAGAGACGCGCCAGGGCCGTGCGCCGCAGGCCCAGGCCGGGGCCTTCGCGGAAATCCGCCGTAGCCACCCGTCCGCGCGGCGAAGTATAACGAATCCCGCGAAACATGCGCCCGCCCGCCGCCGCGATGGCCGTCGGCGCCACCCCGAGATCGCGTAAACTTTCGATCCCCGCGGGCATGATGCCTTCGCCGCAGGCTTTGTCTACGGGGGATTCGCGTCGTTCGACCAACAACACGCGCGGCGCCGCGTGGAACCCGTCCCTCGCGGCGCCAGTGCTTTCCACCGGGCCGTGGGGGCCGTCCGGGCCGTCCGTCGCCAGTGCGATGGCCGCCGCCAGCCCGGCGGGTCCACCGCCGACAATGATCGCGTCGTATTCGGCGACTGGCATAGATCAATTCGGGACGAAGCGGCCGAGTTTTCCGAAACGAGTTTCGTACTCAGCGCCGGCGGTTGCGCGTAAAGCCTGTTCTTCCGCGCGAATGCGAATCCAGAGCACCAGCCCGTTCGCCAGCGAAAAACAAACGGCGACAAGCCAGGCGGAATGCAGAAGTGGTACGGCGGCGAATTCAAGTACGACGCCCAGGTAGTTGGGATGGCGAATGAATCGGTACAGACCGCTCTGGCGCGCGGGGACTCCGGGCAGAACGAAAATGCGTACCGTCCAGCGTTCGCCCAGATGCAGGATGGCCGCGTACCGCAGGGCCTGCCCCGCGGCGATGAGCACGAGCGCGCCAGCGAACAGGGCCGGGTGGAAGGTTCGTTCCAGATACAAAACTTCCGCGATCATCGCCGGAAACCAGAAAATGTGCACGGCCTGCATCAGGCGAAAATGGCCCGGAGCGACTTCGCGTCCCCCGGCCGCGAGAATTCGTCGTTCGTTGCGTTTACTGTATAATAATTCGCCGACGCGCTGCGCTCCGAGCGCGCCAAGCAACGCCAGAAATATAATTTGCGCTGTCGTAAGCGAAAAAATCACGAGGCCTCCCCGGCGCGAAAACTGAACAGCGGGCGCAAATCGCCCGCCAGGAACAGTTCGAGCGCGCGCGAACGCCGGACCTTCCCGCTGGTAGTGCGCGGCAGGCTGTGTTTTTCCAGGAGGTGCACCGCGTCGGGACGCAGGCCGTGATCGCCGAGGACCGCCGCGTTCAGGGCGGCGCCCAGGGCGCGGGCCCGGTCGGGGTCGGCAAGGTTCGTTTCGGCGAAGATCAAAAGTTCGTCGCGGACGCCGCCCGTGGTCAGGGACAGAGCGGCGCAGAGGCCGTCGCGGACCCCGTCCACCAGGCTCACGCTTTCTTCGAGGTGCTGGGGGTAAAGATTGCGTCCTTTGTAAATGATCAGGTCTTTTTTGCGCCCGGATACGTACAGTTTTCCATCGTGGATGAACCCCAGATCGCCCGTGGCGAGCCATTCGTTCTCGTGCGTGTCAAGCCCGCCGTCGTCGCGGAGCGTGCCCGCCATGACGGAGGGTGATCGCACTATAATTTCGCCAACTCTGTTCGCCGGTAGAAACTGGCGAATATCGCCCCGATCGGCGATACGGACCGTCGTGCCCATGACGGGCACCCCGCCTGAGGCGATGAGGCGCGCGTTCGTGGCGTCCGGAGCGGCCACGCGGGCATGGCCTTCTTCCAGCCCCGCGGCGTCGAAGGCGGCCGTGGACAGCCCGCTGCCCGGGAGCGCGATGGTGGCCGCGAGCGAAACTTCCGCCAGCCCGTAGGCCGGAATGACGGTGCCCGGCCGCAGCCCGTACGGGGCCAGGCGTTCCTCGAAGGCGCGCACCGTGGCCGGGTGAATCGGCTCGGCGCAGTTGAGGGCCACGCGCAGTCGTGAAAGGTCCAGGCCTTCCAGATGACGATCCTGTACGCGTTTGAGCACCAGGTGATACGCGAAATTGGGCGCCGCGGTCAGGGCCGCCCCGGTCGAGCTCAGGCGCTGGAGCCAGAGCCAGGGCCGGGCCACGAAATCCTGGGGGCCGAAGAGTTCGTTGCGCGCGTTCCAGACGACGGGTACGAGCACATTGCCGATCAGGCCCAGGTCGTGGTAGAGCGGGGCCCAGCAGAGGTTGTGGCGTGGCGGTTCTTCGATTTCGCGGTAGCGTTCGCCGATGGCGTGGGCGTTCGCCATCAAATTGCGATGCGAAAGCGCGATCGGTTTGGGTTCCACCGTGGTGCCCGACGAAAACTGGATGAAGGCGATTTCGTCCGGCGCCGGCGGGTCCGGCGTGAACGCGACGCCCGACTCAATTT
>CAZVZS010000001.1:46942-47197 GCA_964631535.1 uncultured Leptospiraceae bacterium
AGCTTTTTCAGCGAAACTGTCCGCCATCGCCGCGAAAGTCTCTCGCAGCCGATCGTCCACGATGATCAGGCGCGGCCGCAACCGCCGCAGGAGGCCGCTGGTTCGTTCCTGCCAGGCGGCCATGCCCTGGGCCGTCATCGGCGGATACAGAGGCGCGGCCACCGCGCGCGCCAGCAGCACGCCGAAAAACGAGACGATAAAATCGGACCCGGTCGGCAGCACGATCGCGACCCGTTCGCCCGGACGAACGCCGCG
>CAZVZS010000001.1:47319-104309 GCA_964631535.1 uncultured Leptospiraceae bacterium
GCGAAGTCGGGCGGGGCGGGCGCCGGGCCGCGCAGTTCGGCCGGGGTGTCGTCGCGCCGTTCGTCAGGCGAGGCGCTACCGATGCTACCCATGCTACCGATGCCTCCGATCACGATGTGATCGGTCGGTGAGAGCGCGCCACGCGCCACCTGGGCCGCGACGTGCGTTTCAATCAGCGCGACGATGGCGCCGACCGTGCGCGGACTTTCGCCCGTGACGTCGATGCGCACCCGGTAAAAATTTTCGAGTTCGGTGAGCAGAATCAAGAGGCCCATCGTTTCGAGAGCAAGGTCTTCGATCAGGCGCGCGTCCGGCGTGACCTCGGCCGCGCAATCGCACTGTTCGCGCAGGATGCGCGTGACCACCGCGAAGGGGGTCGCGTCGTCCGGCGAACCGGAGGCGGACTGTGCGGCGGCGTTTACCATTGTAAAAGTACCCATTCGGAGCAGAACCCGGGACCCATGGCCATGAGGACGCCGATTTCGCCCGGGGCGGGGCGCACGGTTTCAAGAAATTCGCGTAAAATCAATAATACGGACGTTGAGGAGAGATTGCCGATTTCGCGCAGGGAGTTCCAGCTGTGGTCCAGGGCGCCAGCGGGCAGGGCCAGAGACGCGCTCAGGGCTTCCAGTACTTTCGGGCCGCCGGGATGACAGATGAAATGGCGCACGCTTTCCCGGGGGATACCGGCGATCTGACAGAGCCGGGCGAAATCGACGGGGGCGTGCGCGCGCACCATCTTCGGCACATTGGGCGATAGTACGATCTTGAACCCGTCGTCGACCATATCCCAGCCCATCACGCGTTCGCTGTCCGGGTAAAACGAAGCGTGCGTGGCCAGCACGCGCGGACCGGACGCCGCGGCGGACTGCGCGCCGCCGACAATGACGGACGCGGCTCCGTCGCCAAAGAGACCCGTGGAGACGATATTGGCGATGCTCACGTCCTCTTTCTGGACGGTCAGGCTGCACAACTCCACACTCAAAAGCACGGCGATCCGGTCCGCGTAGGCGCGCGTGTAATCGGCCGCGCGAGCGATGCCCGCCGCCCCGCCCAGGCAACCCAGACCGAAGAGCGGGGTGCGGCGCACATCCGAGCGCATGCGCAGGCGATTGATCAGGCGCGCGTCGATCGAAGGCGTGGCCAGTCCGGTCACGGTCGTAAAAAAGATATGATCAATCTGCCCGGGTTCGAGCCCGGCCCCGTCGAGGGCCGCGCGCAGGGCCTGTTCGCCGAGGTCCGTGGCGTGTTTGATCCAGAGGTCGTTGCGGCCGCCGAAGCCGTTGAGCGCGGCCATTTCGTCCAGGCTCACGCAAAAACGACGCGACCGCACCGCCAGGTTCTGGTGGAACAGGGCGAGTCGTTCGGGGTTAAAAAACCCTTTGCGCCAGTGCGTGTCGAGCGCGGCCGTCAACTCCGCCTGGTTGTACTCGTGTTCGGGGAAGGCCGCGGCAACCCGGGTTACGTGCAAGAATATTCCTCCGCCGCTGAACTCATGTGTTACCTCTGGTTGGATGCTTGAGAACCCGATTCGTGCCAAAAAAAGCGCGGGCCGCCCATTTTTTCAGCTTCCGGCCAGCGCGTGGGACGGGAGGTGACGGGCTCGTACTCGCGGTTGACAGGCCTCCGGAGGGTTCCCAGGTTGCCGGGGCGTCTTCGCGGAAAACTCGTGCATATTCTTGAAACAGTATATCCTCGCATCAAGGAGCGGCTCTGGCGCTTCCTGTTCTCCCTGACCCGGAATCCGGACCTCGCCGAAGACATCTTCCAGGCGGCGTTTGAAAAAACGATCCCGGCCGTGCAGGCGGGTCGCCTGAATGAAACGACCGTCGTGCCCTATCTTTTCCAGGTCGCCCGCAATGAATACCTGAACTATCTCAGAAAAACCCGGCGCGAGACCGGTCTGGCCGTGGACCCGGAAGCACCGGCGGCCCAGGCCGATCAATCGGCCCGTATTCAACTCATGATCGGCGCGTTTCTGGAGCGCTCCGATCTCGATGAACGGCGCCGGGATGTACTGCGCCTGCGTCTCCTGGGGGAACTCGCGGCCGACGATATCGCCGCGGTGCTGAAAACTTCGCGCCGCACGGTGTACCGCGAATTACGCGCGGGTCTGGACGCCCTTAAATCCGAGTTCGAACGGGCGGGTATTACCCCGGAGGACCTCAGGTGAGCGCCGTTGACCGAAATTTTTTTTCGAAAACCTGGCACAATTCCGCCGCTCCGGCGTTGTTCATTGAATCGACATGAAGCCTGGCGAACAAAAAACCTGGGAAGAAACCCTTCAGCAGTTGAGCGCGGAAAACCCGGGCGAATGGCCGGCCGGTTTACGTTCGGCTCTACACCGCATGGCGCCTCCCGTTCCCCTGACCCTGGACCAACGAATGAGTCTGCTGCGCGCTTCGACCCCGCCAGCGCTCACTTTCCGGCCCCGGTTCGCCCCCACCTGGCGTTCGCCGGTGTGGGTCGCGGCGTCCGTGCTCTGCGCGTTCGGGATCGGTCTGGGGGCCTGGTTCTGGCCCGCCTCCGGGAACTTTTCGATCCTCCGTTCGCGCGGAACGGCGGAAATCGTGCGCGAAGGTCAGACCCTGGCGATCACGGCCGGCCTGGCCGTGGACGACGAGTTGCGTCTGGAAGAAGATTCAGTGCTTGAGTTTTCGTTCGCAGGGGGGGTTCACCTGCAACTCATCGGCCCCGCGCGCGTGCGCCTGCGCGGAGCGGGCAACGGGGCGATCGACTTCTCTCTGGAAAGCGGAGAAGTTTTTTTCGTTTCGCGCGACGCCGCCATCCGCAAACGTTTTACTTTCGCGACGGAGCGCGCGCGGTATGAACTGGTCGGAACCGCCGGCCTGTTGACCGTGCGCGACCAGGTCGAGACGCTTCGGGTGGCCGAAGGCGCCGTGGACATGCGCCCCGTCCAGAACCCGTCGGCCCCGCTGCGTGTCGCCGAAGGACACTGGGTCCTGGTTGAAAACCTGGACGGAAAACTCCCCGAGGTCCTGGTGGAAGACGAACACGGCTTCAAGATGATCTGCCACCGCCGCGATCGCCTGCTGCGCCTGGCGAAGGAAGAAGGCGCGGGCGAATGATCGGTCGCCTCCCGCGCGCACTGCGCGTCGAGCCGCGTCTCCTGCTGGTGTACGTTTTCGTATACGCCCTGGCCGGCGTAAGTATGAACGAAATCGGGATTTTGCTGGAAATCGCCCGTTTTCGCTGGCTCTGGCAGATCGGCACCGTGTACGTTCTGTATCTGGTGCCCGTCTCGCTCTTCGTGCGCGAAAAATCGTTCTTCGATCAATACCTGTACGGTTTGTTTTTTCTTGCTCTGCTGGAATTCGGCGGCTACGCGCTGGAGTCTTCGTACGCGTATCCGGATAATTTGATCGATCGTTTCTTCGGCGCGCGCAACTTCAGTCTGTTCATGGCCCTGGCATTCGGGCTGATTCCGCCCGTGGGCAACCGGCTTGTCCGCGCGGTGTACGGGTTCGTGTTCGGGAAAGCGGACGGGGATTGATTCATGATTGATTCCGTCGTCCTGAGCCGCCCGGTTACAACCAGTTTTCGAGTTTCAAACCCTCCACGCGCGAAAACTCGCGGGTGTTGTTGGTCACCAGGATAAAACCGCCGGCCAGCGCCTGTGCCGCGATCAACAGATCGAGAGAACCGATTGTTTTTCCCGTTCTTTCCAGTTGCGCCCGGATAACACCGTACACATGGGCCTCTCCCGGGCCGAAGGGAACGATTTCCAGCGATGCCAGAAATTCGACAACAGCCTGCGCGTTTTTCTCGCGATGCGCGGATTTGTTGATTCCGTATTCCAGTTCGGCCACGGTGATCGCCGAAACGGAAATCCGTCCGGGCCGGTACGGTCCTAATTTGTCGGCCAGACCTTCGATTTTGCCTTTTAGTATAAAGACGCACGTGTCGTTGTCGAGGAGCAATCGTTTCAAATCGTTTTCCGTTTCTGAAGCGGCGGTTGGGAACGATTCTCCATAAAGTCCTCTGAGGCCGAGCCCGCGCTATGCAAAAGCGTTTTCCAGCCGCTGGTCCGCGGTACAAGAACCACGACATCCCCGACTTTTTTAATGTAAACCTCGGTGCCGGTGAATCGGTACTCCCTGGGCAGGCGCACCGCCTGGCTGCTACCGTTCATAAACAATTTCGCTCTGTCCATCCGGAATAGTATATACTAAAGTATATATATTGCAAACTTTTTTTTGGGGCCGGGTCGAATTACCGGATGTCCGCCGCTATGTCGTCCGCAATGATAAACTCTTCCGGGGTCATGACGGGGATCTTCGCCTTCCGGTAGTCCTTCACGTTGCGGGTAATGAAAAAATCGATTTTTCCGAGGACGGCGACCTGGTACTGGATGGCATCCTCGAAGTCTTTAAACTCGGACCCGAGGGCCTTCTGGATCGTGGTTCCGTCCACGTTCAAAATTTCCAGCAAATCGGCGAGCTTCCGGAGGGTCTTTACGGCGGTTTGATTGTTTGTTTCTTTCCTGAGAATGTAGTGTAAGTTTGAGAAACTGAGGGCCGATACAAACCCCGAAAATTTTCCGGCGGCGACCCTGTTCAAAACTTTCCGGGAATAAATATAATGCGGCTCCCGGTTGCCCAGTACATCGAGGATGACGTCCGTATCCAGAAACAGACGTTTCATCGTGAGTATTTGGTTTTTAAATAGTCCGCGTATTGTTGGCGGGGACCGGTTTTTTTGCCGATCGAAAAAACGCCGGAAATTTCCCGGACCGCGGGAAGCAATTGCTCCTCCCCATTCCGTTCTTTGCGGACGAGCATCCGAAAATAATTCTCGACCAGGTCCGAAAGACTGCGGTCGTTTTTTTCCGCGTATCCTTTCGCCCCCTGGATGATCGATTCATCCAGTTTCAGGGTCAGTTTGGTATCCATACGTATAAAATAGGGAAATAGATACGTATGTCAATCGAAAAATCGAGAACGACGGGCCCGTACCGGCCGGGGGTCTCCGCCGGCGGACAGGGTTCCGCGGCAGCGATAGAGCGGCCGGTCTCCGGCCGGGATAGCGCGACGGTCGTCCCGGCGTTCAGGGATCATTGCGCGCCCGGGGGGTGTGGCGAGGGGCGACCGGGCCGCCCGACACGTCCGCGCGACTGGAAAAATCCTCTCCCGTTTCGCGCCGGTCTTCGATATTAGAGCCATAGAGACCCTATGAAAAAGTACCTGCCCATTCTTTATATGCTCGTCGCTTTTGTGATCCTGGACCGCCTGCTGGGCGCCGAGGTCCCGCGCCAGTACCGCGCCACGCCCGATTTCGCGCGGTACCATACCGAGGCTTTCTCGCGAAAAATGCACAGACTGGGGGAACTGGCGCCAGGCGTGGAGTTGCTGGTTCTGGGTGATTCACGCGCTGCCTACGGGGTGGACCCGGCGTTTTTTTCACAGCGACCCGACGCGAACCAGGTGCGTGCCTTCAACCTGGCCCCGGCCAGTGGCGGGATTCCGTTCACGCGCCAGGTCCTGGCGGAGAACCTGGACCGCCTGCCCGCGCTGCGTACCGTGGTCTGGGGCGTGTCGCCGCGGATTTTCAACGCGTTCTGGAACGACCCGATCGCCGATCTGTACGCGAATTCGCGCGGTTTCCAGTTTGAACGAATTTTGCGCAAAACAGCTCCCGAAGATATCTCGCCGGCCGGTTTAAAAGCCAGCGCGGGGGTGGCTTTCGAACTTCTGTTTTCGGAAGCGTCGCGCGTGTTCGCGCACCGGGCCGTCATTAAATCGATTCTGCTCGATCGGGTTTTGCCCCGCGAGACGCCGCGGTTCGTCACGGACGACGTTACCGAGCTTTCGCCGTTCGGGTATATGGCCATGCCGCATCGCCGCTATGTGAACACGGCTGACCCGGTCGAGGTCGCGAAGTATCGCAGGGCGCACCGGCGCGGGGCGTTTCGTAAGGACGAAAAACGTATGGCGGAATTTCGCGAGATCATCGCGCGATTGCGCGCGCGCGGCGTGAAGCTGGCCCTTTTCATCCCGCCCATGCATTTTTCGCTGACAGAGACGCCCGTGGCCGACCACGACGGCACGCCGCGCGAGGAGTATCGCGATCTCGTGAAGCAACTCGGCGCGTTGCCGAAAGAATTCGACAACGTCCTGTTCCTCGACACGAACAACGCGGGGCGCAACGATTTTAAAGACGAACACTGGGCGAACTACGATCATCTCACGCCCGGCGGGGCCGAAGTGCTGACCCGACGTCTGAGCGCCTGGCTGGGCCCGAAAGGTGTTCTGCCCGCCGGCCACGCGCTTCAGGCCGGCCCGGGCGCCCAGGCGTCGCGCGAGGGGAGCGAGGGGAGCGAGCGAGCGCGGACCCTGGCGCTCGCGCTCTGGGACGAATTCAAACGCGCGTTCTTCGCTGATCTGGAAGCGGCCCCGGTCGATAAAACCCCCCCCGTGGCGCGCCACAATCGCCAGGGCGATTATTCGGTGGTCGACATGGCGCGCGAACCGTTTCCGCTGTTTCAGGTCAACTACAGCGACGCCCAGTCGGGGATCGATACGGCTTCCGTGAAAATTTTTCTGAACGACGAGGACGTGACCGCCGGCGCGCAGGTCACCGGCGCGGCCGTCATCTACAAACCGAAAACGAAACTGGAAACCGGTCTGTATTCGGTGCGCGTGATCGTGAAAGATAAAGCCGGCAATCAGACGGAAATTTCGTGGGACGTCATGTACCAGGAATGCTGACGGCGCACGTTTAATGTCGTCCGCGCCGTACAGCCCTCCCAGGCTCCGCAAGACATCAATCGTTCACCCATAAAACATCATTCGCCGCCATGTTATTTAATAGCGTCGATTTTTTCTGGTTTTTTCTCATCGTCCTGCCCGTGTACTATCTGCTGCCGGGCCGCCACGGCGGAGTGGTCCGGGGGGTGTTTCTGGCGATCGCCAGCTATTTTTTCTACGCGTACTGGAATCCCTGGTATCTCATCTTAATTTTCGCCTCAACCATCCTGGATTTCAATCTCGGGAAATTGTTCGAAGTCTGGCCGAAGGAGCGGCACCGCCGACTCGTCGTGATCAGCGTTTCGCTCAATCTGGGGTTTCTGGCATTTTTTAAGTATCTGGATTTTTTCGCGGGCACGCTCAGCGATCTGGTGCTCGTTCCGTTCTTCGACTACCGCGTGCCGACTCTGATCGAGGTGTTGCCGGTCGGGATTTCGTTTTACACGTTTCAGACGATGTCGTACTGCATCGACGTGTATCGGGGCCAGGCGAAGGTCGAGCGCAGCTTCTGGCGTTTCGCTCTGTACGTGACGTACTTTCCGCAACTGGTGGCCGGCCCGATCGAACGCGCGAAGGTGCTGCTGGACGAACTGGCCGCGAAACTGCCGCGGCCGCGGCCCATGGAACCGGCCGAGGGTCTGTTTCAAATCGCGTACGGTCTTTTCAAAAAAATGGTCGTGGCCGACAGCATCGGGCCTTTGGTCCAGCCGGTTTTCACCAATCCCGCCGCGTACGGCGGGGCGGACGTTTTGCTGAGCGCGTGTCTGTTCTCCGTTCAGATTTACTGCGACTTTAGCGGCTACACGGACATCGCCATCGGGACCTCGCGGCTGTTCGGCGTTCGGTTGATGCGCAATTTTCGATTTCCGTACTTCAGCGTGAGTATCACCGAGTTCTGGCGACGCTGGCACATTTCGCTTTCGACCTGGCTGCGTGATTATATTTACATTCCGCTGGGCGGTAACCGGTCCAGTGCGACGGGCACGTACGCCAATCTGATGATCACCATGTTGCTCGGCGGCCTCTGGCACGGACCGAGCTGGAACTTCGTGCTCTGGGGTTTCTGCCACGGCGCGCTGCTGGGGGCGCATCGATTTTACCAGGAACGGTTCGGTCGTCGCGGCCGGGAGGCTGAAACTGGAATTGTTTCGCGTTTGCTGCTGGCGCCGCCGCTGTTCGTGGCCGTGAGCGTCATCTGGATTCCGTTCGTCACGGTCGAGTTCGGTCAGACAGTGGATGCCGTGCGGGCCATCTTTACCTGGCGCGGCGCGGACAATTCCCTGGACGCTGAAACGTTGCGTCTCTGTCTTTTTTTAGTGGCGCTCATGTTTGTTTTTGACGCCCTGGAAGCCTGGAACGAGAAAGTCGGGTTGCCCCGGGCGGATGGACGAAAGCCCGCCTGGTGGTCGACGGAGAGGTTGTACGAAATCGTTGTGCGGCCCTGGTTGCCGGCCTGTTTCGTGCTGCTGTCGATGGTGTTCGTATCGCCGGAGAGCCGGCAGTTCATCTATTTTCAGTTTTGAGCGCGCCTCAAAACTGACGTTCGGAATGTACGCGAATCGATTGAAAGGAAATGTGCGCGCGGCCATCTGGTCGTCCCTGTGCGCCTTCGTCCTGGCCTGCGGCACCGCGCGCGGTTCGGCCGGCGGCACTCCCCCGCGATCCTTCGCCATCTTTCAACCGAAGCCCGAAATTTTCACGCCTCGCGATTATATCGGCGCGGGCGAACCGGGCGTCACCCAGGCGCTGGTGTATCGCATCGCGCTCAGCGAATCAGGCATCGAATTGCTGGAACAGGCCTTCGCGCACGCGCGTGAACGGAAGTATCCTCTGGCCATCGGGTCGCTGCGCGAGCTCATCGCGCTCGAACCGAACAGTCCCTGCGCCTGGGAACAACTCGGCCGGCTGCTCTACATGGACGATCAGATCGAGGGCGCGAAAGTCGCCTTTCAACGCGCGCGCGAACTCAACCCGCGCGATCCGTTTCTCGATAAAGCCCTGGAACGCTGGGAACGCTGGGTCCATCGCCGCGAACCTCTGTACGCTGACAGCATCGTCGAACAGATGTACCCCGGATACGAACGGTACCTGTACGAACATCGGTATCGCCCGCGTCTGGAGGGCGTCTGGGACACCCCGCACTTTCTGGTGGGCAATCGCCGCATCGCCGTGACGCTCGCGCGCGGAGTGGGCTTTGAGTTGTTCAACAACCCTGACCGACCGCCGGGCGCGATCGTGATCGGTTCTTCGCGCGTGCGCGAGGGCGTGCGTCCGTACTGGATGTGGCCTGAGATGAAAAAGGCCGCGGAGGACATTGGTCCGCCGCTCAACTTTGGCTACAGCGGCAGCACGACGCCGTTCTGGGTCATGCTGGCCGATCATCTGGAACAATTGCACGGTTCGCGTTCGCGCATCAAGGCCGCCGTGCTCTGCGTCGACCCGGAGACGATGAGCTATCGCGGCATCATGGGCCTGAACCCGGATTTTCGCTCGCCGCGCACCGTGGCGGGGCCGGCCTGGCAGAGCTTCGCGAACCGCAATGAACGCGCCGCGTTCGAACTCTGGCCCAAATGGGATCTGATGAATCACCTGGGCTACTGGGAACAGATCAAATCATGGCGCGGGCTCATCCTGCACCCGCATCGTTACGGCGCGAATCCGCAGCGGCCTTTTCACTATACAATGGACCCGCTCAAGTGGTGGCAGTTAAAGGAGACGATCGAAAAACTGAAGTCCGTGGCTGAGATCGTGATCCTGGTGGAGAACCCCGTGCCCAATTTTTATCCGGGTTTTCTGGGCGAAACCGCGCGTCCGCACATCGAGGAAATCGCGCGAACGCACGAAGTTCCGTTTTATTACCGAACCCTGGAGGAATGGGGCCTGAACGACGGGCATTTTTTTGGAGCGCGTAACTATGATCTATACAAACTCGACTGGCTGCACCTGAATTTTCCAGGCTCGCGGATTTACAGCCAGGAGATCGGGAAAATTATCGCGAAAGAGATCCGTGGCGAGTGAGGCGACGGTCGATCACTGCCCTTTACGCTTACTCACAAATTGACCGATGACAATGGTCGGCGCGATGATCAATTCAGCAAGCAGGTATCCAAGCCAGAGCCCCGCGGGTTCGGGCAATCCGACAATCGACATTGAAACAAGTCGTCCGATGCCCCCGAGCAGTGCTGCTACAGCCACCAGGTAAACGAGCGTGGTCTGCGTGCGTACCGTGCGCGCCGCGTAGAACGCGATCAGTCCCGAGGAAAAATACACCCCTGCCATGAAGCGGTGGACGTTGTCGAGCCGCGGGGTCGTGGTGGGCTCCCCGAGGTACATCTGCACACTTCCGCCGAACATCGCAATCGCCGCCACGAGGAAGAGGCAAATCTGGACGATGCGGGTGCTCATCGGCATCGGAGAGTTTTCATTCATTGAGGCATTGCCTGTGCAGAACGGTCACCTGTCAAATTATTAAGCCGAGGCGGACGAGTCTCCCGTGAAATTCATGTGAAACGATACACCAGGCCACACCGCTCCAGGGGGCGACGGACGATCCCCAGGCCGCGTTTTCGGCGAAAATGGGCACGCCCGGGTGGCACACGCGAAAAGCGAAACTAAGGCGAATACTCCCGCTCCATCCGCGCGCGAATGTCGGTTTCCTTGAATAAATTGCGGCGCAGAGTGCGGCGAACGAAGAGCGGGGCCTGGTCGGCGTAGTGCGGCGAATCGGGGCGAGCGGACGCGCCGTACACGTTGAGGGTGTGCGAACGCACCCCGTCCGGCGCGAATTCGACGATCAGGATGTATGAATCACCCGCGTAACCGATCAGGCGACCGTCTTCGGCCTTCGGGATGACCGCGTTGAGGACGTCGGTGGATCCGCCGATGGGCAGGTACGCATCGCCGCGCCGCAAAAACTGAACCGAACCGAGGGGCACGTCCACGCGGCCGTAGTGTTCTTTGAGCCAGGCGACGCCGGTCGCGAAGGTGTCCGCGGGCGCGGGTATTTCGCGCGCGCGATCGACGATGATCGCCTTCCAGATGGGCGAATACGCGAGCGTGGCCAGAGTCGCGCCGGTGGAGTGTTCGTCGGCCTTCCCGTTCCAGGCGCGCAGAATGTCGAGCGCCTTGCGTTCGTCCTCGTCGCGCGGTTTGTAATCACGCAGGATTGGATTCAGCGCGAGCGTATACATGGGGCTTTCCGGATGGAAAGTACGATCCCATTTGTAGGTGAGGAATTCGTCGAAGGTGATGGACGCATCGCCGCCGAACAGCTCCATCGAGCGCAACGCGCGGTTGTCGCGCCAGGGCATGATGCCGAACTCAGGATCGAAGTCCTTGCGGTCTGGATTTTCCGGCCCGATGGTCGTGAAGAAGGGGTCGTTGTTACAATTCATCACGAAGCCGGAGCGTGGATTCAGGACCTGGGGCAGGCGATCGTAGGGCAGATACTCGCTCCAGATGTTTTTGGATGTATCGCCTGGCAGGATCGCCTCGTAATTAAAACCTTTCGCGCGCAGGGGCAAAAGCCCGTTGAACACATAGTATATATTGCCGCGATCGTCGGCGTAGGTCGTATTGAACATCGGCAGGCGGTGCGTGCGCATGGCCGCGCGCCACTCGTCGAAACTCTGCGCCTTATTCATGGCGAACCACTGATCCAGCGAGTGGATCAGTTTTCCCTGGCCGGCGTAACGAAACGCGTAGAACCCGTGATCGGTTTCGATCACCCCGCCGTGTTCGCTGCGATACACCGGGCGTGACACGGGCAGGGTGAACAGGCCCAGATCGATTTCGATGCGCGCTTCTTCGATTACGAAATCGCGCCACTCTCCGTCCAGGCGGTAACGTTTTTTCTCCGCGTCCACTTCCAGCTTGTACACGTCGATCGAATCGAGATAGTTGACGGTGTGCGCCCAGCCGAGGTGTTCGTTGTGGCCGTGAAAGATCATGGGCCCGCCTGGAAAGGTTCCGCCCGTCATGTTCCAGCCTTCCTCCGAAACGACGTGCGCTTCGTACCAGGCCACGGGTCCTTCCCAGGGCTGGTGCGAATTTACATTCAGGCGTGTGACGCGGTCCGCCGATCGTGATGGAGCGACCGCGTGCGAATTCGATCCGATCCAGTGCCGGTCCGCGAAGGTTCGCGCGAGGGTGCCGGTTTCCTCCGCGAATTCCGGATCCCCGGGGAGGAACGCGCGCGCCACGGCGCGGATTTCGTCAAAAAATGCCAGTGCCTGGCCGTAGGCGAAATCACCCCCGGTGATCGTCTGGCTGCGCGCGTCTTTCGCGGGCACATCGCCGACCTGCAGCGATTCGGCTTCGGTGACGGCCTGGAGCGGCTTGTCGATGCCCATCAAGAGCGGCAGGCGATGCACGAAGCCGGCGGCGACGTCGGGTCCCGTGAACGGGAGCAGGCGCGCGTCGACTTCGCCCGGGTGCTTCGCCGCGTAGTAATTGAGTCCGTCGGCGTAACCTTCGAGCACGGCGCGCAGGCCGGGCGATAGATCGGGATATTGCTCCTGCACCTGGCGCGCGACGTTCAACCACACGACCAGGAAATCGTTCACGGGCGCGATGCGCGAGACCTGCATCCAGCCGAGTCGGCCGCGCGAGGCCGCGGTGAGGTCCTGGATCGTCGCGAAGTCGTCCTCCGCGTGCGCGTAAGCCAGGCCGAACGCCGCGTCCGCGTCCTTCTGGCCGAAGATATGCGGCACACCCCACTCATCACGCAGTATTCGCACGCGCGCGGCCCGCGCTTTGAGTTCAGCCGTCGGTGCCGGCACCGTGGGACGCAGGAGCCGGCGTACCCCGTACCAGGCGCCGGTCAGGGTCAGGAGTATAATCAGGATTTTGAAGCTGCGAAATTTGCGCGTGCGGGGGGATGCCATGTCCGGAGTGTATGCGACTCACCGGCACCCTGCAAGTTCTTTTTCGGGCGTTGCGAGTCAGGCGGCGATCACGCCTCCGGCGACCAGGCCAGTCACGCCGACGCGAGAAAGGGCGCTTTCTGTAAATATGTCCGGTCGCTCAGTTGTTCGACGAAAAATTGACCCAGATCGGCCAGATCGATCCGCGTACCGACCATGCCGGTGGCCGAGTGTTTGAGCGCGCCGGACGGTTTCCCCTGCGGGATCCAGGCTGGCCGGATAACGGTCCAATCGATATCACGGTTTTGTTCCAGGATCGCGAAAACTTGTTTGTTCGTTTCGAGGATTCTGGCGAGGAAAATCTTGAGCATGAGTTGCATGATCCGGCGCTGCAATGCGGCCCCTTCGCCCGGAATAATCATGGCTGCCCCGGAAAGCACCAGCAGGCGCCGCACTTTGTTCGCCCGCATGGCTGCGAGCACCGCCTGGATGCCCGCCGTGTACACGGCCACCTGGTCGGCCGGATTTTTCGTAGCACCCACGGCCCAGATCACGGCCTCGCATCCGGAGACGGTTTTTTTGATCGCGTCCGCGTCCCCCAGATTACCCTGGACGATGGTTACGCCTGGCCCGGCGGTTTTGAGTTTGCCCGGATCACGGGCGAGGGCCTGGACTGTATGGCCTTTCTGGAGGAGATTCGTGAGAACCGATCCGCCGATATAACCGGTCGCGCCGAAGAGTGCTACTTTCATGGATGCGGTGTAGCGGAATGGCGCGAGCGGTCAACCGGGAATTTTGATTAGGCCCGTTACCTGTGTTTATTCTCCCGTTTATTGTTGTGAGGATTCCGAAATATACTCCATTGCGGCCGTTACCAGCACTCCGGAGCGAGTTTCGCCGTGCTTTTTCGCGAATCCATCAATTTGGTTCAGAATTCGTTCCGGGATGGTTACGTTTACGCGTACGGCTCTGCCGGTCAGTTCGCTCAGATCCAGAGAAACAATTGCCCAGACCGCATTTTTGAAATCACGTTTGGATCTGAAATTTTCAATGCTCGTTGGCCGGGGGACCGGTTCCTGATCAGCGAGCAAACCCTCTACATGACACAGGATGGCTTCTTTCGCGTTCTCGATGGCCTCTTCCATGGTGGAGCCCGCTGAAAAGCAGCCAGGCAAATCGGGAACGGTAACTCCAAAGTCTGATTTTTTGTCTTTATGAATCGCGATCGGAAAATTCATATTTTATTTCCAGGACCAGCCAGCCTGTTTAAAAATGCTTCTGAGCGTGCCGACTGGAATGTCTTTTTTCGGATGAGGAATTGTAACTTTTCCGGATTTCACCGGGTGCTTAAACTGGTGATGGCTTCCTCTGATATTGTGAACGACCCAACCATCCGCCTTCAGACGCCTGATTAACTCAGCACTGGACACCTGTGTGTATTATACACATTCCCGGGTTCTCTGTCAAGCCACCGCCCACCAGCGAATTCCCCGCCTTCCGCCAACCCCGCGCCAGGGGGCGACGCCCGGCCCTCCGGGCGGAGCACCCGACGGCCCCGCCGGACGCGGGAGGCCGCCGCGGGGCCGGGGCGCCCTGCGCCTTCGTCGTTTGATTCCGGGGGTGAAATTTTTCAAAAAAATCGCGCGGCCATGTCCAATTTTCGGAAACTCGATCGTTACCCGGTATGATTCGATTTTGAATCGGAGGGAACCTGTGAAAATGAAATTGATCGTATACTGGTCCGCGACCGTAATCGTCGGGCTGGTGCTGCTGAGTGGCGGAGTGGCGCAATTGATCCGGCGGCCCGAGAATGTCGCGGGGATGGCGCATCTCGGTTACCCGGTTTACATGCTGACGATTCTCGGCTTCTGGAAGATCGCGGGTGCGATGGTCCTGTTCGCGCCGGGGCTGGGGCGACTCAAGGAATGGGCGTACGCGGGCGCGTTTTTCGATTTTACGGGAGCGGTCGCGTCGCACATCGCGTCCGGTGACGGAGCGGGCACGTTCATCTGGCCGGGCCTCTTCGCCGCGTTCACGCTCGTGTCCTGGGCGCTGCGGCCTGCGGGGCGGATGCTCGGCACGCTGCTGCCCGAACGGGCGCGGGGGTAGGCCGCGATGAATTCCAATGCTGGTGGGGATGCCGGGACCGCGTTCAGGGTCACGCAGATCGGTGTGATTCGGTCGACGCTCACGCGGCGTGAACTGGCGCCCCGACAGGGGTACGAAGGCGCGCCCGAGGCCTGGGTGGAAATCACAGGCGAATTCACCGCGGGCCTGGCAGGCATCGAGGTCGGCCAGGAGGTCATTCTGCTCACCTGGCTTCATCAGGCGGACCGCGCGGTGTTGCGCGTGCATCCCCGCGGAGACGCGCGCGCCCCGCTGGCCGGGGTCTTCGCGACCAGGTCGCCCGACCGGCCCACGCCCATCGGGCTGCACCGGGTGCGTGTGCTGGAATGTGTCGCGGGGAGTTTGCGCGTCGCCCCGCTGGAGGCGATCCACGGGACGCCGGTGATTGATATCAAACCGGTACTGGATGAATCGCGCGACGCGTGAAGACCTGTCGCGCGTGAACGAGAAGCGCGCGGGGATAGGCGCAATTGTAAAAATTATTTACTGGAGAACGTTTATGAAAGAATTTATGTTACTTTTCAGGCAACCGAGTTACGATTACAGCGCCGCGTCGCCCCAGGAGATGCAGGCGCTCGGCAAAAAATGGCAGGACTGGGTCGGCGGGATCGCGGCCCAGGGCAAACTGGCCGATAACGGACCGCGCCTGTCGCTGGAAGGCAAGGTTTTAAGAAGGGGCGGCGTCATTACGGACGGCCCCTTCGTTGAAATCAGAGAACGCCTGGGCAGTTTTATCGTCGTGAAAGCCGACAGCCTGGAGGAGGCGACGACGCTCGCGCACGGTTGCCCCGCCCTGGACGCCAGCGGCAGCGTCGAAATCCGGGCGATTCTGGGTTAGTTTTATTTGACCCACGCGGAACACGAGGGCACGGAACAGGCACTCCTGTGTTCCCCGCGGTAGACCACAATTTGCGCCCGCAAGCCCCTCAGGTTACTCGACCATGGAAACCGAACAGGAACAGGTCCAGCAATTATTCCACCGCGAATTCGCGAAGATGGTGGCGGTGATCAGTCGCCTGTTCGGCCTGGAACACATCGAGATCGCGGAGGACATCGTCAGTGAAACGTTTTTGTTGGCCACGGAGACCTGGGGCCGGAAGGGTCTGCCCGCGAATCCGACCGCGTGGTTGTACGTGGTGGCGAAACGGAAGACAATTTCGCATTTTAGAAGAAATAAAATATTCGAAACAAAAATAATCCCGGAACTGACCGCCCGCCCCGCGACCGCGCCTGATAGCGCGGAACCGGATTTTTCGCGCGAGAATATCAAAGACAGCCAGCTCCGGATCCTGTTCGCGATCTGCACGCCCGCCATCGCCAGTGAGGCGCAGATCGGGCTGGCCCTGCGCATTTTATGCGGCTTCAGCATCGACGAGATCGCGGCGGCGTTTCTGACCGGCAAAGACACCGTGAACAAACGCCTCTTCCGGGCGAAAGAAAAACTGCGCGCGGAAAACGTGATGCTGGAGTTGCCCCCGGACGACGCAATCGGCGACCGGCTCGACAACGTGCTCCGGATTCTGTATCTGTTGTTCAGTGAAGGGTATTATTCCACGACCAGCGATCAAACCCTGCGCAAGGATCTGTGTCTGGAAGCGATGCGCCTGGCCGTTTTACTCACCGAATACGAACCGACGAACCGACCGCGAACGAACGCGCTGCTCGCGCTCATGTGTTTTCACGCGTCGCGCTTTTCCGCCAGGCAGGCTGGCCCGGACGCGCTCGTGCTCTACGACCGGCAGAACGAAGAGTTGTGGGACCAGGAACTCATCCAGCAGGGCCGCCTTTTTCTGTACCGTTCCGCGGAGGGTGACGCGATCAGCTCGTATCATCTGGAGGCCAGGATCGCCAGCTGGCACTGCGTGAAGGAAGAATCACCGGTAAAATGGACGGAAATTCTGAGGCTGTATGATCAACTCCTCCTGGTCAATTATTCGCCCGCCGTGGCCCTGAACCGGACTTTCGCGCTCTTCCGGGCGAACGGACGCGAGGCGGCGCTCGCGGAGGCCGAAAAACTGAAACTGGACAACAATCATTTTTATTTCGTGTTGCTGGGCGAGTTGTACCGTGGCATTGACCCGGAGCGCGCGCGGCTTCATTTTCAGAAGGCCCTGGCTCTGGCCAGAACGCAGACCGAAAAACAAACCATCCAGGCGAAAATCGACGCGACCCGTTGAGACTGTGTTCGATCGTCTGGCGGGCGCGAAATCCGGGCTAACTGTCCGTGCCGACCGGGGTCAACATTTCTTCCGCGATCGTTTCCTGGTTTCGCAGAACCGCGTAAAGATCATCCTCAGAACTCAGGGGATTGCTCAGAACGACGCGCAGGGCGACGGTGGGAACGGGATCCTGCGAGCGCGCGGTCCTGATCGGAATCGTGGTTCGTGAAACGAAAGTTTCTCCCCGCGCTTTTTGTCGTCGTTGTAATTCTTCGTTGAAGGCGTTGATGGCCGCCGTATCCTGTACGGACAGGGTTCCGGCGTGCGCCGCATCCCGGAATCGCGGTGGCAGATAACGAAAGAGCACAATATTCGTCTGGGGCTCGTGTAACAATTGAAACTGGGACCGCTGCCGAAGATACGCGACCATCCGGCGCATTTTGTAGAGGCCGTTACCGATCAGTTGATCGTAACCCCTTCGCCCCAGGAGCTGCAACCCGGCATGGACCATCAATGACATGGCCGGTCGCGATCCCTCCAGGGAACGGCGGCCCAGATCAAGAGAGTCCTTACGTATTACGTACGCGGCGCTTTTTTCGATACTCCGGGCCAGGGAAGGGTCGCGAAACAAAACCATCCCGCTGCCCATCGGAACGTACAGTTGTTTATGGCCGTCCACCGTAATGCTGTCAGCGCGCTCAATGCCGGCCAGCAGGTGTTTCCAATCTTCACAGAAACGAACCGGCCCACCCCACGCCGCGTCCACATGAAAATGAATGCCGTGGGTCCGGGCGATCCCGCCGAGTTCTTCTAAATGATCGATGCTGCCCGAATCGGTCGTTCCGGCGATTCCGACGATCGCGAGCACCGCGATCCGTTCTTTTCGCATAAACTCAATTTTTTCGCTCAATTTCGCACAATCGACGCGAAAATTCTGATCGGTAGGAATTTTGATAAGGTGATCCGTACCCAGGCCGAGGATGTCCACCGCCTTTTCAATTGAATAATGCATCAATTCCGACCCGATGATCGCCGCGCCGCGAAAACCGAAGTGCCGCAGGGCGGAAGGTAGCCCGGCTGTTTCAATTCCCGGAAAATCATGCGTTTTGCGGAATTTGCTGTTGCGGGCGCACCAGAGGGCCGCGATGTTCGCGGTGGTACCGCCGGAAGTCATCATCCCGAGCGTGCTGTCGCGGTTTTGCACGTGAGTCGCGTAAAACTCGTTCGTTTCGTTAAAAAATAAACGATGGAGAGCGGCGAGAGTTTCCCTTTCGCAAAACGTCAATCCATTGGACGTCTCGAGTTTTACCGTATTTTGATTGAGCGCCGTGATCAGTTTCGCGATCGGTCGCGTAAAAACCGGCAGGGAGTGCGTCATGTGCCCGATAAATCGGGGCGACGAGACCTGCATGGAATGTTCGACGATTTTTTCTTTTAAGTATTCAACGTACGCGTCGATACCGCGCCCTTCTTCCGGAATGGTCGAGTCCTTGAACTCTTCCGCAAGGGCTTCGGGATTGGCCGGGCTGGAAACCTGAGGGCGCTCAAAAAAATCACGAACGATCCGATCGATTTGTTTTTCTAACTCAAGCTCCGTGGAACGGCCATTACCGTCGCTGAGGGGAGCGAAAATTTCGAGCAGAGCGTCCGGCAGCGTTCCCTGGTTCATTTTCGTTCCAACCCTTCGATGCCGGCAGCGAGGACCGACCGGGGTCACGCGCCTTCCATCTTCGCCCAGCTATCCTTGAGCGAAACGGTGCGATTGAACACGAGCGCGCCCGGCTTCGAATCCGGGTCCACGCAGTAATAACCCTGTCGTAAAAACTGCACACGATCGCCGGGCCGGGCGCTGCCCAGCGCGGGTTCCACCAGGGCCGTGACGATACGCAACGAATCCGGATTCAGGTTGTCCGTGAACTCGCCGCCCTCAGCGGTCTGGTCCGGGTTTTCCTTCGTGAATAGATGTTCGTACAGGCGCACCTCGGCCTTGAGCGCGTGCGCTGCCGAGACCCAGTGCGAGGTGCCCTTCACCTTGCGGCCGTCCTCGGACCAGCCGCCTCTCGTGGCGGGGTCGTACGTGCAGCGTACTTCGGTGACCAGGCCCGCGTCGTTTTTCGTAAAACCGGTACATTTTACGTAATACGCGTGCTGCAGGCGGACTTCCTGGCCGGGGGCCAGGCGGTAAAACTTTTTGGGCGGGTCTTCGCGAAAGTCGTCGCGTTCGATGTAAATTTCGCGCGAAAACGGCAGCGCGCGCGTGCCGGCGGCCGGGTCCTCGGGATTGTTCGCGGCCTCCAGTTCCTCACTTTTGCCTTCCGGATAATTTTCAATAATCACTTTCAACGGGTCCAGCACCGACATGCGGCGCGGCGCGGTTTTATTCAGATCATCCCGCGCGAAAAACTCCAGCATGGCGATGTCTACCGTACTGTCCGCTTTGGCCACGCCCACAGCCTCCGCGAAGTTGCGAATGGCCGCGGGGGTGTACCCGCGTCGCCGCAGACCGGAGATGGTGGGCATGCGGGGGTCGTCCCAGCCCTTGACGTGTTTGTTTTCCACAAGTTGCAGGAGTTTGCGTTTCGATAACACGGTAAAGGTCAGATTCAGGCGCGCGAATTCGATCTGGCGTGGCGTGTGCGCGATGCCGGAGTGCTCCACGACCCAGTCGTACAGCGGGCGATGATCCTCAAATTCCAGCGTGCACAACGAATGGGTAATGCCTTCGATCGCGTCCGATATCGCGTGGGCGAAATCGTACATGGGATAGATACACCAGGTGTCCCCCGTGCGCTGGTGTGACGCGTGGCGAATGCGAAAGAGGGTGGGGTCGCGCAGATTGATATTGGGCGCGGCCATGTCGATCTTCGCGCGCAGGACGTGCTGGCCGTCTTTGAATTCGCCGCGTTTCATGCGGTCGAAGAGATCCAGATTTTCTTTGACGCTCCGGTCGCGGTGCGGGCTCGGCCGGCCGGGTTGTTTGAGCGTGCCGCGGTAGCTGCGGATCTCCTCGGCCGAGAGACTGTCCACGTAGGCGCGCCCCGCCTTGATCAAAACGACGGCGATTTCGTAAATGCGCTGAAAATAATCGGAGGCGAAATACTCGTGTTGGCCCCATTCGAATTCAAGCCAGCGGACGTCGTGGTGGATGGCTTCCACGTATTCTTCGTCTTCTTTGACGGGATTCGTGTCGTCCATGCGTAGATGACAGACCCCGTGAAACTCGGCGGCGATGCCGAAGTTCAGACAGATCGATTTGGCGTGGCCGATGTGCAGGTACCCGTTCGGTTCCGGCGGAAAGCGAGTGACCACCCGGCCGCCGTGTTTGCCGCCGCGGGTGTCTTCTTCTATAATACTGCGAATAAAATGCGAGGGTGCTTTTTTCTCTTCGACGGACACGGAGGGACAATTCCGGCACCGGGGACCCGTGTCAATCTCATTGGGAACCGGCAGCCAGGCGCGCGTTCCCCGGCGGCCCGGGTCAACCCCCGCTGAGTAGCACCGCCCATTCGCGCATTGAAACCCGGGCATTGGGCAGCCAGGCCAGAATGCCGAGGGTAAAAATAAACAGCAGCACGAGCACGCGCGCGGGCCGCGGAGTCCGTCCCGCGCGGCGTTCCATATACAGATAGTACGCGATGCAAAGCCAGGCGAAAGCCAGCTCCAGCACAATGGCGAGTTCCGGAAAGCGAGCGTACGAATTCAGCCCGATCGGTGCGCTCTGGCGGCCTGCCACCTGGTGTTCGAATCCGACGAGATAGTCACACCAGACATGCAGATGACAGAGCGCCGCGCACCAGATGGCCAGCCCCCGGTCCCTGGTTGCCAGCCAGACCACGACGAATAAGAGCGCCGAAAGCGCCAGGTTCGGCGCCAGGTTATGGCTGAGCACCATGTCCACTCGCAGATTCTGAAAACTCGCGTCCAGCAGCGAAGAAGGAACGGGCGCTTCCACACCCACCAGGGCCAGAACCAGCCAGAGGAATTCCGCGAGATTGGCCGAAAGCAAGAACAGCCAGAAGGGCGCGGTTGGTCGGTGCGGCCGGGCAATGAGTGCGGCGGCGTAGTGTCCGACGATCATGATCTGGCTCCGTTGACGATTTTGTTTATCAGGAAAAAGAAGAGCAGATAGACAAAAATCAGGGACCAGATGAGAGATGAATCCACACAGGATACTCGCCCGCGGCCTGTACGGGTCAATTGAAAAATTTCGGGCGATTCGATACGACATGCGCACCCACGATAAACAGATCCTCATCACCGGCGCCTCAAGCGGGATCGGCGCGGCCACCGCCATCGAAATCGCCCGACGCGGCGGCCATCCGGTGCTTGTGGCCCGGCGGTCCGATGAACTGGCCCGGGTGAGCGCGGCCGTGCGCGCCCTGAGCGGACGCGAACCGCTCAACATTTCCGCCGATCTGACCCGCGCCGACGATCGGGGCCGGGTCCTGCAAACCGTGCGTGAACGAATCGGGTACCTGGATATCCTGGTCAACAACGCGGGCATCACCGCGCACGGGCGCTTCGACGAATCGAATCGCGATGTTTTGCGAAAAACGATGGAGTTAAATTTTTTCGCGGTCGCCGAAATCACCGCCGGCGCTCTGCCCCTCCTGCGTTCATCCCCGCTGGCTGATCGGCCCTGGGAGCGTGGCATCGTTCTCGTTTCCACGCCGTCCGGGTTGTACGGGGTACCCGGGCGATTCGCGTACTCGGCCAGTAAAGCGGCCGCCCACGCCCTGATGGAAACGCTCCGGACCGAACTCTACGCGGAGGGCATTCACTCGTCGATATTTTGCCCCGGGTATACCCGAACGGATTTGCGCCAGAGCGGACTGGCGGCGGATGGGGGCCGGCTTCAGGAAGAACAGGCCGACGGAGCCATCGAACCGGCAGTAACCGCCCGCAGGCTGTTGCGGACCATCGAAGGCGGGCAGCGCATCGGATTTACCGGGTTGAATGGCCATCTGGTATACTGGTTGCGAACTCTGGCGCCAGGCTTCCTCGAACGGGTCATGCGCGAGCGACTGAAAAAAGATTTCGAAAAACATTAAACCACCCGCTCCGCCGCGGCTCGCGCGCGGTTTTTTGGTGGACATAAGAAAGGGACGACCGGCAGAATCAACGAATCGGTCACCCGATTGTATGCGCTTATTCATTCCACCCGCCTTCAATCTCCCGGTCGCCTGGACGGTGGACTTTTCGATTCCCTGGCTGCTCCCATGGATCTTCAATATCCAGGATGTGATCATCGCCCAGGAGGACCAGGTGATGATCCGTTCCCTGCGCCAGGAACGGCTCATTTACCTGAGCAACCATCCGTCCACCGGGGAACCGCCGGTGACCTACCACGTGGCCAATGTGATGGGCTCGCGCTTCAAGTTCATGGCCGCGCGCGAGGTGTTCGAATGGGGTGCCGGTATGGTCGGGCGGCTCATTCAGTCACTCGGGGCGTATTCCGTGGTGGCCGGCAGTCCCGACCGCGAATCGCTCAAGACCAGCCGGGCCATCCTGGCGGCCACGGGCGGGAAGCTCGTGCTGTATCCGGAGGGCGAACCGACCAGCGGGGAAAACGATTCGTTGCTTCCGCTGCAACCCGGCGTCGTCCAGCTCGGCTTCTGGGCCCTGGACGACATTCGCAAGAAAGACCCGACCGGGGATATCACGGTTCTGCCCGCTTTCGTAAAATATGTGTACATCGGGACAGACGCGAAAATCAAAGGCGAACTGATTTCCTCGCTGCGTCGCATCGAACGCCGGTACGACATCGACCCCGGCAATAAAAATATGCTGCGGCGATTTCTGACGATCGGCCGCGTGTTTCTGGAAGAAGCGGAGCGGCAGTACAATATCCCCCGTGCTGCTAACCAGGACTGGGAGTACCGCATCGGCCGCGTACGCCACGCGATCCTGGACGGTGTGGCTGAAAAATGCTCCATCCCGGGCTATGATCCGCGCGCGGACGCCATCACCAAGTTGCGGCATCTGCTGGCCATGCTCGAACTCGTCGGGCTGCGCGCGGGGGGGCGGGAACTGCCGACTCTCAGCGAAACCGATCAGCGCTGGGCGCGCCGCGAATGCCAGCGCGCGTACGACGTGATCGTGGTGAAGCCGGGGTATCTGGTTTCGTACCCCTCCGCCGAACGCTTTTTCGAGTACCTGGCCCGCTACGAAACATACGTCTTCGGCAATACGGCCTCCCGGGCGCGCAACGCGCATGTGTTTTTCGCGCGCCCGTTTAAGTTATCCGAATACTACGAACTTTACAAACAGAAACAAAAACAGGCCGCGCTCGCGGGCGCCATCGGCCGGATCCAGAAAGAACTGGAACTGCTGCGGGACGAGGCGCAGAAACTGACCCATCCCATCGTCCGCCCGTACGACGTGGGCGACGACCAGGTGTGAGCGGTCGTGCTTGATCTCTTCGCCGAGTTTAATCGGGTGATTTCATCTTTTCACAGCGGTCAGCTTCGTTACGCGGTCGTCGGGGCGCTTGCTGTGGCGATTCACGGCGGAGTGCGCGCGACCGAAGACATGGATTTTCTGGTCGATGAAGACGAATCGGAAAAAGTGCGCGTATTACTGGAGGAACTGAAATATTTTCCCGGAAAACCATGGAAATTTTCAAACACGCAGCTTACTTTATGGCGATTTACCCGTCCAACCGGCGAAGGCGAAGAGTATTTTCTGATTGATATTTTGCTTGCGGGAACTCCGGAATTCAAATCAATCATTACCCGTGCGCATGAAGAACGTTGGGCTGACAGAACCATCCGGGTGGCGCGCCGCGAGGATCTGATCTGGATGAAAACTTTGCGCGGGTCGTTCTCTGATCGCGCCGATATCGAGTTTTTGAGGCAGGATGAGAAACAAATCACGGATGAGTAAGGCCCAGCGCGCGATTCTGCGGGTGAGCGAACTCAATAAACTTGTGCGGGCACTGAATTCAGCCGGCGCGAAGTCCGGTTTGAATCTTAGAAAAAAGAAATCCGGGACAGCCGATCCCATCGTCCGCCCGTACGACGTGGGCGACGACCAGGTGTGAGCGGCAGCGCTCAATACGAAAGTTTCAATTCTTTCAACTGCGAATTCAAAGTCGTTCGTTTGATGCCGAGGAGTTCGGCGGCGCGGGTTTTGTTTCCATCGGCCGCGTGGAGCGCGCGTACGATCAGCGAGCGGCGAAACGCCTCCACGGCCTCTTTATAATTTTCACCGGCGAAGGGTTCGGCCGAACCGGTCTGTGCCTGCGGGTCCGGCTCGGTTACGCGCAGGTCCAGGTCCTCCGGCTCGATGGGCCGGTCCCCGGCCAGAGTGGCCGCGCGTACCAGGACATTCTGTAATTCGCGGACGTTGCCGGGCCAGGCGTATTCCACCAGACCGCGCAGCGCGGCCGGTGAGATTTCGCGCGACACACGCGCGTTCTTTGCCGCCAGTTCGTCGAGGACGTACCGGGCCAGTATCGGAACGTCCGACAGTCGCTCCCGCAGAGGCGGCAGTTTGATTTCGAACACGTTGATCCGGTAGTACAGGTCCTCGCGAAACGCGCGATCGGAAACCATCGCCAGCAAATCGCGATTGGTGGCGAAGATAAAACGACAGTGCGCGGTTTTCACTTTGTCCGATCCCAGCGGGTTATAGGTTCGTTCCTGTAAGACGCGCAGAAGGCGCGCCTGCATGGGCAGGGGGAGTTCCCCAACCTCATCCAGAAAAATCGAACCGTTCCCCGCTTCCGCCAGTTTGCCCTCGCGGTTTTCACGCGCGTCGGTGAAGGCCCCGCGCACGTGCCCGAAAAGTTCGTCCTCCCAGAGCGTTTCGGGAATCGCCGCGCAGTTGATCGCCACGAACGGGCGTTCGACCCTGCTGTGTTCGTTGTGTAAAATCCGCGCGAAGAGTTCCTTGCCCGTCCCCGTCTCGCCCAGAATCAGGACCGGGGCCTCCTGGGTCGCGAAGAGTCGCGTCTTCGCGATTAGTTCGGCCATGGACCCGCTGCGGTACAGGAGGCGATGTTCCCGATCGATTTCGATTTTTTCGGTTTCGAACAGGAAACGCGAAAGGCGACTGGCCACGTCCTCCGCGTGCGCTTTCTCCTCCACCAGACGCGCCCCTTCGTCCACGCGGCGAAGGGCCGCGGCCAGGGGAAAGCGCAGTGCGTGCAGAAGCTTTAGATCGTCTTCATAATACAGACGGCCCGAGTTTTTATGGCCGAGCAGAAGCAGGGCCTCCAGATGTTCGACGCGCAGGAGGGGCAGGAGAATCGGGTAGCCGGCCTGGAACGCGGCCGAGCGAACCACTTCGATGATGCGCGTCAGGCGCGGATAACGTCGCGTAAACTCTCCCGGCAAACGGTGCGCGCCTTCGCAGGGCAGGGCCGTATCCAGTCTGACGCGCAATGGCCCCGGCACCGGACGACCCAGTGAGCGCGTAACGCGGCGCGGCAAAGTGTCCGGCAGCCGCCCGCCTCTGGCGGTGATTCGTTCCACCACTCCCGCGCGGCCGAGTACCAGCGCGGCGTCGAGGAGCCCCAGTCGGCGCGTGAGCCACTAAATCCGGCTGCGGTGGTCGCACGATGGCGCGCAGCCGCGGAATCACGTACGCGCGGTAGGCGACGCCGGCGAGGAAAACCGGCACGACCATGAAGATTCGGCCCGCGGCGACCGCGCCGTTCGCGTCGGCCGGGGCCACGACGAAGAGCAATTCGAGCGCTCCGAGAACCAGACCGCCGACGATCAGGTGGATACCCGCCAGAGCGTAGGCCCGTTTCAAATCGACGAATTCGTGAAACAGAATCGTATACAGCACGACCGAAACGAAGATCACGAATGAAGGCGGCCCGGCGAAATCGAAACGAAAATCGCCCAGCAGGGGCAGGACGTACGTCACCCAGAACGCGAAGAGCAATGTCGCGCCGAGGCCGAGGGCGAACATGCGCAACTGCGCGCGCAGGCGCGCATCGTTCGTACGCAGGGACCGGTACGCCAGCAGAGCGATGCCGGCCAGGACCAGGCCCGCCACGAACAGGCCGACCACCACGAAAAATGGTCCGTACTCACCCACACGGACCCCGCTTGCGGTCACACGGCGACCGGTGATAAACTTTTCGGAAAACGTGAGCGCGCTGACGCCGAGCCCTCCGGCGAGCGCGACCCCGGTGCGCACCCGTCTACCGCCTGCCCCCGCCTGGTCCGCCCCGAAGTACTCGCAAAAGACATACGTACACAGCGCGATGCCGATCACCGACAGGCCGGCGCTCGTTCCGAGGATGTCCGCGAAAAACCCGAAGCGGACGGCCAGCACGGCCGAAAGCGTGTCGCTGGTGGACCAGCCGACCTGGCCGATCAGGATACCCAGAAAGGCGTGGTGCGGAATGCGGTCGCGGATGCCGCGCAGCGACGATAAGAATAGCCCGACAACCACGAGGGTCGCCAGGGCGTTGATCACGATTACATAGTCCACCCAGTCCATGGTCGACCAGGTGAAACCCCTCGATCATAATTCGGCAAGACCAAAATGTCCGGATCTGCGCTGCCGCGCTTCGCCGGTGGCCGGTGACGAGATACCGTCACCCGGGACGGCCTGTTGATTTTTCGCCGACGAAATTTCGTCGGCAACCGCCCAGAGTGCTGAGGTTCGGCCAGCGGAGGCGGTTTTCGATCTGGCATGTTTTCTGCATTGTTAAACCGGATTATGCATGAAACGAAAATATGATGCGCCCCACAGGCATACGCAGGCCGGCTGTACGGCCCTCCATGGCCGAACAGCCGGCGCTTCGCCTTCCGTAGCTTCGCGGCAGGGTATACCTGTGGGGGCATTCTGGGAGAATTTCGTGCATAATCCGGGTTAATAAAGTTCATCTCAATAAAACAACTGGAGGTTCATGTGAAAATGAAAACTAATATTTCTAAAATACTGAGGGCCTCGTTCGTTCTGGCTCTGGTCGCGAGCGGGGGGGCCCGGGCTCTCGCGGCCGCTCCTCTGGCCCTGGCCGATCCGCTTCCGGGAATCAGCCCGACGATCGGGGTGTCCGGGTTGTCGCTCGGTCTGGCGGATACGCATTCGCACCAGATGTCCGTGCACGGCTTCGGTGGCGGCCTGATCTGGGGCGATCCGCACAATCCCGTTCGTTCCACCGCGCTCGCCGCCTGCGATGGCGGAGACCACGGCTTTCCGCAGACTATTTCGGCGCTGATGCTGACGGCCTTCGGTACGACTTTCGGCCTGGTGGCCAATGAGGTGCAGGAAGAGGAAATTCCAGGCCGCGCGAAATATTGTAAGGGTTACACGGGCGACGGCCAGGGGTACACGGGTTGGCCCATCTGGGGCAGTATGGTGAAGCAGCAACTCTCGCAGGTGGATTTGAAAAAGGCGCACGACGAGGGCGATCTGAATCTGCTCGTGATGTCCGCTGTTTCCTTCCAGCCGCTCTGCGATTACCTGCCGACGGATAACCGAAAGTACCACAGTTATTACTATAAGAGCGACGACGCGGCTTATCGGTCCACCGGTAAAAAATACACCTGCAACGAACACGATAATATTATGGCGCAAATCAATTTCGCTCTCGATTTCGAGGCGGCCAACAGCACCTGGTATAAAATCGTACGCAGCGCGCAGGAAGCGGAGGATACGATGCTCGAAGGCAAACTGGCCGTCGTGTTGCATATCGAATCGACGCATCTCTTTCAGAGCGGAACGCAGGCTTCCGTGCCGAATATCAATACGTATCTGCAGTGGATGTACAACAAGGGCGTTCGTTCCATCCAGCTCGCGCACGAACTGGACAGCTGGGCCGCGGGCGTGGCCTTCTGGGACGCTGTGCCCAATATGGCGCGTCTGGCCAACTGCATGGACAAAAAGAACGACGGCAATATCTTCAACGATTGTGTCATCGTCGCCCTTGCCAGCCAGGGCGACTACGAAGTGAACCTGGACGCGAGCGATAAAAACACGCTCGGCCTGACGTCGAACGGCGAAAAACTCCTGCGTTCCATGTACGCGAGTTGTATGATTCCCGACCTGGCGCACATCTCCGCGAAGGCCTTCACCAGCGCGCGCACGATCTCGCGCGAAAGCGCGGCGGATTTCCCGCTGTTCGTCTCCCACGCGCCGGCCATCCAGAGCATCGCCGATTACGGCCAGATCGACGAGTATCAAAAAACGGATACCCAGATCACGCAGATTCGCGACTCCGGCGGAATCGTCGGCCTGCGTTCGGCTCCGTACAAGATGAAAACCGTCAGCGGATCGGGGGTCGCCAATACCTGCCACGGCACCACGCGCAGTTACGCGCAAACCCTGGCGAAAGCGCGCGACCTGGGCGTGAACGTGGCCTTGGCCTTCGATATGAGCGGCATGGCCCAGAATCTCGGGCCGCGCTTCAAGGCCACCGGAACGAAGTGGGAGGCCCTGTCCAACGAAGACAAATGGACCTGCCCATCGGGCGGAACCGCGGACACGAGTCCGTCCACGAGAGGAACGGGAACCGATTACGACTATATCGGCATGGGCCACATCGGCCTGGTCGGCGCGCTTACGACGGATCTGGAAAAAGTCGGCTATAACACGACCGAACTGGACGAAAGCGCCGCGAATTTCGTGGACATGTGGCGCGGCATCGAAGCGGCGGCGCCCGCGCCCTGCCAGTATCGTTATCGGACCACTCCGCTCCTGTGAGCGATCGAGGTACAGCGTATGTTTATAGAAGAACAATTAGCGCTCATCGCGCAACTCCAACCGGCGGCCACCTTCGGGCCGCTGTATCTGCTCCTGAAACTGGCGATCTTATGCGCCGAAGAAAACGTGTTCATCGTCAGCACCTGCGTGCTGTTCTGGCTCGTGGATCGCAAGATCGCCGTGCGCGCGCTTTTGCTGGTCCTGTTCAGCGAGTATATAAACTTTCTCTTGAAGTGGTCGTTCCAGCAACCGCGGCCCTACTGGCTTTCGGAGGCGATTCTACCGCTTTCGCGCCAGCCCGATTTCGGTTTCCCCACCGCGTACGCGCAGGACGCGCTCGTGTACTGGGTTTACCTGGCGGGCGCGCTCGGCGCGAAATTCGGTCATCGTCGTTTCTGGCTCCTGCCGGCGACGATCGTGCCGCTCGTTTGCGTGGCGGTCGTTTTCTTCGGCGCGAATTTTATCCATGATACGATCGCCGGGTTACTGATCGGCGCGGTGATCCTGCTTGTGGCGCGCGGCCTCACTCGATTCGCCCCGGCCTTCGCGGAGCGGCCGATGCTGGCCGGCTGGCTTTTGATCCTGGCCGCGCCCGTGATGAACGGCCTGCTGGTGTTGCGCGCCGGCACCGTCGGTTCTGTGCCAATACCGGGCCTCTGGCGACAGCTCGCTCTGCGCGGAACCGAGCTCCCGCCGTATCTCGTGTTCGCGCCCTGGAACGCGAACCTGATGGTCGGACTCTGTGCGGCCGTGTTCGCGCTCGGCGTGTATCTGCTCATCGAACGCCGCCTCCAGTTCGCGGAAGCACAGCTCCCCGCGGACGGGAAGGTCCGGGCCCTGCGGATCTTTATCGGCCTCGCGGGTCTGGTCCTGATAAAAGTCGCCATGGCGACCGCCCTGGGGCCCGCGCGCGATCTGGAAGTGGCCTTCGTGTTCGGCGCGGGATATTTCGCGCTGGCCATCTGGGCCCTGGTCGGCGCGCCCATGGCGCAAGGGTTCGTGGAAGCGCGCGCCTGGTTTCGCCAGCTATTGATGATCACTTCGAACCGGGAGGTACTGCGATGAAAACGATGCAGGTACGTATGATCCAATTTTCGTTCTACGCGATACTCGCGCTCGGCACCGTGCTGCTGGCCGTGTTGTTCATCTTTCCCACGAAGGACACGCACGAGGAGACCATGCAGGCCGCGCGCGCCGTGGAGGACACGGTGGCCGGTCTCGTGTACGCGGACGAACTCTTGCTGGCGGGCGAGGGCGCGGAGCTGGACGGGACCGACATGACCATGCTGGACGCCACCAACCAGAAAACCGGGCGAACGTTTACAGAAGACGAAGTGCGGCGACTCAAGGTACTGCGCGAACGATTTCCCACCAACTCGCTCATCCCCCGGCCGAAGTCCGCGGCGGAACTGCGCGCGGAAGCGGACGCCGCGAAACAACTTGGGGAAATGGAAGCGCGTCTGGCGCGTAAGACCGCCAGCCGCGCTGACATCGAAACGTACTACGACCGGAAACTGCGAACGCTCCAGGATTGGGAACAACTGCTCGAATACGTCGTGCACGAGGAAAACTGGTCGCCCGCGGTGAAAGATCGCCACGCGCGCATGCTGGCCTTCACGCCGAAGTTGCGCGAACGCATCGAAAAACAACGCGGCCGCTCGCTGGCCCTCAACGGGCACGGGGATACGGCCAGTCGTTAGCCTGGAAACCCGGGAGGCCGGTCCGCCGGCCTCCTGAGATTTCGCCCGGCTTCCAGGGCCTTCATTATGCGCGCAATTCGCCCGGGCTAACCCCAGATGCTTTCCGCCAGGACGATAAAGTCCTCCAGCGCGGCTTCGTCGCCGGTGAGTTTCCAGACCTGGACCGATCCTTCGTAGGCCGCGAAGAGTCGTCGGGCGGCCACGGCCGGGTCCAGCTGCGCGGCCACGAAACCCTGTTCGCGAGCGGCGGTCAGGTATTCCGTTAGCGAACCGATGACGCGTCGGGCCAGGTTGGCCACGTCGCTTTCCAGACGAGCGGGGGTGTCGCCGAGTTGCGCGCGAAAATTGGCCATCGGGCAGCCGTAGAAATTATCCGCGCGCACCAGGCGCTTGAGGAAGTTCATCCAGGCGCGCGCGAAATCGCCCGGGCGCGCGTGGCGGCGCATCAGGCCGTGGAAAAAGCGCAACTGGTCCGCCCCGTAAGTCGCCAGATACTCGCGCCCCAGATCTTCTTTGGACGGATAATAATAGTAAAAACTGGCCTTTGACGCCTGCGACTCGGCGATGATCTGATTGATCCCGGTCGTGGAATACCCCTGATTCCGAAACAGACGGGCCGCCGTGCGTAATATGCGGCCCTGGGCGTCCGCCTGACGATTTTTGTGTTTTTTTGCGTCGCCCATAAAAAGTCGCCCTTTTGTGCTTTACGAACAGACTTGTCTGTTCTATGTTGTTATTTCAGTGTAACGGATCCCCCGTCACACGGCAAGCATTTCACGGAGGCATTTTATGTCAGAACAAACCTTAACCATGGGCGAATTTCAGGCGGTCGGCGGGCGATCAGAAACCGTGCGCGACGCTGTGTACAGTCGCCACAGCATTCGTCATTACGAGAGCCGACCGGTGCCGCGCGCCGAACTGGATGCTCTCTTCGCCGACGCGCTGCGGGCCCCGTCCTGGAAAAATTCCCAGCCCTGGAAGATCCACGTGCTGACCGGGGCGAGTCGCGACCGCATGGCCGACCGGCTCCAGGCCGCCGCGCGCGCCGGAACGCCCGCGCCCGATACGGCCTGGCTCGAATCGTTTCCGGCCGATGCGAAACGGCGCATGTTCGACCTTGGAATGAAAATATACGGCGTGGCCGGGATCGACCGCAAGGACAAGGACGCGCGCGACGCGTTCATGCTGCGCAATTTCGAGTTTTTCGGCGCCCCGGTCGCGATTTTTATCACGACGCGTTTCGATCTGAATTTTTACGTGGGCCTGGACCTCGGCTGCTTCCTGGAATCGATCATGCTGCTCGCGCGCGAACGCGGCCTCGGCACCTGTCCGCAGGCCGCGCTTTCGGCGTTTCCGGACGTGGTGCGCGCGGAGCTGGGCCTTGCGCCCGAGGACCGGGTGGTTTGCGGTCTGTCGCTGGGCTATCCGCGCGAGGATTCCGACCTCAACCGGTTTCATACGCCGCGGCTTGATGCGACTGAAATTCTCGCGTATTACGAATAAAATCGCCGTATGATTTTTTTGCGAAAACCATCCGTGGACCGCCGTGCCGCCCTGCGTGCGGTGCGGCGTCACGGTCCACCCACCTTCCATGCCGTCGGCGTGACGCTCACCGAACAGGTCCCGCCCGGGTTTCACCTGGATCGTTATCAGGTTGTTCTCGGGCGGGGGGCGGTGGTGTTCGAGCGGGCCCGTGAGGCGCTGCGTGCCTGGAAGATGTTTCCTGCGCCCTGGACCGAAATTTTTCCAGCGGTTGAACCGGCGCGGGATCTGGTTGTATCGGTCGCGGTAAAATTCGGCCTCTGGTTTCTGTTCACGGCCCGCGTTGTCTATCTCATCCAGGAAGAGGCGGGGCACACCGCGCGCTTCGGCTTCGCGTACGCGACCCAGCCTGGCCATCCCGAAATCGGCGAGGAGCGCTTTCTGGTAGAATGGAACCGCGACACGGACGAGGTTACCTATCAGATCTATGCTGTGAGTCGGCCGGGCGCGTGGTTCACCTGGCTGGGGTATCCGTTGACGCGTATGTTACAGAAACGATTCGGGCGGGATTCGTGCCGGGCGATGGGGCGGTTGGTGGGGGAGGGATGAGTTTTTTGATGGCCTGGAATCCTTATTTCTCTCAAATGGGTTAATAAACTGGTTTATCCCTTTTTGGGAGATGCAAATGAACTGCCCTCGTTGCCAATCGAAACTCCAGACTGTAAAAAGTGAATACGGGCCTGTCCTGATGTGCATGGATTGTTTTGGACACGCCTCTCCTGTTAATTTTCTTTCACGTCTTGTTACTGATCGAGTTTGGCATGAGCTATTGCGCAAATCTACGGATGCACCCGTGAAAAACTTTTCGTGTCCGAATTGTGAGACCATTACCCAAACCAGACGATTTCACTTTCAGCACTGTTATGTTGACCTTGATTTGTGTGAACCCTGCTCGCTCCTCTGGTTCGACAAGAATGAAATTGAGGAATTTCCGGTTCGGGTACGCAATACCCTCGGTGCCGTTCCGGGTAGGGATGGTTTCCCTGGCGTTGGTAATTCTGGCGTTCCGCTCGATCCGGACGCAAAGGCTCAATTACTTCTTGCCCGACTTAAATTAGAACAAATGGAGCGGCTGGCCCGTAATCGAGCTCGATACTGGAGATTGCAAAGAATCATAAATACGCCCTGGATGCTTAACTCCATTGCGCAAAGCCTCACTGGCTATTCCGAGATGGATGATTTTTTCTCTGATTGAAATGAGTCTGTCAGTTTAAAACAAAAAACTCCGGGCCCTTCTGGACCCGGAGTTTCGAGCGAGCGCGATTGCCGCGAATTGGGAATCGCGGCTGCCTCAGTTAATGGGAGCGGCGGGTCCCGGCGCTTTCGTGCAATCGGCCAGGTTCGGCCAGTGATCCGGAAAACGCGCGTTCTTGCGAATGATGGCAAACAGTTTATTTTTGCGTTCGCAGTCGGGTTTATCGAAATCAATGGTCGCGCCGTCGAAATGCGCTTCAAAGATATCGGTCAGGACGCGCAGCTCATCGAAGAAGACGTACACTGTCTCCAGCGAGGTTTGCGGTTCGGATCGAATCTTAAACTGACGGAAAACGACCGTCTTGATCTGGGGAAATGAATCCACGTCCTGGGGCACCGAGGTCGGGATCTTGATCGTCAGCGGGCGCCAGCCCACGAAATCGATGGAACCAAACTGAATTACGTGCGTATCGCCTTTCCAGTCCTCAAACCAGCCTTCCAGTTCGTATTCGTTGCCGCGGCCCATGACCCATACGGAAACCTGTTTGACGACGCCCGGGATTTCGATGCCGAAGACGCAATCGAACACCTGGGGGCGTTGCGATCCGCGTGATTCGGACAGGTCCGGGTTCTGAAAACAGGACCGTGCCTGGTATTCGCCCGTAAAGGCCAGTTCGTTCAGGAAGGGCCGGGGGCGTTCCACCGTGTATTGGTCCACGCGGGGCGGACGGATCGTGATCGTATTGTAACCGGGAAACGAAAACGCGAACTTCACGGCCAGGATGCGGGCCTGGTCGTAATTCTGGTTTTCTTTAATATCGCGCGGTGTGCCTGAGATCAGTTTCACTTCGCGCTCCGCCTGCAATGAGGCCGCTTTGTTCTGATACTCGCCACCGCGTACAGTATTGTCCTTGTCGGTCAGGACCTGCCAGCCCCAGCCGCCGCCGGAATAATCGCGGTCCCAGGATTCGATCGTCAGGGCCCGCAGTTCGTTCGCGGTCACGTCTGAACCGATCGCGGTTTCCACGCCGGCTTCGCCCACGACCGTGGCCAGGGAGACCGCGGCTGCCAGGACGGCACCGGTGGCGACCGGCCACTGGCGCCGCAGGGTTTCACCGAGAATTTGCTGAATGGATTTCATGTGAGTGCTCCTCTATTCTCCGGTCGACTCTTACCAGTTATCCTTAACTTCCGATCCAGGATAATTCGCCTCGGACCGGTCAATGAGGACTTTGAGATTGTCCACGTAAAAGTAAAACGTGCCGCCCACTTCGTGATGATCGCTGACGACGAAGAGGCTCACGAAATGCAGGTTCTTGTCGAGCAGCGAGTAACGGGTGCTCTGGGGCAACCAGCCGGGAACGGTTACGGTGAACCGACGCCAGCCGAAGAAGTCCATGCGGCCCATGGGCAGTTTATGAACCTTGCCGCGATAATCGCGCAGTTTGATCCAGAGCGTGTGGCGGAATTTCCGTCCCAGGACCCAGATCGAAAACTGGCGCGCCTTGCCTTTGATGACGTATTCATGGGGCGGGGCGATTTCCACGCGATCGAAACCCCGGTCCTGGAAGTGCGTTTTCACACCCAGAATGTGATTCGGGTTTTCGGGGTCCTGCGTGACGTTCAGCGCCTCGTTCGGGTCAGGCCGCGCGCCCTCGTCGTCAGTGGCGCGGATGTCGCCGCGCTGAACGATTTTGAGCGTCTTGGTGCTTCCCAGAGGGCTGGTAGCCTTCGCGCGCCAGTCTTCGGACTCTTCAAAGTCCTCCAGCGTTTCGAGGGCCATGTAGTTCTGAGTGCCGTCCTGTGCGCCCGGCTGTCCCGGCGCGGCCGGCGCCTGGGCCAGCAGCGGCATTGAGAGCAGCGTAAAAATGGCGATGATGAGTAGCGCTTTCCATTTCATCGTTTGTACTCCTTTACAAACTGGGTGGCAATCTGGTCCCTCGGGACGTACCAACATCCATGTAATAATCCCGGAAAAATTCCCTTAGTGCCAGTATCGGAACTTTCCGGCATAAACTTTGCTGGATCGGAAAAAAAATTCATCCCCGGTACATGCCCTCAATTTGTTCCGCAAAGTGTTCTTTAATAGTGGGTCGTTTCATTTTCAGGGTGCGGGTCATTTCGGTGTCCGGATCGAAGTTTTTGGCCAGGACATAAAAACAATTCCCCGGAATGGTTTCGAAGTTCTTGAACCCGGTTCCCTGGTTGATGAGCCGGGTGATTTCCTTCTTAAATAAAGCCCGCACATCTTTATGCGCGTCCCAGACGGCGCGGTTTTCCGGAGCGTCGGGCAGGGCCAGTTTGACCGCTTCAAAGTTCGGGACGATCAGAGCCCCGAGGGTCTTCTTATCGTCCCCGACCACCATCACCTGATCTATAAAATCGGATGTCAGCAGCTGATCCTCAATGGGCACCGGCTCCACATTTTCGCCCCCCGCCAGGGCGATCGTGTCCTTGGCCCGGCCGGCGAACATGAGTTCCCCGCGCCAGTTGATGCGCATGATGTCGCCCGTGTCGAAAAAGCGGTCCGCGTCGAAGACCACCTCGTTTAGTTCGGGTCGTTTGTAATATCCCTGGAGGAGCTGGTCGGACCTGACCCAGAGCGTCCCTTTCGCGCCCGGGCTGGTCAGGACCCGGCCGGTTTCGTCTTTCAATCGCACCTGGTAGCCGCCGATCGGGGTGCCCACGGTTCCCGGGGTGGGCCGTTTGGGATCCCGCACGGAAATCACCGCCGAGGTTTCGGTCATGCCGTAGCCTTCCACCACGGTAATTCCGATGGCCGAGAGAAACCGGTCGACCACTCCCGGCAGAGCGCTCCCGCCGGTAACCGAAGTGCGCAACTGGCCGCCGAGGGCCGCGTGGATGCGCCCGAAGATTTTGCCCGCCAGAAATTTTAGTGGCAGGAGCGCACCGAGCGCGATCAGGCTCAACAGGCGACGCACCAGGCTGACGATGGCCGCGGGCCGCGTGACCTGGTGATCGTAGCCGAGCACAACCGAACGATGCCTGGCCCAGGCCGATCCGACCGCCAGAAAAAAAGCGAACAGCTTTTGTTTCGCGGCCGATTCTTTTTTGAGATTGCCGAGGATCCCGTTGTAGACCGATTCCCAGATGCGCGGTACGGACGGGAACACGGTCGGTTTGAATTTATTCAGGTCGTTTTTGATATTGCCCGCGTCTGAAATCAGGAAATCGAGGCCCCGGTAAACGATCGCGTATTCCAGCGCGCGTTCGAAGGCGTGCCAGGGCGGCAGCAACGACACGCAACGATCTTCCGGGCCCATGCCGATGCGATTGCTGGTCTCGCGCACCGCGTGCAGCCAGCCGAACTGGGAGAGCATGACGCCCTTGGGCGCTCCGGTCGTGCCGCTCGTATAGATCAGGGTGGCCAGGGCGCGCGGATCGTTCGCGGCCAGCCTGCGTTTCACCAGGTCCGGTTCCGCCGCCAGGGCCGCCTGTCCGAGATCGATGATTTCCTGGAGCGTGCCGGGGCCGGCCGTCAGGTCCCCGTCGTCCGCCTCGATGAAAAAGATTTTTTTAAGCGTGGGAATTTTCGGCGACAGTCGCTCCAGCCGCGCGCGGTCCCGGTCCCGCTGCACGATGGCGAATTTCGACTCCGAGTGGGTGACGATGTAGATGATGTCCTCGTCGGTTACGTCCGTGCCGCGCGGCACGCTCACCGCTCCCGCCGTGATGATCCCCAGATCGGTGATCAGCCAGTTCTGCGATGCGTCGCACAGAAAGGTTACCCGGTCACCGGGGGCCACGCCGATTTTCAACAACCCGGCCACGACCCGCTCGGTGAGAGTTTTCAGTTCCAGAAAGGTGCGCCCGGTGAAGGTCCCGGCCGGCTGCCGTCGGCGAAAACTGATCTTCTCCGGAAAGTTCTGAGCGGTAGTCTCAAGCAGGTCGAACAGACAATTAGCACTGGTATCATTCATAGTGCGCGAAAACTCCTGGTTGCCCGAAACGATTGGGCGCGTGCGTCCGGTTCCTTCACGATTGCGCGGCCCGTCGCGGGCCCCAATCGGGCCTGAAAGCATGAAGGGTCCCTGGCGCCTGACAACCAAAATTTACGACTCCGGGATGTTTTTGGCGCGGGTTATGTCGCGCGCTTCGCACCACCCGGGTAAGCCGACTCGGCCAGCGGGGTTTGTTGTGCTGCCTTTTCAGGGGCGTTGCGGTCCCGCGTGTTGGTTCGTTTCAAATGGCGGGACCGCCGGGCTTTCGCGGCCGGTGGCCGTCCGCTCAATCCCTAACGCGGCGTTGCCGGGTGTGGTGTTGCTTTTGATCGCTGACAGAAAGCAGGTGAGCTTTACGGCCCGAACACTGCCAGGTGAATGTATAACGCCGAACCGATCGCCAGCAGCAGCAGGATACCATCGGCGACCCACGGCGGGCGCAGGAGGTCGGCCTGGATGGCGCGGCGGATCTCGCGCAGGATTCGGCGGCGAACTCGCTCGGGCATCCGGTCCGGGTCGCGGGCTCTGTTGATGTCGGTCCGGGTCATCTATTTCTTATACGACCCGGCGGGGGGGTCTGTCCCAAAAAAACTAAAAAAAATAAACAATTTGCGCCTGTGATTCTGAAAGAGGATTTATCGCACAGGAGCGGATGTAAGAATTGCGTAAATATCTACGTAGGGTGCGGCCGATCCCCTGGATGTTCAATCCGCGTTTTTACCAAAGTACGCGGCGGCGCGGCCCTGGTAGACGCCGCGCCCTTCTTCCAGCACCAGAATCTCATCGGTAAGAGCGAACATATCGCGCGGATCGTGGCTGATCAGGAGGGCGGGCAGGCCCCGCTCTCCCAGCCAGTCGCGTAAAAACCTGAGTGTGGCGGCGCGTCGTTTTTCATCCAGAGCGGCGAAGGGTTCGTCCAGCAACAGGAACGACGGGTCGCGCAGGAGGGCGCGTCCGATGGCCACGCGCTTGCGCTCGCCGCCGGAGAGTTCGGCGGGCCGGGCGTCGAGCAAGGGTTCGAGCGCGAGGGCGGCGACGAGATCGGCCTCGTCCGCGCCGCCCCACCTGGAGCGGTCCGCGCCAAAGCGGAGGTTTTCACGCACCGGCAAATGCGGGAACAGGCGATTATCCTGGAAGACGATGCCGGCCCCGCGCCGTTCGGCCGGGTGGCGCGGCCCGCTTTTCGCGTCGAATAAAATTTTTCCAGAACAGGCGACGTGGCCCGCGTCCGGATGCAGCAGGCCGGCGATCAACGCGAGCAGAGTCGATTTGCCCGATCCCGTGGGCCCGAATACGCCGGTGACGCGTGCCGCGCAGCGCGCGGCCAGTTCAATCGTGAACCGTCCGCGCTGGCAGCGTACATCGAAATCGAAGGCGGGTGCCGGGGTCATATTCCGTCGCGTCCCCATTTACGCCGCCGCGCCCGCGCGCTGAGCAGTTCGCCCGCGAGCAGGGTCAGGGCCGCCACCAGGATCGAAAGCAGAGCCAGGCGCGCGGCCGCCGCTTCGCCCCCTGGAATTTGCAAAAACGTATAAATCGCCAGCGGGAGCGTGCGCGTTTCGCCCGCGATGTTCGCCGCGAAAGTGATCGTCGCTCCGAATTCGCCGAGCGCACGCGTGAACGCGAGCAGGGCCCCGGTGAGGATCCCCGTCCAGGCCAGGGGCAGAGTCACGCGCGCGAAAGTCCGCCAGGGCGACGCGCCGAGCGTGCGGGCCGCCGCCTCCAGATCGGGATCGGCGAGTTCGAACGCGACGCGTACGGATCGCACAAGGAGCGGAAACGCGGGCACGGCCGCCGCGAGCGCCGCGCCCTCCCAGCGAAACGCGAGCGCAAGCCCGGCGTTCACGTCCAGCCAGTGCCCGATGAATCCCTGGCGTCCGAAGACGACGAGCAACAGATACCCGATCACGACCGGCGGCAGCACCAGGGGCAGATGTACGATCAGGTCCACGAACCACTTTCCGGGAAACTCGCGGCGCGCGAGCAGGTACGCGAGGGCCACGCCGGGCATGAGGCAGAGTCCGGTCGCCGTCGAGGCGACGCGGACCGAAAGCAAGAGGGCCTGGAGTTCAGCTTCGCTCGGCATGGGGGACGGGTAAAAATCCGGCCGCCCGGTAAATCAAGCGGGCCTGTTCGGAAAAAAGGAATTCGAAAAAAGCGACCGCCGCCTGGTTCGGCGCGCCGATCAACGCGGCCGTGTACAGAATCGGTTGATGGTACCCGCCTGGAATTTGGGCGATTGCGCGTACATCCGCCGCGCGCAGATCCGTGCGATAGACGATTCCGTATTCGCATTCGCCCCGCGCGACAAACTGTAGCGCGGCGCGCACGTCCGCGGCCGGCACCACGCGCGACCGTAAACGTTCCCATCAGCCGAGCCGGATGAGGGCTTCTTTCGCGTAGATTCCGGCGGGAACATGGTCCGGGTCGCCGATCGCCCAGCGGCCGGTGGACAGGAGCGTGCCCGGATTGTCCGGTCGCAAAATCGCCACAGGCGGTTGTGTCGATCCGGCCGGCGCGATGATGACCAGCTCATTGCCGAGCAATGCGCGGCGTGTGCCGGGGCCGGCAGCCAGGAGTCCGCCGGTTTGCAGTCGGTCCACCCAGGATGCGGCGGCGGAAATAAATATGTGCGCGGGGGCCCCGGCCTCAATCTGCCTGGCCAGGCTGGAACTCGCCGCGAAAGAAAAACGCGGCGCCGGGCCCAGGCCGGTGTTCGCGTACGCCGCGGCCACACGTTCCAGAACTGCGCCCGTGCTGGCGGCCGCGAATACAGTGACCGGGGGCGCTTCCTGCTTGCAGAAGGACAGGCATCCCGCGCAGAACAGGGCCAGAACGGGTCGCCGCGCGCCTGAATTCATCCGGACAGGATTTCGCGAGAAACACGAAATCAGCAATACCTTTTCCTTCGGTGCCGCGCTCCCGGCGCGCCCCGGGATAAGGTTGCCAGAAAAAGGCCGCCGCTTCCTGATCGTTTCCGCATGCGACCCTATCGCAAGAATGTCGGCATCGTAGTTTTTAACCGAACGGGCCAGGTCCTGGTCGGCGAGCGCCTGGCGTACCCGGGTGTGTTTCAATTTCCGCAGGGCGGGATTGATCCCGGCGAGGACCCCGAAGTCGCCGGGCGGCGTGAGTTATATGAAGAAATCGGTCTGCGTCTGGACGCCCCCCCCGTGTTCGAAGTCCCCGACTGGTTGCGCTACGAATTCCCGCCCGATATCCCGCCGCCGCTGAACCGGTTCCGCGGCCAGGAACAGAAGTGGTATTTTTTTTTCTGGGACGGGAGTCTGGAGACACTCGACCTGGACGCGCACGTGCGCGAATTCGAGTCCGTGCGCTGGGCTGATTTTCGGGCGATCGCCGAAAGCATCGTGTTATTTAAAAGGCCCGTGTATCTGGAGCTGTACCGCCAGGGGGCCCCGATGATCGCGGAATACGTGAGCAGGGTAAATTTTTGAATCCGGTGGAGTCGACCGCGCCGAATGACTGTTGTCTGAACGCGGAAAACCGCCGGAGCCTCCGCGCCTTGCGTGAGGGCCAGCTCTTTGAATGCCGGGTGTGCCAGCGACGGTTTCTGACGGCCGAGATGTTCATGGACGAGGCCTGCATCGAGCCGATCGCGCTCCGGCTCTGGAAGTTCATGGGGGCCGCACCGGAAAGCGGCTGGCCGCCCGCCGGCACGGACGCGGTGGCCTTTATCCTGGATCATAAACCCTACCACGCGTTCAATTTGAAAACCGAAAAACTGCATGCGGTCGAATAGTTTATTTTTTTTACTTTGCGCCCCGCTCCTGGTCTCGTGCGCGGCCAGGCATTCCGCGCGCGTGGGCGGGGTCGTGGAAATTTACGACACCCGGGCGCGCGTGCTGGACCGGGAATTTTTTTTCAACGAAGAATACGAACTCATCCGGCAACGACGCGCCCTGCGAAGTCTGTCCGCGTCGGGACCCGCGAGCGGTAAACCGCCGCGACTCGTGGGTCTGGCGCTTTCGGGCGGGGGCATTCGATCGAACGCGTTCAATCTGGGGCTTCTGAGCGGCCTGCACGCGAGCGGAGCCCTGCCGTACGTGGATTATCTCTCGGCGGTTTCGGGCGGGTCCTGGGCGGCCGGGAATTACCGCTCCATGGATTACCAGGAAGATTATTTTTTTAATTCGATTGATGCCGCTCTGAAAGACCCCGCTTCCCATCCGGATCAAAACCCGCTCCTGCGCGGTCTTTTATTTTCGTACGCCGAACCCGTACGCGCGTTGCAGGTGGAGTTGTTGAAGGCCCCGGGCGCGACCCTGCTCGGCCTGGCCACGCGTCTGGCGCACGACCGGACGATCCAGAACGTCTGGCGCGCGATGATTCGTCGCAATTTCCTGGGCGGGCACGGCGCAAGCCTGGGGGACCTGGCCTTCGCGCACCGCGAACGTCCGCTTACGATCGTGAACGCGGCGCACGATACGGCCATGACCTTCGAGGAAGCGGGCGATTTGAACGCGCGGTTCAGTCGCAATTTTCCGTTTGAGTTCGCGCCCTTCGCGGTAGGTACTCTGGCCGATTGCGGCAATACGAGCGGGTACTGTACGGATGAACATCGCAGGGACCACACGCAGCGCTGCGGGGTGTTCTGGGACCCGCGCGCGGAACGCGGACGGCGGGAGCTGGACCGGGTGCTGGCGATTTCGAGTTCCTGGTTGCCGGGTTTTTTCTTTTTACAGGCGCTCCGGCTGGCCTGGCTGGAATGGGACGAACCCGGTCCGCCCGCTCGCGCGGGAGCGTCCCACCGCGCGACGTTCCAACTGACGGACGGGGGCCACAGCGAAAACCTGGGCGGCCTCCCCCTGCTTGAACGCGGGGTGGGTCTGCTGGTCCTCGCGGACGCCACGATCGACCCGGAGTATCGATTCTCAGATTTCGAATTATTTCAAAAACAGGCGAATTCGTTGCTCGGCGCGAACGTCGCCCTGGATACGCTGAGCGAGTTCTGGAACGACGCGGAGGAAACCGTGCTCTTCGGCCGCGCCCGCACGGGTGGTTTCGCGGGCCTGGGCGGGGACCGCGCCCTGGTGCTTACCGTAAAACCGAAAGACACCCCGGGATTTCGCCAGTACCTCCGGACCGGCGGCTACGGGTACATCGCCGACTTTCTGGAACACGCCAGGCATTCCTTCCCGCATGACGCCACCATCACGGTTTCGTACCCGCCCGAACTCATCCGCGCGTACTATCTGCTGGGTCGATACAGCGCCGCGCGCCGTGCGGGCCCTCTGCTGCGTTGTTACGCTCAGGATCCGACGGCTTTTCCTGATCGCTGCGGGTCGATTTGAAGCGCGCGCAAGTATCATAAATTGGCGACAACTCTGAGGGTCGCCCTTGAAAACCCGGGCGTTTCCGGTTTTTTTGTTGACTGTCCCAAATTCATAAAGCAATCATTGGCATAAAGAGCCGGTCCGAAAACCGGTTCGCAGAGCGGGCGGTTGTCGCGGCCGATTCGTTCGTGGGGAAGTTTCGTTCGTCGGGGGGTTCATGTGGCACGTAAGATTAAATCCGGCTTGATTCAGATGAGCCTTCCGATCTCGGAAGGGGAGGGCACCATCGCGGAGATCTGTCGCGCCATGGTGAATAAACATATCCCTTTTATTGAAGACGCGGGTCGCCAGGGCGTCCAGATTCTGTGTTTACAGGAAATTTTTAATACGCCGTACTTCTGCCCCGGCCAGGACAACGCCTGGTACGCTTCGGCCGAGTCCGTTCCGGGCCCCACCACGGAGGAAATGCAGGCCTACGCTCGCAAGTACGGCATGGTGATTGTCGTGCCGCTGTACGAAAAAGACGGACCGGGTATCCTCTATAATACGGCCGCCGTGATCGACGCGGACGGTTCGTACCTCGGCAAGTATCGCAAGAATCATATTCCGCACACCTCCGGGTTCTGGGAAAAGTTTTTTTTCAAACCGGGCAATCTCGGTTACCCGGTGTTTCAAACGCAGTTCGCGAAAGTCGGCGTGTACATCTGTTACGATCGCCACTTTCCGGACGGAGCGCGCTGCCTGGGCCTCAACGGCGCCGAAATCGTGTACAATCCCTCGGCCACGGTGGAAGGCCTTTCGAAGTATCTCTGGAAACTGGAACAACCCGCGCACGCCGCGGCGAACGGTTATTTCATGGGCTGTATCAACCGCGTCGGTACGGAAAAACCCTGGAACCTGGGAAAATTTTACGGCACCTCCTATTTTGTGGATCCGCGCGGACAGATCTTCGCGGAAGCTTCGGAAGACAAAGACGAACTGCTCGTGGCCACGTTCGATCTGGACATGATCGAAGAAGTCCGTTCGGTCTGGCAGTTTTATCGCGATCGCAGACCGGAAACTTACAAAGAACTGGTCCAGTTGTAATCAGTCGCGGTCGCCGATATCGTATCGTCGGTAACTGATTTTTACCCCGTGCTCCCGTGCCCCAAAGGGTAGGTGTTTTTATGGCTCTTGAAGCAGGTCGATTATCCGATAACGAGTATCGCGAAAATTTCGCGGATATTCACCCGCCGTTCGTGGAAAGCCGCGCGCTGATCGAAGCGAATCGCTGTGTGTACTGTTACGACGCGCCCTGCACGAAGGCCTGCCCCACGGGCATCGATGTCGCGCTTTTCATCAAACAGATTTCGTCGGGCAATTACCTCGGATCGGCGAAGACGATCTTCGAAAGTAATATTTTCGGCGGCGGCTGCGCGCGCGTCTGCCCCACGGAAAAACTCTGCGAGGGCGCCTGCGTTTGCAACCAGCTCCATGAGGACCCGATTCCAATCGGCCAGTTACAGCGGTTCGCCACCGATCCGGTGTTATATAAGAAGGAATCGCTCTGGAAGCGCAAGCCGGACACGGGCAAACACGTCGCCGTGGTCGGAGCGGGACCGGCGGGCTTGTCCGCCGCGTTTTACCTGGCGCGTGAGGGCGTAAAGGTCACGGTGTATGAGAAGGAAAAAACCGGCGGCGGTCTGATGAGCTACGGCATCGCCGCTTATAAACTGGACGTGGGATTCAGCCAGGCCGAAGTCGATTTTATTATCGCCGTCGGCGGCATCGAAATCAAATACGGGACGGCGCTCGGGCGCGATGTCACCCTGAGCGATTTGCGGTCGAGTTACGACGCGGTGTTTCTCGGCGTCGGCCTGGGCCAGACGCGCGCGCTCGGCATTCCGGGCGAAAACCTCGGCGGGGTCGTCGACGCGATTTCATACATCCACGATATTCGCAGCAAACCGCCCGGTTCCATTCCGGTCGGCGCAAAGGTGGCCGTCATCGGCATGGGCATGACCGCCATCGACGCGGCCCGCCAGAGCGTTCGCCTCGGCGCGCGCGAAGTTACGATGGTCTATCGTCGTACGGAAAAAGAAAAACCCGCCACGGAAAAAGAATACGACGGCGCGAAACTCGACACGGTAAAAACGATCTGGCTGGCGGCGCCAAAGGAAATCCAGGGTGACAACGGCAGCGTATCGCGCCTTGTCTGCGAAACCATGCGGCCCGGCGCTCCGGACGCGTCCGGTCGGCGCCGTCCCGAACCAACCGGTGAAACGTTCACGATTGAGGTGGACATGGTCATCAAAGCCACGGGCCAGCAGCCGTTCGCCAATTTATACGGCGGCATGGATCTGGCGAATTCGCACGGAGTGCTGCATGTGGACCGCTTCGGCCACACGAGCGTGCCGGGGATCTTCGCCGGAGGCGACGCGATCAACGGCGGCGCGGAAGTCGTCAACGCCGTGGAACACGGGAAGATCGCCACGGTAGGGATTTTGCAATTTCTCGGCCTGCCGCAGGCGGGCTTGAAACTGTCCGAGCCCGGAGCGCGCGCCGGTTTATCGATTAGTTAATTTTTTTTACCACGGGGACACAGGGAACACGGGGTGAAATAGGTAATACCGGGAAAAATTTATGCCGACACTCGCAACCGATTTTCTGGGGATTAAAAGTCCCAATCCGTTCTGGCTGGCTTCGGCCCCGCCCACTGACAAGGCCTTCAACGTGCACCGCGCGTACGAGGCCGGCTGGGGCGGTGTCGTCTGGAAGACCCTCGGCGACCAGGTGCGCAACGTTTCGTCGCGCTACGGCAGCGTGGACTACTACGGCCAGAAAGTGATGGGCCTGAACAATATCGAGCTGATCTCCGATCGCCCGCTGGAAGTGAACCTCAAGGAAATTCGCGAAATCGTGCGCGAATGGCCGGACCGCGCGAACATCGTCTCACTCATGGCCTGCACCGAACGCGAGGCCTGGCACGATCTCGTCAAACGCACCCAGGACACGGGCTGCGCAGGCTTCGAACTCAATTTCGGCTGTCCGCACGGCATGAACGAACGTGGCATGGGCTCGGCCGTCGGCCAGGACCCTGAGATCGCCGCGATGATCACGGGCTGGGTGATGGAAGTGACGCAGATCCCCGTCATCGTCAAGCTCACGCCCAACGTGCATTCGGTGGTGCCCACGGCGAAAGCCTGCGTGCAGGCCGGTTGCGACGCGCTTTCGCTAATCAATACGATTCAGTCGGTGGTGGGCGTGGACCTGGATACCTTCGTGCCGCGCCCGGCAGTGGGACCGAGTTCCGCGTTCGGCGGGTACTGCGGACCGGCGGTCAAACCGATCGCGCTCAAGATGCTGACGACTCTCGTTCAGGACCCGGTGACTTCGCGCGTGCCGATCTCAGGCATTGGCGGCATTTCCACCTGGAAGGACGCGGCCGAGTTCATTTTGCTCGGATCAAGCAGTGTTCAAATCTGCACCGCGGCCATGAAGTATGGCTTTCGTATCGTGCGCGATCTGAACGACGGCCTGCTCAATTATATGACCGAAAAGGGTTTTGAGACTCTTGACGATTTTCGCGGCAAATCCATCGCAACAATCACGCGCTGGGAAAATCTGGACCTCAACTACCACATCGTCGCGAATATCAACCAGGACACCTGCGTGCACTGCGGCCTGTGTTACATCGCCTGTGAGGATACCTCCCACCAGTCGATCAGTCTCACGAAGGGCATGCCGCATAATAAATACGAAATCATCGTGGACGAATGCGTCGGTTGCAATCTCTGTCTCTTGATGTGTCCCGTAGACGGATGTATTACCATGCAGGAAAAACGTAAAGGGCCGCCGCTGACCTGGTCCGAGCACCAGCGTCTGGGCATGAAGCTGGACGAGAACGATCCGAGTCGTTACATCCCGGATCCCAACATCCCGACCGAGGCGGGCAGCGTCGAACCGGGGCGATATTCGCGGTAACAGGTTCACGCAGGAGAAACAATATGAGCGCAGGTACCCTTAATAAAGTCGTTAAATACGGTACGTTGAAAAATTTCATCGGCGGACAATTCACCGAAGCGCAGGCGGCCGACTTCCTCGACGTTGAAAATCCCACGACGGGCGAAGTGATCGCGAAGGTTCCGCTTTCCACGAAAACCGAACTGGATAAGGCCGTCGCGAAAGCGAAGGAAGCCCAGTTCGCCTGGCAGATCGTGCCGATTCGCGAAAAGGTCCAGGTGTTTTATCGCCTGAAAGAATTGATGGAGAAAAACTTCGATGCGCTCGCGGCGCTGGTCAGCGAGGAAAACGGGAAAATGCTGCCGGAAGCGAAGGCCTCCGTGTCCAAGGGCATCGAATGCCTGGAGTATGGAATTTCGCTCCCGCAGCTCGTCGGGGAGCCGACGCTCGAAGTTTCCACGGGCGTGCAGTGTCGCCAGATGCGTTATCCGCTCGGCATCGTCGCGGGGATTACGCCCTTCAATTTCCCGTTCATGGTGCCCTTCTGGATGATCCCGCAGGCGATCGGCCTCGGCAACGCGTTCATCCTCAAACCATCCGAGGTCGTGCCGATCTCGTCGCAGCGTATCGCCGAATATTTGAAACAGGCCGGTCTGCCCGACGGCATCTTTTCGGTGGTCAACGGTGGACGCGAGATCGTCGAAGCGATTTGCGATCATCCCGATATCCGCGCGGTTGGTTTCGTGGGATCGACGAAAGTCGCGAAGATCGTGTACGGCCGGGCCTCGGCCGCCGGCAAACGTGTGCTGGCGCTGGGTGGCGCGAAGAATCATTTGATCGTCCTGCCCGACGCGAACGAGGAAATGACCGCGAAGAACGTTACTGACTCATTCACCGGCTGCGCGGGCCAGCGTTGTATGGCCGCTTCGGTGATGGTAGCTGTGGGCAATGTCGACGCGATTATCAATCGAGTTGTGGATACCGCCGCCACGCTGAAGCCCGGCGAAAACCTCGGCGCGGTGGTGAGTCGCGCGGCGCGCGACCGGATTACGCGTTACATCGACCAGGCCGAAGAGATGGGCGCGAAGATCCTCCTGGACGGACGCGGGGCCACCCCCGCGGACGCGAACAAGGCGGAGGGTTTTTACGTGGGCCCGACGATCATCCTGGACGAAGATGGCCGCACGCCGTCCGCGTCGGAGGAAATTTTCGGACCCGTGCTCACCATTCGTCGCGCGAAAAACTTCGACGAAGCGATGCGCATCGAAAACGCGAACCCGTACGGCAACGCCGCGGCGATTTACACGTCCAGCGGCGCCTCCGCGCGCGAGTTCACGCACCGCGCGAGTGCGGGCATGGTGGGCGTCAATATCGGCGTGCCCGTGCCCCGCGAACCGTTTCCGTTCGGCGGCTGGAACGATTCGCGCTTCGGCGTGGGCGAAATGACCGGCCAGGGCGGGGTGGACTTCTGGTCGCAGTCCAAAAAAGTCACCGAGAAGTGGGAATTACAAAAAACGTCCGACTGGATGAGTTAATAAACCGAAGAAGGGCACCACGGGGGCACGGGGGACACGGGGAATTTTTTTCTTTAGATCGGCCCCGCGTTCCGGAACGTCGGGAGTATCTAAGCGTTTGAATTCGCCCCGTGCTCCCCGTGTCCCCGTGGTAAATTCGCTTCGTCCCAACATTTTTCAAGGAAAACGCATGGCGATTCTCGATAACGAGTTGGTCGAATTAAAAGAGGACGTTTCCGCGTCACCGCTTTACAACGCTGATCTCGCGCCCACGCGGATCGAGCAGCGCACCTGGAATAAATGGAACTTCGCCGCGCTCTGGGTGGCCATGTCGGTGTGTATCCCGACGTATCTACTCGCGGCCGATATGCTGCGCAATGGTTTAAGCTGGCCGCTGGCGATCGGTATCATCCTGGCCGGGAACGTGATCGTCGCCATTCCGATGATCTTCAACGCGCACGCGGGCACGAAGTACGGCATCCCGTTTCCGGTGTTCGGCCGGGCCGTCTTCGGCGTGTACGGAATCCACGTCCCGTCGCTCGTGCGGGCCTTCGTGGCCTGCGGGTGGTTCGGCATCCAGTGCTGGGTGGGCGGGATCGCGCTGGTGGGCCTCGTGCTCGCCCTCTACGATCCGAACCTTTCGCTCATCGAACTCACGCGCGATCATGCCTGGCTGAATTTCGCGGGATTCGGCGCGTTCTGGTTGATCAATATGTACTTCGTGTACGCGGGTACGGAGTCGATCAAATGGCTGGAGGACTGGTCGGCCCCGATTCTGCTGGTCATCGGCCTGCTGCTCATCGGCTGGGCCTTCGCGGTCGGCGGCGGCCTCGGTCCCGTGCTGGACGGGTCCAACAATTTCTCGCGCCCCGTGGTGACTCTGGCGGGCACGAACGCGGACGGGGCGCGTTTTAACTTAAATCTTTTAAAATCGAAAGCAGGCGAAATTCGCGCGAACAGGTACCGAACCGTGACCGCGCCCGCCGGGGCCGCGGTCGATACGGCCCCGCTTTCGAATCAGGACGGCGGAGCCGTGCCCTTTCGGTCGCTGATCGGGCCGGATGGTATATTTACAACGGAGGTTTTCGTGCCTGGCGTCGGCGCCGGGAGTACGGTCGTCTTTCAATTCGCGTCCGCGAATTTTATCTCGGACCGGACGACCACCCTCACGATCGGGGAAACGAAAACGCAGCCGGTCTGGCTCACGGTGCTCTTCTGGCTCGCGGCCATGGTGGGTTACTGGGCCACGCTCGCGCTCAACATCCCCGATATCTCGCGTTTCGCGAAAAGCCAGGCGGACCAGGCCGTCGGTCAGTTCATGGGCCTGCCGACGACGATGATGTTTTATTCGTTCATCGGCGTCGTGGCCACGTCGGCGGCGATCATCGCCTTCGACAATGTCCTCACCGTTCAGGACGCGCCCTGGGATCCGGCCACTTTGATTTCGCAAATTTCGCAGAACCGTTTCGTGCTGGTCACGGGTCAATTCGCTTTGATCATCGCCACCCTGTCCACGAACATCGCCGCGAATATCATCAGCCCGGCCAACTCGTTCGCCAACGTGTGGCCGGCGCGGGTCAGCTTCAAGGTCGGGGGCCTGATCGCGGGGGTGATCGGGATCCTCGTCATGCCCTGGAAACTGACGGGAATCATCGCGGAGTTTTTGATCACGTACGGCAGCGTGCTCGGTCCGGTGGTGGCCGTGATGATCGCCGATTATTTCGTATTACGTAAGACCAGACTTTCGCCTGGCGATCTGTTCCGGACGCACGGCATCTACCGGTTTATGGGCGGTTTTAATCCGATCTCACTCTTCAGTATCGCGGCCGGGGCCGTGATCGTGCTCCTGAGCGGGCAGTTTTCGGACGACAATCTGTTCTTCCAGGCGCTTTCGTACGGGGCCTGGTTCTCCGGTTTCTTCCTTTCCATGTTCATTTATCTGGCCCTGTGCAGTGTTCCGGCCATTCGCGAAAAAATTTTGAGGTAAAATATGAGCGTAACGACACCCGCGTCGATCGACAGCGAAACCATCTTACAGTACAGCCTGGACCACACGCTGTTCTCCTGGTCGGCTCAGAGCGGACTTAACCCGATCAACGCCGAGCGGGCGGAGGGCATTTACGTCACGGATTACGACGGCAAACGTTACATCGACTTCTCGTCGCAGTTGATGAACGTGAACATCGGCCACGGCAACCCGAAAATTCGCGACGCGGTCGTGCGCCAGATGGACCGCGTGTCGTACGTGTACCCCGGCATGATCACCGAACCGCGCGCTCTGCTCGGCAAAAAACTTTCCGAAATCGCCCCCGGTCCGCTCAACAAAACTTTTTTCACTCTGGGCGGGGCTGACGCGATCGACAACGCGATCAAACTGGCGCGGCTCTACACCGGAAGGCATAAAATCATCACGCGCTACCGTTCCTATCACGGCGCCACCTACGGCGCGATTTCCGCCGGGGGGGACCCGCGCAAGCTGGCCGTCGATCAGAGCGCCGTGCCGAACATCGTGCACGTGGAGGATCCGTACTGTTATCGCTGCCCCTGGAGCCAGAGAATCGAATCGTGCAAACGCGAATGCGTGTCGCACATCGAACGCGTCATCCAGTTCGAGGGCCCGCAGAACGTCGCCGCGATTTTAATGGAAGGCGAATCGGGCTCATCCGGTTGTATCAAGTATCCGCCCGACTACTGGCAGAAAATTCGCGCCATCTGCGACCGGTACGGCATCCTGATTATCAGTGACGAAGTCATGAGCGGCTTCGGACGCACAGGTAAATGGTTCGCGATCCAGCACAGCGGCATCGATCCGGACATGATCGTCATGGCCAAGGGCCTCACATCCGGTTACATCCCGCTCGGCGCGCTCATGGTCAGCGATACAATCGCCGCGCACTTCAACGACAAACCGCTCTGGCTCGGCCTCACGTACTCCGCGCACGCCGTGGCCTGCGCCGCGGCTCTGGCGACGATCGAAGTGTACGAAGAAGGCGATCTGATCAACCGCGCCGCGCGCATGGGTGAATATTTGCGCCAGCGCGTGCACGAACTCAAAACGAAACACCCCTCCATCGGCGATTACCGCGGCACGGGCCTGCTGGGTTGCATCGAACTCGTGAAAAATCGCGACACGAAGGAACCGATGGCGCCCTGGAACTCGGGCGGGGACGATATGAAGATCATGAACCAGGTCGCCGCGAAAATTCGCGAACTGGGCATGTTCACCTTCGTGCGCTGGAACTGGATTTTTACCTGCCCGCCGCTCATCATCGACGAAGCCGGCATTGACGAAGGCCTGGATATTATTTCGCAAGCGATTCAAATCGCCGATGCGCATGTTAAGTAACAGTAAATTTTAACCACGGGGGCACGGGGAGCACCGGGGGGAGAATCAACCTAACGCGATTGCGAACGTTCCGGAATGCTGGTTTCGAAATGTTTTATGATTTACCCCGTGTCCCCCGTGCCCCCGTGGTGAACAAATCGCAAGGAAGCCAACACAATGATTCAGGGTAATTTTTTTCAGGACAACGACGATCTTCAGTTACACTTTCAGAAGTTGATCAACTGGGACGAAGTCGTGCGCGAGTACGAAGGCAAGGATTTTCGCGATGCGCGGCTGTACCGCGAAACCGGGAACGAAAACCTGGCGTTCGCGCCCGCGTCGGTGGCGGAGGCCGTCGATTTTTACGGATCGGTCCTGGACTCCATGGGCGATGTGATGGGCACCTTCGTGGCTCCGCGCGCCGCCGAAATGGACCGGGTCGGTTTGAAATACGAAAACGGCACCGTGCGTTTTCCGAAAGCCCTGGACGAATGTTTCGAAAAAGTCCGCGAAGCGGGATTGATACCCATGGCTCTGCGCCGCAAGTACGGCGGTCTCAGTATGCCTTCCACCGCGTCCTCGATCGGCATCGAACTTTTTTCGCGCGCGGACGCGGCCTTCTGTCTGTCCGGGCTCAGTCCCAACGTGGCCGAAATCGTGGAACGCTACGGCAGCCCTGAACTGTGCGCGGCCTGGATTCCGAGACTCGCCCGCGGCGAACTCACCTGCGCGATGGCCCTGACTGAACCCAACTACGGGTCCGATCTCCCGTCGGTGCAGACGAAAGCGGTCAAAGACGAAGCGGGCGTCTGGCGCATCACCGGTACGAAACGATTCATCACGCACGCGAGCGGATACACGGGGATGCCTTCCATTATTCTCACGCTCGCGCGCACGGGAACGCCCGCGTCGGGCGCACGCGGGTTGTCTTTTTTTCTGGTCGAGGGCAAAGACGCGTTCATCGCCGGCGTCGAAAAAAAATTGGGCCTGCACTCGTCGCCCACCTGCGAAGTGGTCTTCGACAACACGCCCGGCCTGCTCATCGGCGAAGTCGGCAAGGGCCTGGTGAAGTATTCGATGGGGATGATGAACACCGCCCGGCTCATGATCGCGGCGCAGGCGCTCGGGACCGCCACCGCCTCGTACAACGAAGGGCGCAAGTACGCGTTTGAACGCCAGCAGTTCGGCAAACCGATCCAGGACATTCCCGCCGTGCGCAAGATGCTGGACCGAATGGAAACCGAAATCGCCGCCATTCGTAACATCGTCATGGAAGGCTCGCGGGCGGTGGACCTCTATCTCTGGGAGCGCGAACGCCAGCGAGAAGAAGGCGTGCCCGAGCGCGAGGCCAAGGGCTCGGAACACCGCCATCGCGAGAAGCTGGCCGATTTTTTTACACCGCTCGCGAAATATTACGCCACCGAAACGGCCAAAACGATCGCCGACGACGCCATTCAGATTCACGGGGGCGCGGGTTATACCGAGGAGTACGACGTTGCGCGCCTGTACCGCGACGTGCGCATCACCACGATCTACGAGGGTACCACGCAGTTACAGATCGTCGCGGCCATCGGCGGGGTCGTCGTGGGTCTCACGCCCACCGGTTTCCTGCGTAATTATATTTCGGAAGAAATGGCGAAATTCAAAGCTTCCGCTGACCTCAAAGACCTTTTCGATCTCATGGAACGGTCGGTCGCCGTTTATAAAAACATCGACGCGGGCGATCGCGACACGCGCGCGTTCGAGACTGTCGAAAACGCGGCCCGTTTCATCATCAGCATGCTCTTTGAACGACAGGTTGCCATGCTCACCGGCGCTGAACAGGCCGCGCGTTCCGTTCTGGCGCGTCGCTACCTGGACGAATCTCGCGCTGTGATGACAGGCAATCTCGTGCGCCTGGAGCTGGCGGCGCGGAAGAAGGCGGCGGCTTCGGTTTAGGCTGGCGATTAATTCCCGCCTCTCGCGCGACTTCTATCGTGACCGGCGTGGATCGGAGCGGTTTTCTCGCCAGGCTTTCGCGAGGCGGTCATCGAGGGTTACCAGTTCCACTCCGAGACGCAGAGCCAACCAGAGGTACGCGGCGTCGTACGCTGAAAGGGAGGTGCGCTCCGCAAGGGTGACGACACTGAACGCCGGGACCTCAATGGTTCGAATTCCCAGACGATTCATTTGCCGTAGAGCGGTTAAAAGAATCGCAGCCTGCTCCGGATACCGTTTTCTTTTTGTAAGGCAAACGCTGGTCAACTCATGGGGCAGCATGGTTGGCGCGAGGAGGCGATTTTTTCCCAGCATGGTTACAACCTTGTCCGCTTCCGGTTCCGCAAATAAGACGGCGGCCAGAGCCGAAGCATCGATGACTTTAGCGTCCATCCCGTTCAGCCCTCAGGATGGCCGTTGCCTCGGTGGGTGTCTTCACTCCCAGTTCCCGAAGTTCGCGCAAAACCTTTTCCGGATTTTCGCCTGTTTCAACGGCTTCTTCAATAATGCAGAGCAACTCGTTCTGTAACGACCGCCGGTTTGTTTTCGCCCGACGTCGCAATCGTTTCGCCAGACTGTCGGGTACATTTTTAATCGAAAGGTTGACTGGCATGGTTCCAAAATAGCACCATTCTGGCTCCACGTCAAGTTTGAAAAATGAGCGCCCTCCCGGGCTGCCCGGAACATGACCTGAGCGTTGCGGTCCCGTGGGCCAGGGCCATTCCATTTTCCTGGCGCGGCTGGCCGAACTGTGCATTTTACGAGGTTCCAGCCGCGGACCGCTGGAGTAGCCATTTTTTAAATGAAACCTGGGACTCGCCTGAAGGCTTGCCCAGCAAAAGGCCTTCAACACTAATATCCTCATCAAGCGCGGGCCAGTGAACTCCCTGGCCATTTCCAATCAGCCTCCAGTTATTTCTTTCCTCCGGTTTCGCATAAACAAGGCGCGGAAACCATGCGAGCGGAGCTGATATAGTTCGACCATCGCTTAAATCAACGCTCAGCGTATCTTCAGAAATTGCGACGTCCTCAGCATTCGGGATCTCAATTTTTATCGTCGAAGTATTCATTCCACGCCTCCAATAACGGCGCCTGGTGCTCACCGATGATTTTCTGTATTCTACTCATTTCGGCTCGATTGAATCGCCCGCTACTTTGCAGTCTGACAGGGTCCGGCCAGAAAAAGCCTTAACGTTCGAGGTTTTGCCATAAAGATTCGAATCAGCTGAGATATTATTCAAAAGGCGAACCATGAATTGGCCTCTTCGGTGTAGCCGTTTTTCGCGTTTCCGTCAGCGGCTTTTCCACCGGACACCCGGCCGAACCCGACGAAATTTCATAATAACGGATTTCTTTTTGTAAACCGCCGACTTCTCGTTCGAGCTCCGCGATCTGTCCGTTTAATCCTTGCTTTTCCGCTATGTTCGCGTTTGCCTGGGCGCGTAAAAAGTTTCTTAAATGCTGGATTTCGCGTGTTTTTTGATCAAGCAAGGCCCGCTGTTCAAAACTTTTCGTCGCCTGCTTCGCGTGTTTTGCGAGAACCGCATTGTCCGGATCAAGGGAGGCAAGGTATTGTAACAATAAAACCTTATCGTCCACGTTTTTTTCGCGCAGGATACTCGTATAGGTTGAAATGGCCAGGTTCGTACTTTGCATGCGAATATACGACCTCTGGCCAAAATAGAATATGATAAAACCGAATACCACTACCAGAAGTAATCTAACCGACCTGAATATTTCGGGAAGGAATTTCTGAAGGCCGTCTTCCTGGTTCTTGGCTGTCGTTTCTTTTGCATTTGCCATAAAATTTCAAGTTTCCGTTCCAGAACAAAAGATCGTGAGTGTGCTGACCGCGAAGCGTTGGGGGGTTCCGGGGGGGACCGCAACCCCCCCGGCGCGGGGGTTTGAAAGGGGGACCGCGCCGGTCCCCCTTTCGTTTTTAGTGCAGCCCCGAAAACAGCGACCGCTTCAAAAACTGCCCGTCGCCCTTCTTGCCGACGTACCCGGTGTCTTTGATCACGATTTTGCCGCGCGAAATTACCGTCTCCGAAATGCCCTGCACCGTGTGGCCTTCCCAGGCGCTGTAATCGACGTTCATGTGGTGCGTGCAGGGATTGCCCACGCCGATCGTTTCCGTGCGATTGGGATTGAAGATGACGATGTCCGCGTCGCTGCCGACTGCGATCGTACCTTTGCGCGGGAAGAGGCCGAAGAGTTTGGCCGCTGCGGTGGAGGTCAGTTCCACAAATTTGTTCACGGAGATGCGTCCGCCGATCACACCGCCGTTGTACACCAGGGACATTCGATTTTCGACGCCGGGCGCGCCGTTGGGAATTTTCGTAAAATCCTTGAGGCCGAGTTCTTTCTGGTCCTTGTAACAGAAGGGACAGTGATCGGTGGAGATGGACGCGAGATCGCCGAATTTGAGGCCGCGCCAGAGTTCGTCCTGATTCCATTTTTCGCGTAAAGCGGGCGTCATGACCCATTTCGCGCCTTCAAAGCCGGGCTTTTCGTATTGCGAATAATCGAGAAAGAGATACTGCGGACAGGTTTCCGCGTAGGCGTAGACTCCGCGGCTGCGCGCGATGTTCACCTGTTCGAGCGCGTCGTAACTCGAAAGATGTACGATATAAACCGGGACCCCGGCCGTTTCGGCGATGGCGATGGCGCGGTGCACGCCTTCAGCTTCCATGCGCGTGGGCCGCGTGAGGGCGTGCCACTTCGGTTCGGTTTTCCCCTGGGCCACGGCGCGTTTGACGATCTCGTCGATGACGATGCCGTTTTCGGCGTGCATGCAGACGAGCGTGCCGTCTTCGCCCGCCTTGCGCATGGCGCGAAACAGAGTTCCGTCGTCCACGTAAAACACGCCGGGATAGGCCATGAACATTTTATAAGAGGTGATTCCATCGTCCGCGAGCGTGCGCATTTCACCGAGGCGATCTTCGGCCATGTCGGTGACGATCATGTGAAAGCCGTAATCGATCGCCGTTTTACCTTCGGCTTTTTTATGCCAGGTATCGAGCGCCTCCAGCGTGGAGCGCCCTTTCTGTTGAATCGCGAAATCGATGATGGTGGTCGTGCCGCCGTGGGCCGCGGCGCGCGTGCCGGTTTCGAAATCGTCGGCGGAAGAGGTGCCGCCGAAGGGCATGTCCAGATGCGTATGCGGATCGATGCCGCCCGGGATGAGCAGTCGACCGGTGGCGTCGATCGTTTCGTCCGCCTGGATGTTCAGGTTCTTGCCGATCGTCGTGACCGTATCTTTTTCGATGAACACATCCGCGTGGTAGTCGTCCACGGCGGTGACGACGCGACCGTTTTTAATGAGCAAGGACATGGATTTTCCCCCTGGCGCTCCAGCCCGTTCGATGGGCGGCGGCGGACAAGTATCGGGGAAGATTCCGAACGACGTCAAGGGATTTCAGGCAGGTTCGGGACGAAATTTGTGAGCACGGTCGGGTGCCTTCCCGGCGCTTACTATTCGATCGCCCTGCCTGCCTGCTGAAGGGTCGCGTTTTTTCCGCCCCCGCGAATCAAAAGAAACGCCAGCAGGGCTCCCGCCAGGGTAAGCCCGACGCAGGCTCGCAGGGTATTATGGTAACCGTCGAGGAACGCATCCTGGATGGCCGCCCGTACGGCGCGCGCCGGTTCGCCCGTGAGGCCCTCCGGGATGTCCGCCGCGGCGAGCCGGAGGTCCTGCACGATGACGGCGTCAGCGCCCGCGCGCGCGATCGCGTTATTGATCCCGGAGGCCAGGCCCGCGAATTCCTCCGCCACGCAGTTCATGGCCGTGTTCGTCAGCGGGGCCACGAGCAGAGTCATCCCCGCGCCCATCAAGAGAATCGCCGGGAAATACGCGGTCCAGTAGGACACATCGCGACTCGCGCGTGTGAAGAGATAGAGTCCGGCGGCCACCAGCAGGGGGCCCGCGGTCAGAGGCAGGCGCGGTCCGGTGC
>CAZVZS010000001.1:104369-116642 GCA_964631535.1 uncultured Leptospiraceae bacterium
AACGCTCCCGCCATCATCGGCGTAAACCCCTGGACCTGGAGCAGCGCGAATTGCGTAAAAAACATCAGTCCTGAAAGCGCGCCGTACAGTAAAAACGTAAGCAGATTGACGCCGGTGAACGTGGGCGAACGAAACAGCGCGAGCGGCATCATTGGCGCGGGCGTGCGCGCTTCGTGAACCAGAAACACAAACAGTAAGACGATGCCCACGCCGAGCGCGAGATTCACGCGCACGGGCCCGAAGCCCTCGTGGCCCGCCTCGATCAACCCGTAGACCACCAGACCCAGCCCGAAAATTTCCAGAATCGCACCGGTCAGATCGAGCTTCTGACCGCGCGCGCTTTTGCTCTCGGACACTTTCCAGTGTAACAGGGCCAGAGTGCAGACCGCGACCGGGAGATTGATAAAAAAAATCCAGCGCCAGGACCCGTGTTCGATCAAGAAGCCGCCGAGCAGAGGCCCCGCAACCGAAACCAGGGCCGAAAACGCCGACCAGGTGCCGATGGCCCGTCCGCTTTCGGCCTCCGCGTAATTCGCGCGCAGCAGTGCCAGGCTGCCGGGGATCAGCAGAGCCCCGCCGATGCCCTGCACGGCGCGGGTCAGGATCAACCAGGTCGGGCTGGTGGCCAGCCCGCAGAATAAAGACGAAGCCGCGAAAAGGACGATGCCGAGGCTGTAAATTTTTTTGCGACCGAACGCGTCCCCCAGCGCGCCCCCCACGAGCAGAAGCGCCGTAATGAACAGAATGTAAATTTCGACGACCCACTGGGTCTCGGCCAGGGTCGCCCCGAGCTCTTTTTGTAAAACAGGCAGGGCCACATTCGCGACCGTCGCGTCGATAAAGGCCAGCGAAGCGCCGAGGATGGTGGCCACCAGGACCCAGTTCTGACCATGCGACGGGGCGGCGTCTCCGGCAATCATGTGCACCACCATACCTGTTTAAAATCGAAGGATATCCTCAAAAACTCTTGCCCCCGGGCGGAATCGGATCCAATCTTGCCCATTCTCCCGGCCGCCCGCGCGGGTGGCAATTCAAGTAAGCAGGCCCGTATGTCTTCCGCCGATTTCACCGTCGAAGTGCTCGTCGAAATTCCCAAAGGAAGTCGCAATAAATACGAGTACGACAAAAAGAACAAAGTCATTCGATTCGATCGGATGTTGTTCTCCGCGGTCCATTATCCCAGCGACTACGGTTTCATCCCTGAGACGCTGTCCCAGGACGGAGACCCGCTGGACGTGCTCGTGCTGCTCTGGGAGCCCACCTTTCCCGGCTGTCATATCGAGGCGCGGCCGGTCGCTGTGTTTTTGATGGAAGACGATAAGGGCGTGGACGAAAAAATTCTCTGCGTGCCCGTGGGAGATCCCAACTGGGGGCATATCCGTCGCCTGGCGGACGTGCCGCCGCATTTGCTCAAGGAGATCGAACACTTCTTCTCCGTATACAAAGATCTCGAACAGAAATACGTCAAGATCGACGGCTGGCGCGATCTGGAAACCGCACTGGAGATCATCGCCGAATGTCGCGCCCGTCATCAAAATAATCCGGGTTAAGAGTCCATCGCGGAAAAATTTACTATCTTCGCAACAGGAGCAATCACATGTCCCGAACAATCTTATTTTTCGTACTCACAGCAGGAATCATCGCGGGCTGTAAAGAAGCCGATCCCGCGCGCCTCCAGGCAAGGGTTCTCGTTTCGGAGGGCCAGGTCGATTGGCAGGACGCGGGGGTCTGGAAACCGCTCCAGGTGCGCCAGGAACTGAAAGAAAATGACTTTTTGCGAACCGGTGCGGACGGCAAAGTCGACCTGCTGGTGCGCGGCATGGCCGGCATTCGTTTGCTGGGCAACACCGAATTTCGCCTGGAATCGCTCGCGAAAGAAAAAGTGCGCGCGAAAATCACCTCGGGCGATATCCTGGTGAAAGTCGCGCAACGGCACGGCGGAACCCTGGAAGTGGAAACGCCCGCGGCCATCGCCGGCGTGCGCGGCACCGAATTCTGGGGCCGCGTGAACCAGGCCGACGAAACCGGGACCTTCGCCGTGCGCGAAGGCACTGTGGAAATTTTCATCAAAAAGTCGAACCAATCGGTTTCCGTCACCCAGGGCCAGGCGGTCGATCTGGCGCCCGCGGCCGTGACCAACGCGACACGCTCCGCTGCGGCTGGCGAAATGGGCGCCATGGCCCAGATCGACGAGATCAGACTGGACGATTGAGTACGCAAACGGGAAGGAGGCGCTTCCCGTTCTCTGGAGATGAACTCTTAATTCGCGAAAGCGGATTTGATGGTTACCGCCACATTTCCTTTCTTGTGTCCGAGGTCAACGTAGCGGTGCGCGTCCACAATTTCATCGAGTAGATAAATTCTGTCTATCACCGGCTTCAAAATACCCTTTTCGATCAGATCTCTTAGCAGAGATAAATCGCCTGCGGCAATTTTGGGAAGGCCGGTGTTGTTCACGTACCGGCCGTTTTCGGTCAGGTTTCGTTTGCAGCCGGAGTTTAATTTCATCACCGCATCGTAAATAACGTCGTAACGATCGTCCTTTTCCTGAAAATCTTCCTTCGTGTAGTCGATTACCCTGTCCGCTCCGATCGATTGAACCAGGACGAAATTTTCGGCCCTGCAAACGGCCGTGACGTCCGCCCCAAAAAACTTTGCCAGCTGGATTGCGTAAGTTCCGAGACTGCCCGACGCGCCATAGATCAGAATTTTTTGGCCTTTTTTAAGGTTCGCTTTTTGTAAATTTTTTAAGGCTGTCAGCCCTCCTGCGGGGACCGTCGCCGCTTCCTCAAAAGATAAATTCGCCGGTTTTAAGGCAACCAGGCCTTTTTTTTCGAGGGTGCCCGTCCTGGATTTTTCCGGCAGACAGCGGTATTCAGCGTACCCTCCAAGTCCGAAACCGGTAAACGCGAATACCTGATCATTGATCTTGAATGACCTTACATTTTTTCCTGTTTCTTCGACCACCCCGGATATTTCCAGCCCGGGTATTAAATTTTTTCGCGGTTTGAACAATCCAAAAACGAGTCTGACCAAAAATGGATCGGCTTTTCTGATCCTCGTATCGCCGATGTGCGCGGAGGCGGCGAAGACTCGAATGAGCACTTCATCATCCTTCGGTTTCGGTTTTGTTACTTCCCGGATTTGAAGCGCATCCGGGGGGCCGTATCCGGTCATAATTACTGCTTTCATTTCGCGACTCCAGCGTTTGGGATAATTACTTAGTTGCAAACAGGCCCTTCCCGGATGCAAGCGGATCGCCCGCGAAATTGCACCGCCAGGTCCCCGCCACAAAGGGCTTGACCCCACAGCCCCCGGAAGAAATCAGACTCGCAGCATGTTTTTAAATCATATTCCCCGGGCCCTGCTTCTCTCCCTGCTGCTGTTTACGGTCGCCTGCGCCTCGGCAGCCGAAAAAAAAGCGGAAGCTGAAAAGATCGCGCTGGAGAAGCGGAAATTTCGCGCTCTGTACGTGCCCATCCGGCGCGGCGGCGGCGCCAGGTCGCTGGACTTCATGCAGCGTCTGGTGGCCCAGGCCAAACCATTGGGCGTAAACGCCTTCGCTCTGGACGCCCAGGTCTATAACGGCCGCGTCAATCAGGTCAACCAGGAAGTCGTCGATTTTCTCAAGGCCGAGGGCATGTATACGATCGTGCGCGTCGTCTGTTTCCAGGGCGGCATCACGCGATTACCCATCGAACCAAAACGAATGGAACAATTACATGTACTCGTGGAAGAAGTATCGCGGATGGGCTTCGACGAAGTGCAGCTCGACTACATTCGTTTCGAGGACAGCGGCATGGGCTATGGCCTGACCCGCAAACATGAATTCATCGCCGGGCTCGTGACCGAGATGCGCGAAATTACCGATCGCAACCGGGTGAAACTGTCCGCGGACATTTTCGGTCGCATCGTATACAATCGCGCGGACGGTATCGGCCAGAATCTCGAATTATTCGCGCAGAACACCGACGTCATCTATCCCATGTTGTACCCCAGTCACTTTACCGGTGACCGCAAGCGCATGTCCGATCCGGCTTTCACCATGACCGAAGGTACCACGAAAGCCATAGATCGTCTGGCGGCGGCGGGACTGAAAACCCAGATCATGCCGTTCATCCAGGTGTTCGTGTACAATATCCAGCACGCGCGCGTGCCACTCTGGCGCTACGTGCAACTCCAGATCGAAGCGGTCGAGGCGACGCCGGCCCGCGGCTGGATGGCCTGGAACGCGGCCGGCGATTATTCGCAGCTTTTTCGCGCCCTGAGCGAAATGCAAACAACCGCGGCCGCTCAACCCTGACTTCCAGGCGCGTGGCGCCTTGAGGGCGCCCCGTTACGCTACTTGCAGCGCCAGAGCATTTTTGAATTGACGATTAAAAATAGCCGGGAAATAATCTCGAAACTAATTCGTTCTGAGATTATTTCTGGCTAAAATCCCCCGAATTTACCTCGATAATTGTTGCTTCAACCGGCCTTTTGACGATCAGACACAGGATCGAATTCGACTGGAATCGGAAGCCATCATAATAATTTTGAATAGAGGTAATAAAGAAGAAGTCAAAATTGTCGGAAGTCGTATTCTAAACCTCGAGATCGATAAATCTCCGGACCCGGTAAAACGCTCTCAAGTAAAATCCTTGATGCAAGGGATAGGGGAAATTATCCCCTGGAATTCAGTTGTTAAACAGCGGTCGATTGAACTTGCAAGACTCGGTTTCAAGGATTTTGACGCGCTTCATATTTCGTCGGCAGAGTTTGGGAAGGTTGATTTTTTCTTGACGACCGACGATAGAATCGTTAAGAAATATCTGGCAAATCGCGAAGGGATCCGTACCATTGTGGAGAATCCTGTGCGTTGGTTGCAGGAGATAATTCTTCTATGAGTACCGCGATCTTAAAAATAGAGGAAATTCGAGATGAAGGGCTTCGGTCTCTATACCAATCTCTTGGTCCCGCTGGAATGATCAAGTTTATTCAACTTTTTTCCTCCGGCAGCGGAAACTATACTGAAGACCGCGATACCTGGCTTTCCCGGTATGATTTAAAATCCCTGCAGGAAGAGTTGGGGCCAGAAAAATAAGGGCAAAAAATTCGTGCGCGCTTCCTGACGACCCGGACCCGGATCCGACCCCGCCTCACTCGCGGATCGCCAGACCTTCCAGCGTATCACCGTAACACTGTAAATCCGCCAGCGGAGCGTAAAGCGACCGGAGCACGCGCCAGCCGCGCGGGCCGCAGGACCGGTCGGGGTGGTAGGAAGCCGGCCTGAGGCGCAGGGGGCGCAGCCCGTAAAGCGGCAGAGTCGCGTGGAGCGCGGCGGGTGGGTGCGCGCCCAGGTTTCCGGCGAACATTCGAAGAGCGGCCCGCGCGTGGAGGGCAGGGCGAAGAGTAACAATCCGCCTGGACGCAATAATTCCGCGATTTTGCGAAAAGCCCCCGCCTGGGCGGCGAAATGTTCCAGAACAAAAAACGCCGCCACGACGTCGAAGGGACCGCGCGGACCGTCGCCGTGTTCCAGGAACGACCCCTGCCGTACGTCCAGCTTCAACTGTTGCCGCGCGAAAGTCGCCGCGTACGGGGATATCTCGAGGCCCTCGGTCGCGTAGCCGACCTGGCGCGCTTCGTCCAGAAAAAAACCGCAGGCGCAACCGATCTCCAGTAAGCGCGGGGCGTGCGCGGACCTGGTGGGCGCGATCTCGGGCAGGAGCGCCAGGCGACGACGGGCCAGACGCCGCAGGTTGGGTTCGTCCTCCACGTACGTCCTGCCGTACTGCGTTTTGTACTCCGTGAGAAAATAATCGTCGTCGTACGCGAGCGCGCGCGCTTTCAAGTAATGGACCGCGCCGGTCCCGGGCGACAAACCGAAATCGACGAGCGCCGGGTGCGAGGCCGGGCGCAGCGGCATTCCCGTATGCGGGCAGAGCGCGAGGATGGACGAACTCATGGAGCGTATCCTGACAGTACGAAATTTTTTACGCAAAAAATCGCGGGGAAAAAATCATCCGCTAAAATTGACCTCAAGCGCGCGATTTTCCCATCCCCTGTGCCCGTCCCAAATTTTTCGGGAGAGATTCCTGTTTTTAATATCTCGACCGAAAATTTTGGGACGGGCGAACTCATAACATGCGGCGCAAACGCGCGGGGAAAACGAATCGTTCCGTCTGGAAAAAAAACTGCAACTCGCCCCGCCCGTCCAGGAAACTACGACGTAGATCCGCGGGCGAACATTCCTCGATGCTCTCAAAACGCGCCTGCGCGTCCACCACGATCGCCAGTCGCGCGCGCGCGGACGCGAGCAACACCAGGTAGCCATCGTCCGGCAGACCGCGCGGCGGCTCGCCCTCGGGCGTCAGCACGCGGTACACCTCGCGCTTGAACAGGGCCAGGTACTCGCCAGGGACGAGCGAGGTGCACAGACCGGGACCCTGGGCCAGGATTCGTTCAATGAACGGGACGGGCAGGGCGTAGCGACCGGCGGGCGTGCGGAGCAACTGCACCGCGAAACCCTCCGCCATCGCGGCGGTCCGGTCGTCGCGGGCCGCGCTGAAAGGCCAGGGCCGGTCCCGGGCTGACGCCGCGCGCGCCTGCCCCGCGGTTTCACTTCCCGTTGCCGCCGCCAGCGCGCCTTCCGCGTCGAGGAACTTGCGCAGGCGATGGTTGGCGGCGATCACCGCTCGCGTCTTTTCGTGAGCCCAGTCCGTTCGGTCGCGGTTGTGGTCGGGGTGATACCGTTTCAACAGGCGGCTGAAATGTTGCTGAAGGCGCGACCGGTCCGGCAACCCGTCCAGCTCCAGGACCGCGAGCAAACGCTCAAGCTCCAGCCCGCTCACCGCTTCGCGTATCGCACTCACAAAATAATCATCGGCCGGGCCGCGCGGAGCCTCGCGTGTTTTCCGCCTCTCCCGGGCGCCCCGGCCGCGCCGGTTCGTCCCCGACCGGTTCATCCAATCCCCGGCCGGCCGCGCTTTGCGGGGCTCCGGTCTTCCGGCAGGCCGGAAGACCGGCTGCGCCGCCCCTCCAATCGCTGGCGCGTCGCACGCGGTTCGTGTGCGCGAAGACCCTTAGAACCGGGTCCTATGCGCAAATTTCATGATTATTTGAATTTAACTATTGACCGGCGAAAACCGCCCTCCAACCCGACTCGCATGGAACCTGCTATCGCGAGTCCCGGGCGAATCACACGTCGCGAGTACGTCCCGTATCTACTCAGTCTCCTGCTCACCTTGCTCTTTTTTACGATGGTGTCTCTGGGCGTCTTCAACCAGATGCTCACGCAAATGCACCCGGCCCCCCTGCCTTCTTATGGCACAGGCGATCTCTTACACGGTCCCGACAGCGTTCAAAAAATTTTCCAGTCGTGGAATTATTACGATCTCAGCTCCACGGGTCCGCGTGGATTCGCCGGAGTATTTCGAAGCTGGGCTCTGCTCTGGATCGTACTCTGGGTCCTGGTATTCAGCGTCGGTCTCGCGGCGCGCGTACCCGTGGTCCTCAAGATCCACGCGTTACGCGTAAGCAAGGCCGATCATCCCGGCGGACGGCGTTTCGTAACCTACCGACGATACGGTTTACCGGTCATTCTGATCGTGCTCGGGCTGACGGTCGCGGCCGGGATCGGATCTGGAATCGTCGCGTTGTTTTTATCGCGCGAATCCGGGGCGTCGGCCGAGACCCTTCTTCGCGGTTTCGCTGGCGTGAACCAGTGGGCGGGCCTGACGCTGATGGTTCTGGCGGGCCTGCTCTGTCTGGATTTATTCGTCCTGGAAGAAAACGCGCTGCCCGGCATTTTACGCGGCCTCAACCTCAACCGGTTTCACGTGTACTTTCTGATTTTCCTGGCCGTTTTGTTTCGGATGGAGCCGGGCATCGATGTCGCGCGTCATACGTTCAAAGACCTGCCGGGTCTCTTCTTCGCCTTTCTGATGATGGCCGGTCTGGCACTGTACTTCTGGATCCACGGGCGCAACTTCATCGAGCTGTATGCCGCCCGCCGGTCCGATCCAACGCCGACCGTGGCCGAAATCTGGGTGCCGCGTGTATTCGCGTGTCTGGTCCTGATTTTATTTGGCGCGTTTCTGCTGCGCGCGGCTATTCCCGTCGTCTTTTTTCCGCCCGGTTGCGAGGCCGGCGCGGCCTGTTCGTTTCGCGTGACCGGCATGGTTGCCATCGTGCTGGGTCTGTTGCTCGCGCCCTTCCAGGTGCTCCTGTTCGAACTGTTCGATCTCTTCGGCGGGCGTGCGAAAAAACTCGCTCACCTGCGCCACCAGTTTCTCGTCGTTTTATCCCTTCCCGTTATCACGCTTTCGATCGCCATCGTGCTGCGGCCGCTGGACATCGCTCCCCTGCTGGGTAATCTGGGCGTGCTGGTCCTCTTCATGCTCCTGGCCGGACTCGTGCTCTACGCGCTCGAGTGGGGCGCGCTGTACTGTTATGATCGCCAGGTTCGGTTTCTTTCGCCACCGGCCCGGGCCTTTGCCTGGGTGTTTCGCCGCCTCGGGTACGGCCGCGTGCCGCTGCTCACGCTGTTGATCGTCTGGCAAATCCTGGCCGGAATGGTCGCGCGTTCCGTGCATGAATCCCGATCGTATACCGTACGCGAACGAACCGACGGGGACGCGGTCGCGCAGCGTTCTATAGAAGAGATCTGGTGCCGCTGGTTGACGGTGAACGGCCTGCCGGCGGACCCGGATTTCGCGGGCGCGGCGGGCGACACGTGCGGAGTCGTGGGGTCGTCCGTACGCGGGCGCATCCCGCTCGTATTCGTCTCCAGCGCGGGGGGTGGCATTCGCGCGGCGTACTGGACCATGCTCGTTATGAATTTTCTTACGCGCGAACCGGCGGACCGGCCGCGCGTGGATCGGAAAACCATCTTCGCGATGAGCGGCGTCTCGGGCGGCAGCGTCGGGATGCTCGCCTGGGCCGCGCTGGCGAAAGAATTCCCGGCGGCGTATCCGGCCGCGTTCCCGACCAACACGGACGTGAGCGCGAAAACCCTCGGCGACGATTACCTGGCACCCGCGATCGCCGCGTTTCTTTTCCATAAATTGCCGGCGCGTTTTTTGCCCCTGCCCGTGTTTCAGGATGAGGCGACCATGCTGGAAACCGCCTGGGAAAAATCCTGGTGGGACGAAGGCCTCTGCGGTGTGGACCGGCAGGGTTGCGGAATGGCCGGGTCTTTCGCGGGCCTCTGGGAACCCTGGGACGACGCGGAACGATACATACCCCTGGTTATTGCCAACGGCGCGGAAGCGCAGCGCGGCAAACGTATCCATACCTCCGTCCTGAACGGCAACTGCCTGGAAGACCGGACTCAGGTCGAGGTCCAGAACCGGTATCTTCTGGCGGAAGCGCGTCGATTTTTAAGCGATGTGGAGTCGCTTTCGAAACCGGGACTGCGTGAGGGCGAAGACGCGCAAACCCTGCTCGCTCATCTGTACCAGGCGAGCGGGCTTACGAAAGAATTTTTGAAACTGAACGATCAAATGGATCCGCTCGCTCGCGCGACGTTTAACCAGGAAATCGAACGCGTCACCGCGCTCCTGAACCTGGACCCGTCGCGGCGCGCAGCGCCCGACGAAACCGCGCGTTACACTCCCGCGCAACTGCGACAATTCGTAAAAGCCAGCGCGGAGTTCGCGCGCGAGATCGACCGGCTCCAGCCCGCTCACCCCGCGCGGTCCCGGGCGGCGAGTCGCGATTGCGCGATCGTGCTGCCGAACTCGCGCGATACCTTCGACGTCCGCGCCCGTGACATCAATCGTTCCACCGCGGCCCTGCTCTCCGCGCGTTTTCCGCTCATCAGCCCCCCCGGCTACGTGCCCGGTGAGGAATCCGACCGGGCCTTGATCGTGGACGGCGGGTACTACGACAACAGCGGCGCCGCGACGACGCAGGACCTGTACCGCATCGTCGAAAAATTCATCGTTCACTATAACCAGGAACACCCGGGCCTCCAGATCGTCCCGGTGCACATCCATATCGACAACGAATACGTCGAGGGCGACGACCCGGGCGCCGTGGACGCCCTCTTGCCCGAGACGCTCGTGCCGGTGGCCGCCATCGTCGGCGGCAAAGCCTATCAGACCGGCCGCGCTCTGGAATCCGTGCGCCGCGAATTTGATTGTCTCCCGCCGGGTCGCGACGCGAATCCGCGCTGGTCCAATCGTAACACGCGTTACATCGTGTTCAATACGTACAACACGCCGGGTCCGCGCGCCCCGCTCAGCTGGTTGCTCTCACCCGTCGCGCGCGCCGAACTGGACGAACAGCTCGCCAAAAATTTCGCCGACGCCGGCGAATTCAGCGTGGATACGAATCCGTATCTCGCGTACAGCCCGAACCCCGCTCCCGGCGCCTGCCCCTTCCCGCGCCCGCAGTCCTTCGACGCGCGCGGTTCCGCCCGGCCTCAGGAGCAAGGTCCTTGATTCTGCCGCGCACCGATTGGACCTGCTCTGAATTCGTAAATTTTATAAAATTAGAATAATTCGCGAACATTGGGCGCCCCGGCCGCTCACGCGACCGGCCGCGCTTTGCGGGGCTACGGTCTTCCGGCACGGCCGAAAGACCGGCTGCGCCGCCCCTGCAATCGCTGGCGCGTCGCGAGCGGGGCGGGAAACGTGACCCGAAACAAATTTCCCGAAATCATTGTTTAATGACCCCTGTCTCTTCCCCCGCAAAGCGAACTGAAAACGCTCACCCCTTCGCGAAATACCTGACTCCCGGTATCTCGCGAAAGTCCTCATCCTGCGTCCACAGCGTCGCCCCCGCGCTCAGGGCAGTGGCAAGAATGATGCTGTCGGGCATCGGCAAACGGTGTCGCAGTGAGAGAACGGCCGCTTCCACGGCGACCTGAGCGGACAGATCGACCACCCTACCCTGGCGCATCTGGGCGATGGCCTGGAGGGCGCTGTCTTCGTCGCGTTCACGCAGGACTTTTTTAAAAACTTCGTAAAGACAGATCGTGGGAACGATCAGCCCGGTCGTTTTTTCGATTACGGCCGCGTACTTCGCGCTCAAGGGCGATCCGGCGAAATATTCAAGCCAGCAGGATGAGTCGACCAGATTCACGCGCGGTCCGATTCGCGGTCAATGGTCGTATCGATTCCCTTGAGAAAACCACGCATGGTTTTCATCGGGCGGATGGGAACCAGCTCAATGCGATTCCCGTATTCCATGACTTCGAGCTGCGCACCGGCTTTGAGCCCGTACTTTTCGCGGACCTCCTTTGGAATTACTACCTGGAACTTGGGAGAAACGGTTACGACATGCATCGATTGACCTACTGTCATACAATATCATGATCGATAGGGCCCGCGTCAATTCGAAATCCTCCGCGCGGGCGCCCCTACTGCCCCGAAAAAAATGAGTGATTACTCACTCAAAATGATTGACTGCTCACTCAGTGTGTGTTAGTCTGCTTCTATGTTGAACAACCATTTCGTGAAACCCGGCCGGTTGGCCATTCTGATGCTGTTTATCGCGTTTGTCGGCCTGTCCGCCAATACCGGGACGGACACGGCTCCGGTGCGGTCCGCCGCGGAAAATCGCCAGGCGCGCATCGAGGCGTCGCCCAACTGGAAGGACGGGAAGTTCGTGAACGCGCTTTCCAACCGCGTGAACATCACCGTGGCTGGCTTTTTTAATTTTCTAATGGGCGGGGCCGGCCGCGAACCCGACGCCCCGATGCCGGTGATGGATCGCACCGCGGCCGATTTCGCGAACGCCCCGGAGACCGGGCTGCGCGTGACCTGGCTCGGTCATTCGACCATGCTGCTCGAAATCGACGGGCACACCCTCCTGCTCGATCCGGTCTGGGGGGAGCGCGTATCGCCGTTTTCCTTCGCGGGTCCGAAACGTTTTCATAAACCGCCGCTGCCGCGAGGCGAACTCTTGCGGCTCAAGATCGACGCGGTGGTCATTTCGCACGATCACTACGACCATCTCGATGAACCGACCATTCGCGCGCTCGGGGCGACCGCCACGCGCTTTTTCGTGCCGCTCGGCGTCGGCGCCCATCTTGAAGGATGGGGCATCGCTTCCGATCGAATCACCGAACTGGACTGGTGGCAGGAAGCGCGCGTGGCCGGCCTCACGCTCACGGCGACACCCGCACGCCACGCGTCGGGCCGGAAGATCAATCTGTCCGATCGCGACGCCACGCTCTGGGCCAGCTGGGTCTTTCGTGGCCCGCGCCACCGCGTGTATTTCAGCGGCGACACGGCGTACTTCCCGGATTTTAAGGAGATCGGTCGTCGCTTCGGACCGTTCGAT
>CAZVZS010000001.1:116652-141867 GCA_964631535.1 uncultured Leptospiraceae bacterium
ATCGCTCGGCGATAAGGACCGCACCCTCTGGCTTTCCTGGGTCATCCAGGGGCCGCGACACTCCGTTTTTTTCAGCGGCGATTCGGCGTATTTTCCCGGCTTCGCCGAAATCGGCCGGCGCTACGGACCCTTCGATCTGACGATGCTCGAAGTCGGCGCGTACAATCCGCAGTGGGCCGACGTGCACATGGGGCCCGAGCAGGCCGTGCGCGCTCACGGCGACCTCGGCGGTCGTGTGATGCTGCCGATTCACTGGGGCACCTTCGAACTCGGCCCGCACGGCTGGACCGAACCGATCGAACGTACGCTCGTGGCCGCGCGCGCGGCGAACATTTCCGTGCTGACGCCCAGGCCGGGACAATCGCACGAACCGGCGCGCCCCGTCCAGGTTGTACGCTGGTGGCCGGAGATTCCCTGGCAGACTGCGCTCCAGGCTCCGCAGTTTTCGAGCGGAATCGAACTTTCGCCGGAAGTCGCCAGTGAGCGATGAGGGCAAACGTGAACGATTGATCGAAAGCGCGATCAAACTCTTCGCCGCGGAGGGCATCGCGGCGACGAGTACGAACCGGATCGCCCGCGAAGCCGGTGTGGCCGCGGGCACCCTGTTCAATTATTTCGCGACGAAGGAAGAATTGATCCGGGCCGCGTACATCGAATGTAAAATCGAGATGGCCGCGTGCATGAAGTCCGCGGACAGCCCGGGCATTTCGTTCCGCGATTTGCTCGAACAGACCTGGCAGAGCGCGATTCGCTGGGCCCTGGAGCACCCCGGCCGCCACGAATTCATGAACCAGTTCGCCCGCTCCCCGGATCTCCGGGACGCGAAGCTGGAAGAACAGATGGGCCGCGAGATGCGTTTCATTCGCGAGCGGATTCGCGCGGCGCAGGCGGCCGGCGAAATCGTCCCTCTGGACGTGGCCTATCTGGAAAGTTTTTTTTCCGCCTGCTTCGACGCGACGGTGCGCTATCTGCGCGGCCTGCCGGTCAAACAGCGCGGCGATTTGATCGCCGCTTCGTTCCGGATGGTCTGGCGATCTCTCGCGACGGAGTGAGGCGGGGCGGTGCGTTAATTCGCAATTCTGAAAAAATACATGAGTAAGGTGAAAATATGAAAGTAGTTGTATTCGGGCCCACGGGTTTTATCGGCGCGGGCGTACTGAAAGCCTGCCTGGAAGACGAAGGTGTCAGTGCCGTGATCGCTGTGGCGCGTAAGTCGACCGGCGAAGGCCATCCAAAACTCAAAGAGATCCTTCATCGCGATTTTTCGGACTTTTCCGCTCTGGCGGGTGAATTCAAGGGCGTCGACGCGTGTTTCTGGTGCCTTGGAATTTCGTCGCGGGGACTCCCGGAGGAGCGTTACCGCGAGATCACGAACGATTATACGATGGCCGCCGCGCGCGTGTTATCGAAGTCATCCCCCGGGCTGGTTTTCTGTTACGTCAGCGGGGTGGGTGCGGACGAAACGCTGAAAAGCAGAATGATGTGGGCCAGGGTGAAAGGCCTGGCCGAAAACAACCTCAAAGAGCTGCCGCTGCGTTCGTATATCTTTCGTCCGGGCGTCGTGCTGCCGGTGGCCGGTTTCGTGCCGCCCGACCCGCTCGTAAAATTCGCCAGACCGCTGCTTTTCGCGATTCACGCGATCGCGCCGGGCGCGGTCGTACGCGCCGAGGAAATCGGCCGTGCCATGCTGCGCTGCGCACGTGAAAAACCCGAAGCGCGAATGTACTTCAACGCCGACATGATCGCGCTGGGACGCTGAGTGGGCGGGGGCATTGAGGTTTTACCACGGGGGCACGGGGGAACACGGGGAAAAAAATTTTCTGCCTGTTCGCGTATCGAAAAAAACGTTCGGATGGGCCGCATTCTGCAAATCCTTTTCACAGGAAATGCCGCTCCGAAACGCCGCCACTTTTCAACGAAAGGGACCGGGCGTTGGGGTCCGGGGGGACCGCAACCCCCCGGCGCGGGGGAGTATGAGGGGGACCGCGTCGGTCCCCTCATGTTTTAACGCCTGCGCCAGAGGGTCACCGGTTCGAGCGATTCGACAGTGATGCGCATGCCGCTGAAGCGGGCGCGCGAACGGTCCAGATACGCGGTCAGTGGCGGCTCCCAGTCGCCGTGGTCGTCCAGTAAAAAACAATCGATCGATTGAAAACGACGTTCCAGGTACGCCGAATAATCGGGCACACCGTAGCGAGCCTGGAAAAAATCGCCCTTGCCCGCGATCTGCAGTTTGCCGGGAATAAATTCGAGTACTTCCAGATTCGGATAGTTTTCGCGCAGACGGAAGTACGGGTCCGGGCGCACTCTTAGATAAATACTTTCGCAGGCTGCGGCCGCGTCCACGAGCTGGCTTTCGAATTGTTTGACTCGCGCGGGCGTATTCAAGAACACGCGGTGTCGCACGGTGAACACAATCTGAATCAACGGAAACAGCGCGAAAAAAACAAATGCCGCCACGCGGGTGGAGGGGGCAAGGCGCGCGACCACCGCCGGGATCGAAAAGTCGCCGCGCGGCGCGTCCGCGGAGCGCAAGGGTTGCTCGAACAGAATACCGGCCGCGAGGATCCAGAGCGGACCCACGTACAGCGCGTACCAGGCTTCGGAGGCGAGGATCACGAGCGCGGTGACCGTTCCGAAAGCAAGGGCCATGCGAAAACGCGCGGGGGCCCTGGCCGCCTCGCGCAGTCGCAGGGTGCCGGCCAGAAACGTCAGGGCCAGGACCGCGAGCGTGATGATCATCAACACCCGTGTCCCCCCGTACTGACTGAAAAAAACGACTGCCACACCGCCCGTATCGCCGCCACCGGCCACTTCGAGCATGCCGAGTTTGCGTTCAATCTGCGATAAAAATTGAATCTGAAACAATTCGAAATGCGGTGCGATGTACACGAACCAGGGAGCGATGCCCGCCAGCATCCCGACGCCCGCGCGTAAAAAGGCTCCCGCTACCGGCCAGGCGAAAATCAAAATCACGGGCAGACCCAGGACCCCCGCCGGGTGCGCGAGGCCCGCGACGCCGGCGCAGAGCCCCGCGAAAAAATACGAATCGAAGATGCGCGCCGGAGATCGTCCGGTCGCGCGCAGGTCGAGACCGCGTAAGAGGAGCAACCAGCAGGCCAGGAGCAGACCCAGCGTGAGCATGTCCATGCGCGCCGTATTCGCCGCTCGCAAAAAAGTGGGGTCCAGCGCCAGGAGCACCGTGAGCGCGCCGGCGAGGATGGGCCGCCCGAAGAGTCGCCGTGCCAGGGCGAAAAAAATCAACAGAGCCGCGAAGCCGCAGACGAGCGCAAGCGAACGGGCGACGGGCAGGGATTCGCCCGTAAAATAATACAGACCGCTCAGCAGGACCATAAAAAGCGGACCATTCCAGAGCGTGGCGCGTTCCATCCCGGGCATCAAACCATACAGGACGGGAGTGGCGAGGACGCCGGTCCGCGCCAGTTCGGCGGCCGGGCTGGAAAACAGAGCTTCATCCGGCCAGGTGAGCGGCCAGTACGAAAAATGCAGGCGCGTCAGGATAAAAAGCAGGACGCACGCGGCAAAGGGGAGCAGAGCGGCGCGATACATGGAGCGGGAGAAGGCCGCTCAGGCTTTCGCCAGGGCGGCGATCGCTTTTTCCTCCTGGTCGTAGATCTGAAAAATCTGATCGATATCGACCACGTCGAGGATTTTTTTTACGGCCGGCGAGGGGTCACAGATGTAAACGTTCCGCTCCAGCGCGCGAGCGTGGCGATAAATGGCCAGGAGCGCGCGAATGCCGGAAGAGGACATGTAGGTGACCCCGGAAAGGTTGGCCAGGATGTCGCGCGGTTCACGATCCAGCTCGGCGATCAGCGCGTTTTCGAAATCGTCCGAATGCGTGATGTCCAGGCGCCCGTTCAGGCGAACGACGGAAAGGCCGTCGACTTCCTTCCAGGTGAGTTGCATGTGTTCCGTATTGGACTCCATTTTTTGCGTCGCGTAGGTACGGGACGGACTCCCTCGTCAAGTTTCGGCCGCGGGGCACCCCGTCAATGGATTAACCACCGGTCGGTCCCGAATCTCCGGGGGTAGCGGCGTTACTCCGGGCCAGGCGATGGCGCTTCCAGCCTTCGCTCCAGGCCAGCCAGGCCTCGCGGCGCCTGCGATTTTCCGCCAGTTCGAGCGCGACTCGTTCGCACAGGCGAACCAGTTCCTCGCGATAGAGGAGCAAACGTTCCCAGACCGGGGTGCGGGGGTCCATTACACCTACTATCGACCGATCCCGGGCCGAAAAACAACCGAAAACCGATTGACGCCGCGCGGGATCCGGTCAAAAAAACAGGGTGCCCACCGTCGCCGAAATCGCCGCTTTGCTCGAGACCATGGCCCCGCCGGCCCTGGCCGAAGACTACGACAATGTGGGGATTCTGGTGGGAGAGTCGGACCGCGAGGTACGCGGTGTCCTCCTGTGCCTGGATGTAACTCCGGCGATTTTACGCGAAGCCATTGCGCGCGCCTGTAATCTGGTGGTCAGCCATCACCCGATCTGGTTTCGTTCACGCAAACATTTGCGGGGGGATGATTTCGTCAGCACGCAATTGTTGTTCGCTCTGCGTAATGATCTCGTCCTGTACGCCTGTCATACCAATCTCGATAACGCGCAGGGTGGGGTGAACCGTACGATCGCCGAACGACTGGGCCTGCGGGAGGCCAGGATCCTGGCGCCACTGACGGGAGAACCTGGCGCCGGGGCCGGATTAATCGGGGAATTACCGGAAGCCCGCACCGTGCCTGACTTTTTACGAGATCTCAAAAAATGGTTTGGATGCGAAGCCATCCGCTACAGTATGACCGAAAAAGAGCTGGTTCGCCGGGTGGCTGTTTGCGGGGGCGCGGGCAGTTTTTTGCTGCCGAATGCCCTGGCCGAAAAGGCCGACGCTTTCGTTACGTCCGACGTAACCTATCATCACTTCTTCGAAACCCAGGGGCGTTTGTTGTTCGCGGATATCGGCCATTACGAATCCGAACAGTATTCACCCGGGCTGATGCGGGAGACCCTGGCGTCCTCCGTATCCGTCCCGGTATTGCTGGCCGCGACCAATACCAACCCGGTGCGGTACTTCCTGTAAGCGCCCATCTCAAAACTGCATGGAGGCAGTTAAGAGATGAATTCTAAGAGTGATTAAGAGTGATTTTCGTCCGGTGGAGCGGACGATCGTGGAAAGGGATACGCTGACCGGGGGATACCATGAAAGATGAAAATCTCGACTACACCGTGGACGTCTGGAGCGAAAAGGTCGTCATCGGGCTCAAAGGAAAATTGAACCTGGAGAGTGTTTCCTTTTTGCGCAAAGAGCTGACCAGAGTGATCGACACCAACGATCGCCCGCTCTACGACTTCGATCTCGGGGGACTGGAGTACATGGACTCGTCGGGCGTGGGCATGTTGCTGCAAATCCACAAAAAATTGGAGGCGGGCGGCAAGGCGCTTTCGTTCAGCAATGTCAACGCCGAGATCATGCACATTTTTAAGGTGGCCGGACTGGAAAAAATTTTACAGATTTCGAATTGAGACCGGTCCGGCAGCTTTCGTGTCGCCCGATTTATTTGACCATCCGCTCTTCCAGGCATTCCTGAGCGATTTTCGCGCGGCGAATTATTTCGCGGCCCATGAACGCCTGGAACAATTGTGGATTCAGTCCGGCCGGCCTTCCGCGGGGGAACTCCGCGGACTCGTCCATCTGGCCGTCGCCTGCGAACATTATCGCCGGGGCAACGGCGCCGGCGCGCGCGGGGTTTTTGCGCGCGCGCTGGAAAACCTGGCGGCCGGGAGTCACACGCTGCTCGACGCGGTCCGCCCCTTCGAGCGAATTCTCCTGGATGAAGTGGCCGGGCCCCTGCCGCCACCCGGGGCGAATTTCCCGCGTTGACAGGCCGCATGAAATCCGATACACCTGGGTATGGCATTTGAACCAAAGATCGCGCAAAAATCCCCGTACGTTTTGAATGAGGAGGCCGGCAAAAAACGCGCCTGGTGCGCGTGCGGCCTCTCCGCCAGCCAGCCGTTCTGTGATGGGACGCACCGGAAACAGGAAACCGGCATGGCGCCGATTGTGGTGGAACTGGAAAAAACCTGTACGATTGCCTGGTGCGGGTGTAAACGCAGCGCAAAAGCTCCTTATTGCGATGGCACCCACAACCGATTATAATCGTAGGTGCGGCCGCCCCCGCTGACCCGGCACATATGGATTTCGAGAAAGATTTCGCTCGTTTAACTGATAAGCTTAAAAATGCGAAATCAGTCGAAATTCCCTTCGGCCCGATCGAGGAAATCGAGGAAAGTTTTATTCTCGGGCTCGTCACCAAGGGTCTGACGTACATCGACCAGCACGCCCTCATTCATACCGTGCAGATGGTGGTGGAGGAGTTGATCCAGAACGCCGAAAAGGCCCTCCTGAAACGCGTGCACGCCGAGGAAAAGGGCCTGGCGTCCGCCGCGGAGGACGATGCCGCGGCGGTGGCTTTCGGGGCTCGGTTTCAGACGGAGGGTAAGGTGCTCCGCGGACTCCTGCGCAAGTACAAACGCAAGTGTCAGTTTTCTATTTCGATTCAGGACGGCGATCTCACCTGCGCCGTGATCAATCCCGGCCACCCGAACGAGCGTGAGGCCGGTTTTATCCGCCGCGCCTTCGCCACGATCCAGCAGGATCTGGATCTGCTGGAAGGCGTCCAGGAAACCGGGGAGAGCCAGGGCCTGGGTTTATTGCTCGCGGGCATGGCTCTGCGCCGCGCCGGTCTGGGAGAGGCCCTGACCTGGACGGTCGCCGATGATCATACCCGGTTTCAACTGGCGATCCCGGGCAAACACGCGGCTCCGGAGATGGATCGCGCGAATCGTTTCATCCAGGAGATCGACGAACTGCCGGCCTTTCCGGCCAATCTCCAGGCGATTCTGAATATCTGTAATTCCGACAAAAGCGACGCGCGTCAGGTCGCGCGCGAAATCGAAAAAGACCCCGTGATCGCCTCGCGTCTGATCAAGCTCGCCAACTCCGGCGGATTCGCGGGCGGAAAAATCGCCGATTTGCTGGAGGCGGTGAAAATAGTGGGAATCAGCAATATCGCCGGGATTTTGCTCAATGTGGGCGCGCACTCCATCCTCGAGGAGCGTTACGAAATTAGCGAGGAGTTACGCGAGCACCCGATGCGCGTGGCCTTTTATTCGCGGCACCTCGCGCGCAAAAATCGACTGGCGGCGCTGGCCGACCAGGCCTACGTGGCCGGGTTGCTGCATGATCTGGGCCATATCGTCCTGCTGGCCGGCATGAAAAAAACGAAACGAGTCGAATCCCTCCTGCGCCGGAATCATCTGCGCACGCTCCTGAACATAGAGGAACTGCTCTGCGGAATTTCGCATGCGACTCTCGGAGCCCTGCTCGGTGCGAAATGGAATTTTCCGCCCTCCTTGCTGGCGGCCATGGGCCTGCACCACTCCCCGCACCGGGCGGAAAAAGGCGACCGGGAGCTGGTCTATCTGGTATACCTGGCCAACGCGATCGCCGACGCGCAGGCGGGGAAGACGAATTTTTACGCTCTGGAGCCGGAGGTGATGGAATTTTTTAATATTACCACCGAGCAGGCCTTCACCCTGATCGCCGCGAGCCTGGACGCCGAGTACCGAAAAGGCCCCTGAGATTGTACCGCACCCGGTTCTTCAGCTTGTGGAAGAGATACACCAGGCGAAAGATCGAAAACACCAGGGAATGCCGGTCGAAACGAAAGATCGCGCCGATCGGCAGTTTGCGGTCGGACCGGTTCGACCAGACCACCCGCCCGCGCATTCGTACCGCTTTTCCGCTGGGCCGGTAGAATTCGGCCTCCAGTTCGGTGTTCACCGGCAGGTCTTCCGCGTCCGATAAAAACACGCCCCGGGGCAGGATGTCCAGAACCAGAAAGGCCTCCTCGCGGTCCCGGTCGCGTATGGTCACCTTGCCGCCCCCGGGCAGCCGGATCAGGTATTCGCGTAAATACAGGTAATTTATTTTTTCGGAGAAAATTAAAATTAAAGCGAGCGAAAGCGGCAGGACGATCAGGAGTGAAACCAGCGCCTCGCGGTCCACGCCAGGGCCGCTGTGTAAAAACTCCGGCCGTACGAAGGAAACAGCGAACAAAAACAGCGCGGGCAGGGCCAGAACGGCTGAGGCCACGGAGGTAAACAGGGACCATTCGTTTTTGAACAGCGAAAGCGGTTCGGCCTGCTCGTCCTGGGCCGCGTCGATCCATTTTTCGTAATCGGTCTGCCGGTCGAGCACGTCGCGGTCGTCCGCGTCGATCCCGATCATCTCGAGGATATTTTTTCCGGGAATGGAACGGGCCCGGGCGATGCAGTACTCAAGCGTACCGAAGCCGAGCAGGAGCACCAGCGGCATCAGGTAATTCCACACCCCGCCCAGAAACAAAAAATAATCGAACAGACCGTGGAACAACCAGGGGCCCAGGAAACCGGCCGCCGCGATCCGCAGTCGCCGCCAGGCGATGGCCTCGGGCTCCGTGGGATTCGCGCACAGGTGATGGTAGGAGAGATAGTAGCCCATGATTCCGGAGGCGAACGCGTGCATGGGCACCGAACTAATGCTGCGCAGCAGGATGATGTACCCCGAGTGATTCAGAGCGTAGTGCAAATTTTCGGCGAACGCGAACCCCAGTCCGATCAGAATCGAGTCGAATATCCCGTCCACCACGGTAAAATGATCCGGGTCGCGCACGATTCGAATGTAAATGATGACGAAACGCAGGGTTTCTTCCACCAGGGCCGCGTACACGAAAGCCTTCAGGGCCGGGAGGTGCGTCGGCGGGAGGACGAGCTGGATCAGGATGGCGACGGTGCTCGAAAGAACGCCGATGAACAGCGAACGCGATAAAAGGAGGTACGATTTCTGGAAGACGAAGTTTCGGTAATAGTATCCGAAAAATAAAAAAACCGGCAGCAGGGAAATCGCGATTTTAAGAATGTACAGCACGGACCGGGGGCCTCTGGTTCATTATCGACCGGATCATCGGGCATGGCGAGGGCGGCCGTCGTCAGAAAAAGAAGGACCCACCGCGACGAATCGGGTGAGTCCTTACGAGAATCAAGCATCGATCAAAGGATTCAGTTTTCCGCGCGGCGTTTCCAGAAGTGCAGGCCCAGGAGTCCGGCACAGGCCAGCATGGCCAGCAGAACGCTCAGGAGGCCGGTTGTGCCAGCATTGGCCACCAGATACGCGGCCAGAGCGGACCGGTCTGAGTCGCCCACGCGTTTCAGGCGGATTTTTTTAATCTGGATATTGGCGTCGTATGCGCCCTCTTTCCATTGATCGTTGCGCCAGACCAGATCGAGCCGTGTGCGGCCGCCGGTCAGATCGAGCGTCGTCGATCCTTTCTTCCAGTTTTTGTCATCGGCGGGCAGTTCGGCCCGGCCCGTGACGCCGTCCGCGCTCAGGTCCACCAGGAAGTTCTTGAAGCCTGGCGGCAAACCGGCGTCGCCGTAGTTTTTAACCTGCACGCTGACCTCGTATTTTCCGGAAGGAAGATCGGGAAAGCAGAAGCTGAGGCGCTGGTCGGCCCAGTAGGTCCGCGCCGAGGTTTCGTCCCAGAACCAGCGGCCTTCCGTCTGGCAGTACTGATGCGCGCGGCGCACCAGAGCCGGACGCGCGCGCCTGGTTTTCTGATACTGTAAGGCGACCTGTTTGATCTGGATGTTCGCGTCGTACTCGCCCTTTTTGTACGCGTCGTTTTTCCAGTTCAGGAGCAGGTTCGTGTCGCCTTTTTCCAGGTACACGAGCATCCGACCGCGGGCGTAGTGTTTATCGCTGGCTTTCACATGAATGCCGCCCAGGTATTCACCCGCGGTTTCATTGGCTGCTTCCACGGTGAAGTGCGAGTAATCGTCCGGTAGCGGTCCGTCGATGTTTCTGGCCACAAGTTTTAGTTTATACCAGCCGGCCTGGCAGTTGTTGCGCACGCGCAGATACAGGGCCTGGTTCGCCCAGTAGGTATGGATCCCTTTTTGCGTGGGGCCGAAGCCGAGTTTAACGCGTTCCGCGGTCATTTCTTTTTTCAAAAGAGCGACCCGGTTCGCGACGTCTTTTTTGGACGAACCTTTTTCAGAAGCGCGTAACTTCTTCACCTGGGCCTGTAACTGTTTGATTTTTTCTTTCACCGCTTTACGATCCGCGGCGGACGGTTTGTGGCCGTCGTTTTTCTGCGGCGTCTGATACCATTTTCCGGCGGTGGTATCCAGTTCAATACGACGATCGCCGCAGGCCACAGCGCCTTCGCCCGCGTCTTCAATCACGGCGCCTTCCGCGTCCGATTCATCGTCCGTGTCCGCCAGGTCTTCGGAAAATTCTTCGTCTTCGTCGGTCGCGTCGGCTTCGGGATCTCCGTCCGCCAGGTCCTCGCCATCATCGAGTTCGTCTCCGGTCACCAGATCTTCATCGCCCTGGTCGTCCGAATCGGAGGAAACATTCGCGCCCGGTCCCCCGGCACCGTTACCTGTGGAGTTTTGATTCGCGCTGGCATTCGCGTTTGCGTTAGCGCCGGCGCTTCCGTCGCCGGAGTCATTGCCCGTCCCCGCGGCGGTGGTGTCGCTGCCTGAATTCGACTGAGTGTTTGCGCTGTTATTCGTGTTGTCGCTGTTTGCATTGCCGTTGTTGCCACCGTTCGAACCGCCCCCATTGCTGAGGTTCGAACTGGCGGGCGTTGCATCCGCGTTCACTACGGTTAGATTCGATTCGCTGGCCGCGCCGCTACTTCCTCCGGCGCCGATCGCGATTTCCTGATCAATGGTGATCGTTTCAATGGCGTCGGTCGTCGTCCCGGCCGATTCGCCAGTTCCGGTGCTTACCGACTCCGTCGCGTTTTCGTCGATTTGATCGACGCCGGTGGCGGAGGTTTCGGTCGAAACCGCTTCGGCTGAGGTTCCCCCGGATTCAGGGCTTGTCTCCGGACCACCCTCTCCGCTGGCTGTCCCGCCCCCGCTGCCTCCGCTGTCGCCGCCCATGGAAAGCAGCCAGAGGTAGTTATCGTCTTTTTTGTTCGCGCAGCCGTTGAACGTCGCGGTCATCAAAAACGCGAACGCGATCAGTAACGCGGTATAAAACTTTTTCATAATTTGCTCCAATTCGTGGGCGCCCCGAACAGCCCCCGTCTGAATTATCTACAGACGATTAAAGAACATCCCAATTAGATCAGTAAACGGATTGTGTTAAGATCGGGTAAAATCCTGAGATTATGTCGTGTTTCGGAAAAAAAAGTGCGGAAAATCGCCGATTCTAAGCCATTCGCCTTATTGGTGATAATGCGTTAAAACAGGCCCGCCAGATTTCAAAGGGCTCGCCGTGCAGGTGCTCGTTTTAAAGAGTGGCAGGGGAGTATTAAATTTTGTTGACGCCCTTTTCAATTCCTATTAATTCTATGGATTAGGTATGAAACAGCGTTAACCGTGGCGGGACAGTGGAAAAGGTTGTAAAGGTCGTAGAAAAGCCCTACCGGAGCCTTTTAAAGGCCATCTCCTGGCGTACAACCGGGACGATTGATACCATGCTGGTTTCATTTGTAATTACGGGGAGTATTAAGGCGGCGCTTTCGATTGGAATGGTGGAAGTCGTAACCAAAATGGTACTGTATTATTTTCATGAACGCATCTGGTCGCATCTCCCGGTTGGTCGCGAGGTGGTTAAGCCGCCGGATTACGAAATTTGATTATCGATTGAACCCGAAGACCCCATGGCACAACAGACTGACATCAGCACACTGGCCGGGGAACTGGCCGGCAACGATTCCGCGGCGGGTTTGCGTTTGTTCGCGGATCGGTATCCGGGCCAGGTGGTGTTTTCATCCTCCCTGGGCGTGGAAGACCAGGTTATTACGCATATCATCCGCTCGGAAAAAATTCCGATTCGCATCTTCACCCTGGACACCGGTCGCCATTTCGACGAAACGTACTACGTCTGGAATATGACCAACGCGCGCTACGGTTTCAAAATCGAACCGTGTTTTCCACAGACGGAAGCGGTGGAACACCTTCTACGAGAAAAAGGCCCGTTCAGTTTTTACGAGTCCGTTGAAAATCGCAAGGAATGCTGCCGCATTCGTAAGGTCGAACCGCTTGGCCGCGCCCTCCGGGGACAGGCGGTCTGGGTGACGGGGATTCGCGCCGAACAATCCACCGGACGCGGAACCATGCCGCGGGTGGAATGGGACGCGGACCATCAGATCATCAAATACCATCCGCTCCTCGACTGGAGCCTCGCACAGATATGGGATTTTATTCGCGCGCACGATGTGCCCTACAACGAGTTGCATGACCGCGGCTATCCGAGCATCGGTTGCGCACCCTGCACCCGCGCCGTAAAACCGGGCGAGGATTTTCGCGCAGGGCGCTGGTACTGGGAAAACGATACCGGCAAAGAGTGCGGCCTTCACGAACACGACGCGGGGTCGGGGATTTAGCCCGGATTATGCATGAAACGAAAATATGATGCTCCCCACAGGCATACGCAGGCCGGCTGTACGGCCCACTTCCTGGCTTCGCGGCAGCGTATGCCTGTGGGGGCAACACACTGTTTCATGCAAAAAATCCGGTGCCACTGAGGAATGAAGAAAACCGCCTTGAAAGGCGGTTTTCCTTGAGCACAAAAATTCACGGAGAATTTCGTGCATAATCCGGGTTAGAGCCCAACATCGGTGTTCCCGGAACGCTGAAATTCGCTGAATGAATTGTGCTCCCTGTGACCCTGCGTGGTAAAAAAATTCGCGTAAATCATCTACGGTTGTAGTATTAGCCCTTGATTGGCAGGCGCCGTCTGATTCGCCTATTTAGATTTTTTATCAGTTCTACCGAAATCAAAACGCACCGTACAGCCGAACAGATCCAGCGGTCCTTCGTAACCCTCGCAGGGGCCGACCGTATACGGATACGTGCCCGATTCCCAGGCCCCCTGCTTCGCGCCGGGCGGGGCCGTGCGGAACACCCGATCGTTCAGCGCTTCGATTTCCAGGTTCGTGCGATAATCGCCCGCGCCGGTGAAGAGCACGCGCGTTTCATTTTCGAGAATGACCGTTTTTTCCTGAAACTGCTGATCCCCGGAGATCAGGAGGGCGACGGTCAGAATGATTCCGTCGTTTTTCCAGGAAAACAGTACTCCACGTCGGCCTCTGGCCATTTTACCAGGGCCGAACCGTTTGAACAATTGGTCACGCAGTTCCCGGCCATGTTCGTTTAATTCAACCGGCTCCGACGCGCCGGGCGTCCCAATTTCGTCCGCCGCCGGGAGCCGCATGGCCGTCGCGCCGGTCCGGTCCGCGCGCGTTTTGCCTTTACCGACCGGTGGCGCGGCCAGGGGCGACTGGCTCAACCGTTCGCGCCGGATCATCCCGACCAGGCGGCCGTCATTAAAAATAAATTCTTCGGTCAGACGCGGATCGATATAAAACGGGGTGAAGGTCCAGACGCGAAACGGCGTGAGCGGGGCGTGTGTTCGGAACAGAGCGGAGCGCGGGTTGATTTCGAAATCACCCCGGCCCATTTCCTCCCGGAGCCGGTCGATAAACGCCTGGAAGGACATGCCGATGTGATACGGCCCGCTGTGCCGGAAGTCTTCCGCCAGCAGCGGCAGGTGCAGGACCAACACCAGAGCAATCGCGAAAAAACGAGCCACAGTCTAAATGTAACGCTTTCGCCCGGTTTGTAAACCAGGATTCTCAGTCAGCGCCGGGAATCGCCGTATGATATTCGACACGGAAGTGAAGCCGTACGCTACCGTCCCCGGAGCGGGCCGCTCGCGCCGATCGTTCAGTTTTTGTTCGTGGGCCGTCAACTGGAGAAAATTTTCGAATACCGGGAACGTAAAATTCGCGGCCTGGTCCCGTGACGCGCGACCTTTCCTACCCGTCGTCCGGTTCCGCGTTGTTTTCGCCCGAATCGTCAGATTTAATTATTTCGCGCAAAAGAACCGTGGCGTAAGCGCCTTTCGGCAGGGTGAAACGCAACCGCAGGGCGTCCGCTTCGGCGGCCAGGTCGACGTCCGGAAGCCGCAGACGGGCCACGCGTCGCGCCCCGGTGGCCGGACGAAAATCGTTCCATTTCAGGCCGGCCGCCGCGAGCGTCGCGTCCTCGAACTCGCGGGCCGCTTCCGTGGCCCGGCGCATTTTGTGTCCGAAAAGCGGGCCGGTGTACGTGATGTCGCCGCGCGCCAGGCGCCCGGTTTCCTGCGCGGCGTCCGCCACATCGAAGAGGCCCCCCGAATCCTCGCGCTTCGCCACGTCGCCAGGCAGGAGTCGTTCGAAATCGCCGCGCAGGGTTCGCTCGCTGAGCCACTGGTTGAAGAGGTCCGACTGGAGCGCGGAAACGTACAGGTCGGCGAGATCCCGGCGCGGGCGGATTTTGCGTTTGAGTACGTCCCTTCCGCGCTGGATGTTTTCCCCCGCGCGTCCGAAACGCTGGAGGCCGAAATAATTGGGCAGGCCCCGCGCGCCCAGCACCGCGAGCACGGCCTGCGCCCGGGTCTGAGCGTCCGGTACTACGTCCCGAATAACAATTTCGAATTCGTTGCCCTGGAGATGCCCGGTGCGCAACTTGTTCGCGTGGCGCGCCGCGGTGAACACGCGCAGGCCCAGGCGCGCGGCGATCAGGCCGCCGATCTCATTCGCATCGCGCCGGTCGCCGGGCATAAATAGCGAAAATGTCTGGGTGACGATCGCCCGGCGGTCCTTGCGCCCCGCGGTGCCCACGGCCCGTTCGTTTAAACCGAACAATTGGGCCAGGGCGCGCGCCAGGTCCGCGGTGTTCCGGTCCGCGCGTTCGATCGTGACGAAAACGTGTTCGCCCGCGCCGGTCGGTTCGTAGAGTGGAATTTCGCGAACGATAAAATCGGCCGGGGTGGACTTCAGGCGACCGCCGGTGCCGGGCAAATCGAAGGTAAAAAACGGGGGCGGCTTCAAGGTTTTTTCGGGCGATCAAACAACAACTGGCGGTAACGGCTGGAGAGTCGCACGCGTTTGCCGGTCTGCCAGTGGCGACTGGTGATCAGGCGCGCTCCCCGGCTGAACGTCAAATAGGACCAGGCCCATTGTAAAATGACCGCCACCCGGTTGCGAAAGCCGATCAGGTAATAAATATGTACCAGCAGCCAGGCAAGCCAGCCGATGAAGCCGCCGAAGCGAATGCGGCCCACCTGCACGACCGCTTCCGCGCGGCCGATGGTGGCCATGATGCCTTTGTCGACGTAACGAAAATTGAGACGGCCTTTGCCGCGCGCTTCGCTCAGGATCGTGCGCGCCACGAGTCGCCCCTGTTGTATGGCGACCGGTGCCAGGCCTGGCAGGGGAAGATCGTCCTGGATAAAAAGCGCCTGGTCGCCGATTACGAACACGTTGGGATGGGCCTTGACGCTCAGGTCCGCTTCCACGCGAATACGCCCGGCCGGTCCTTTGGGGACGTCCATGGTCTTGTTGATATCAGCCGGTTCCACGCCGGCCGCCCAGAGGATCGTCTGGGCCTTGATAAATTCATCCCCCACCCGCACGGAACCTTTTTTGATTTCGGTTACCAGGCTTTTGGTCCAGACCGTCACCCCGAGGGCTTCCAGGCGGCGCGCCGCGCGTGCGGACAACTCCGGGTGAAAGGCCGGCAGAAGCCGGTCAGTACCTTCGATCAAAAGAATGCGGCAACGGCGCGGATCGATATTATGAAAATCGCGTTCCAGGGTGTAGCGGCTGATTTCACCCAGGGCGCCCGCCAGCTCCACTCCCGTGGGTCCGCCCCCGACCACCACGAAGGTCAGGAGCGATTTTTGTCTTTCGGGGTCGGTTTCGATTTCGGCGGTCTCAAAAGCCATCAGCATCCGGCGACGGATTTCCGTGGCCTCTTCCAGGGACTTCAGGCCGGGCGCCAGGTCTTCCCAGTCCTCATGACCGAAATAGGAGTGGTTCGAGCCACAGGCCAGGACCAGGTAGTCGTAGCCGAGTTCGCCAAAATCCCCGATTACACTGTGCGCGGTGAAATCCACGCGCTCCACATTGCCCATTATGACGGTTACGTTGCGGGAGCCGGAAAAAACACCGCGGATGGGCGCGGCGATATCGGCCGGACTCAGGGCGGCCATGGCCACCTGGTAGAGCAGTGGCTGAAAAAGATGATGGTTGCGGCGATCGATCAGCGTGACCCGCACGCCGCGTTTTCCGTCCAGCGCGCGGGCGGCGTTCAGTCCGCCGAATCCGCCACCGAGAATAATGATATGTTTCTGCCCGGTCGTTTCCATAGTAACCGTACTCGCAGGTTGCGCACCCACCGGCGTTCCCGGAACTGGCGGTTTTTCAGCCCTGTGCGAGACTCTGACCCTGGGGAGGGACGCGGGAATGTTTAAGGAAAATATTGATTTTATTGAACAGGCCACGGAAAGAGGGCAGGCTGTCTATGGAATTTTGTCCCTCACGGGGGACACGATCGAGGCGATGCGGGCCGTCTTTCAGGAGCAACGTGTTTCCGGGGAATTGCGCGAGCAGTTCGACCGGTCCATGGAAAAAATCGTGTCCGGGCTCCGGGACCTGGACGGGTTGCTGGAGATGAAGTGAGGGGTTCCGACGCACAGCCCCCTGGAAGTGCGGAAATGGTCGCACTGTTGACCGGCTTTTCCGATGGGATTGGTAAAGCGACGGCGCTGGACCTGGCTCGCCGCGGATATTTCCAGATTCTGGTCGGTCGCCCGGGCGCGAAAAGCGAGCGGTCCTTCCAGGAAATCCGGACGGCTTCGGCCGGACGTTGTGAATTTTTGCCCTGCGACCTCGCCTCCCTGCGAGAAGTGGCGGAACTGGCGCGGCGGGTGGGCGAGAGAGAGCGTCTGGATTTTTTGATCAATAACGCGGGCGTTTTCACGCCCCGACGACAGACCGGCGCGGACGGTTATGAACTCATGCTGGCCGTGAATCACCTCGCTCCATTTTTGCTTTCTACGGAACTGGCCCCGCTCCTGAAAAAAACCGCCCGGCGGACGGGCGACGTACGGGTGATTAATGTTTCATCCGCCGCGTACAAAAACAGTCCCCTCGATTTTGACGATCTGCAACATCAAAAATCCTTTCGCGCGTTTTTCGACGTATACAGTCGTTCTAAATTATGTAATCTTTACTTTTCGTTTGAATTCGCCCGGCGTCTGGCCGGGACCGGCGTGAGCGTGAATTGTTTGCACCCGGGGATCGTGGGCACCGGCATCGGGCGCGGGTTCGGCGTGTTCGGCAGAATATTTTTACGCGCGTTTGGAAAAAGCGCGGCAGAGGGCGCAAGGACCACTCTCTGGCTTGCCACGGATTCCGCACTGCGCGGCGTATCCGGAAAATTTTTCGTTGATCGACGTGAGGAACCGCCGCTTCCCATCGCCACGGACGAGGTGACGGGTCAGCGCCTCTGGGAAATCAGCGAACAATTGACGCGCCGCGCACGAAGCGCGGCTCACGGATGAACGTAATCGAATAGCGCGCTGACTCCGGTGGCGCGTGCACTACTGAATCGTAAAAAAAATCGGGCGTGTGAATGAGCCGTCTGGAAGTGGAAGGAGTTTATAAAATGGAACGCAGTCATCTGCTCGGGGAATTTCTGGTCAAAAACAAAGTGGTTTCGGCCGACCAGATGTTGATCGCTCTGGAGGACCAGCGCAATCAGGCGCATGAACTCGGGCTCATGGAACAGATGAAAACGTATCTGAACGAGGATGAGATCCAGCGTGTGGTCATGCGGCAGTTCGAAAAAAACGAAACGTTTGAAGAAGCCCTGATCAGTCTCGGATTTCTTTCGCGCAAGGAGCTGAGCGGTCTGCCGATCGATGAAAAAGCCTACCGCACTCCGCTCGGCCAGGTGCTTTTAAAATTCAAATACATCACCGAAGAGCAGCTCACCCTCTGGCTGGATCGTTTTGAACATCAGACTTTCGACGACGATATCGAGCAGATCAAATTGCTCAAAGCCGTGCCAGTTTTCGCCAATCTGGCGGAGCACAAACTCAAAGCGATCGTTCCTCGTTTAAAGTTCAAGTACTACCAGGCGGGTCGCGTCATCTTCCAGGAAGGATTCGAAAGCGACAGTATTTACATGATCGAATCGGGCCTTGTGCGGCTCTCGGTGCATTCAAGCAATACGGAGATGGAACTCGACAGTATGCAATCCGGGTATTCCTTCGGCCTCCCGGGCGTATTGAGCCAGCGGCCACGTATGGAACGCGCTGTCGCGATTATGAACTCCCGCATCTGGAGCATGAGCCGCGAAGACGTCCACCAGGTTCTGGTCGAAAACCCGGAGTCGGCGCTCATCGCCGCGCGGCTGGTCAGTGAAAAAATCCAGGATCTGATCGGCGGCGTGAAAGAGAAAAAGACCAGGGTTCATTCCGGCAATATCCATGTCGTCATCGCCGCCGAAGACGCGTTCGATCCGGACATCTTCCTGCCGCTGATGAGCCGCATCCAGCGCGAAGCGAAAGGCGATACGCTCCTCGTACATTCCATGAAGCTGGGCGACTGGCCGGTGGCGGCCGCGAACCAGGCCCGCCAGATGGACAGAGCCGAGCGCCGGTTATTGAACGAGAACGACCAGGGAGATCGTTTTTACGGAATTTATCTGCCGGGTGTGGAAAACGTGTACAACGATGGCGAAATCGAAGACCTTGAGAACCTTTCGTACTGGCTGAATACGGAAGCGAAAAAATATCGCGCGGTTATCTTTTTCACCTTCCCGGGCCATATACAATTTCGCAGCATGATGATGGGCGTGGCCCGGCGTTGCGTGGTTTTCCTGCGACGGGAAATGCATGAATTTGTGGCGTATTCAAAAACAAATCGTGATCGAATTTATCTGATGGATAATCTGCCCGACCACATGGTATTCAAAAATTACACCAATCTGAAAAAAATCTGCCCGCTGACCCTGTCCCCGAACACGTTCAAAACGGCCGGGGCGGAACTGGAACGAGCCTGCGGTCAGATCGCGCGCTACCTGGTTGGAAAAACGATCGGCATCGCGCTCGGGGGCGGCGGGGCCAGGGGGATGGCTCACATCGGGGTCTTACAGGTCCTGGAGTCGCAGGGCATCGAATTCGACGCGCTGTCCGGGGCCAGCGCGGGCGCCATGTTCGGAGCCGCCCTCGCGTACGGGTACCCGGTAGCGCGCATTTACGAAATTTTCACCGAAATCAGCAAGAAAAAACCACTGTCGGACTGGAACCCGATTCCCTGGCGTTCCTTCGCGCGCGGGAAGCGCATGAAACGATTGTTAAAAAATTATTTCGACGGGACCCTGACCTACGAAATGAAAATACCGTACCTTCCCGTGGCCTGCGATCTGGCCACAGGCAATCCGATCGTGGAAAAGGGGTATCCGATCTGGAAGGCATGCCTCGCTTCGGGGGCGGCGCCCGGTCTGTTTCCGCCCGTGGAGCACGACGGACTGACCCTGACGGATGGAGGCATCGCTGACAACGTCCCCGCGGCGGCGCTGTACGATTTTGGGATCGATTTTATAATCTCAGTGAATATCAGCGTGAATATTTCCGAGTCGCCCTTCAATTCCAAATTCGCGTTCAGCAATATCATGCGCAGCATCGACATCATGGGCTACCACACGGTGACCCGGCATCTCGAATTCACAAACGTCAACGTCGAACCGAATATAAGCGAATTCAGCGTCTTCGACTGGAATCGCGCCCCTGAAATTCTGGAGCGCGGCCGGGTGGCCATGGAACAGAAAGTTCCCGAATTACGGTATCTATTGAAAAAACTTTATACCGGCGAGCAGAATTGACCGGGCAGGACCGGCGCGGGGAACCGGGACGCGGCGGGGGTTCGCGCACCCGGGGGGGCCATTCGGGTCGCCCGTACCCCCATTATTCCCCGGAAAAGATTGGTGGAAAATTTCTTCGCTCCTTTCCAGTATGGGTATCCGGATGGAAACTTCCGGTCCGATCCAATGACCAGGCACACTGTCACCGTTTTTCCCATCCGCCAGATATTAATATTGATTTGTCTGACGATCCTGCCTGCGGCCCTTTTCGCGCGGGACCCGGCACCCGCCGGGCCGCGAATGCTGTCACTCCAGCGGGACCCCGGTTTGTTTCGGGTTACCCACGACGCGCTGACGATTTTCGACGATCCGGACGGTAAAAAATCCGTTGAGGCAGTCCTGGCCGACCTGGGCGGATTTCGCGCGAACGCGCAAGAAACCCCGAATTTCGGTTTTGCCCGCGGGGCCTACTGGGTCCACATTCGCGTTACGAATCTGGAAAAATTCGAGCCCTGGTATCTGGAGGTCGCGTACCCGGTCATTGATCTCGTTAGCCTGTACGTGGTGGACTCGCGGACCGGTCGGGTTCTATTGAAAAAAGAGACCGGGGATTTATTCCCGTTCTCTGTCCGTGACATTCCCCACCGGAATTTCATTTTTGAATTGCCCCTCGATTACCAGGCACCGCGCGATATATTGCTGCGGCTGGAATCGAAAAGTACGATCGTGTTGCCCCTGACCCTGGCCACCAGGGGGAAACTGGCTGAAAAAGACCACTGGGAGCAGGCGGTTTATTATCTGTTTTACGGCGTCCTGCTCGTAATGACGTTTTACAATCTGTTTTTGTTCCTTTCGCTGCGGGACCCCGGGTATCTGATTTACGTCGGTTACATTCTCACTTTCATTTTTTATATGGGTGGTTTGAATGGAATCACCTTTCAGTACCTCTGGCCGAATTCCATCTGGTGGAACCAGCACTTCGTGGTCTTCTGCGTCGCGGTGAATCCGGCCGTGGGAATTCTGTTCGCTCAGAATTTTCTGGAAACGAAAAAGATCGTCCCGCGCTTTCATTTCTTCTTCAAGGTGCTGCTGGTTTTGTCGCTTGTTCCGGCCGGGCTGACGTTCGTCGATACGGTCCTCGCCAGTAAAATCGTGGTGCCCTTATCGCTGGTGACCTACGGGACCTTTCTGTCCGTTGGGATCTGGACGCTGATCCGGGGATATGTGCCCGCGCGTTTTTTTCTGATCGCTTCGTCCGTTTTGATCGGGTCGATCTTCGTGCACGCGCTGCGCATCGTCGGCGTGTTGCCCGGAAACTTTTTTACCTTCAACAGCCTTCAGTTCGGGATGGGGCTCCAGATCGTTCTGCTTTCGCTCGCGCTCGCGGACCGGATCAATACGATCAAACGCGAAAAGGAACAGGCCCAGGAAGAAGCCATCGCGCTGCGCGACCAGAACGTCCAGAATCTGCAGGCGCTCAATAAATCGTTCAGTCGCTTCGTGCCCGCGGAACTCCTGAAGTTTCTTGAAAAAGAAAGCGTCGCCCAGGTGAAACTCGGAGACCAGGTCCAGCGCGAAATGACGGTGATGTTCATCGACATTCGTTCGTTCACCACCCTGTCCGAAAAAATGACCCCGAAGGAAAACTTCGATTTTCTCAATTCTTATCTGCGGCGGGTGGGGCCGCACATTCGCGAAAACGGCGGCATCATCGATAAGTACATCGGCGACGCGATCATGGCGCTGTTCCCCGGCTCGGTTGAACAGCCGATCGAAGCGGCCATCCAGATTCAGAACACGGTGCGCAATTACAACCGCTACCGCATCGCGCGGGATTTTCGACCGATTTCGGTCGGGATCGGGATGCACCTGGGAACCCTGATGGTCGGGATCATCGGCGAACACGAACGCCTGGAAGGAACGGTCATTTCCGATTCGGTCAATATCTCGTCGCGCCTGGAAGGCCTGACCAAGTACTACGGCGCGCAGATCATCGTGAGCGGCCCGTTGTTGTTTTCGCTCGACGATGTTATGGCGTACAGTTTCCGATTCCTCGGCGTCGTACAAATCAAAGGCAAAGAAGAGCCGATCGCGATTTACGAAATCATGGACGGCGACGAACCGGAAGTAAGGGACCTGAAAATCAAGACCAAGGCCGAATTCGAACACGCTCTGGATCTGTACATTCACCAGGAGTTCGAAGGCGCCGCGAAAGCCATGGATCAAGTGCTGGCCGTCAACCCCGGTGACATGGCTGCTGATTACTATTTGAAACGTTGCCTCGTGCTTTCGCACCGCGGTGTCGCCGCCGACTGGAAAGGCATCGACATCATGGACATGAAGTAGAAAAGCCGCAATTGCCCGAACTCAATCCTCCGCGGGCGGCGGGTTGTTGAGAATCGCAGTTCACGCGACGTTTGTATGAACCACCCTATCCCCGAATCCGCGACATCGTTTCCGGACCTCCTGCGTGAGCGGGCGCGGTCTCATCCCGAACGAATCGCCTGTATTTTTCTTTCCGACGACCATTCCACCCGTGTTTCAGTTACGTATGGTGAGATCGACTCTGAAGCCCGTAAAGTAGCGGCGATTCTCCAGAAGGAATTCCAGCCCGGTGACCGGGCCATTTTGCTCTTCCCCCCCGGTCCGGGGTTTTATTCCGCTTTCCTGGGCTGCCTGTACTCCGGGGTCATTCCCGTGCCGGCGTATCCGCCCAACCGGCCCGGGCAGACCAACCACGCCACGTTTCAACGGTTTCTGGCCATCCTGCGCGATGCCGGGCCAGTCGCCATTCTTTGCACCCGCCAGATCCTCGGCCGCCTGGAGCCGGTCACGAAAGAATTTCCCGATGCCAGGGAACTGCGCTGGGTCGCGACGGACGAAATTGACAATGCCGCGGCGGACGAATGGCGCGTGTATGTTCCGCCCCGGGACGCTGTCGCCTTTTTACAGTACACGTCCGGTTCGACCGCCCTGCCGCGCGGCGTCATGGTCTCCCACGCGAATTTGATGGCCAATGAGTCCATGATGAAATTCGCGTTCGATCACGGACCGGAATGCGTGATGGTCAGCTGGCTGCCCTTTTATCATGACATGGGCCTGATCGGGAATTTTTTACAGGTACTGTACGTAGGCGGGCTGACGGTTCTGATGCCGCCGTATCGTTTTTTACAAAACCCGCTACGCTGGCTGGCCGGGGTGACCGAATTCAGGGCGACGATTCTGGCCGCGCCCAATTTCGCGTATAAATTTTGCGCTGATAAAATAAGTGAAGAAGAAAAAGGGAAGCTGGATCTGTCCAGCGTGCGCATCTCCGTCGTTTCGGCCGAGCCGATCCACGCCGCCACCATGGAACACTTCAGTGACGCGTTCCAGGTCTGCGGCTTTCGTCGCGAGGCTTTTTTCCCCGCGTACGGCCTGGCCGAAGCGACCCTCATGTCGACGGGTTCGCCGCGCGCATCCTGGCCCGTGATTCGTACGTTCGACCGGAGCGAGCTGGAGGCCCACCGCGCCCGGGAGATCGTGTCCGCCCCCGCGACCGGATCCGGTTCATCCGGCGAGACTCGCCGGCTGGTCAGTTCGGGACAGGCACTGCCAGACATGGAAATCCGGATCGTAGATCCCCTCACGCGCAGAGCCGTGGCTCCGCAAACCGTCGGCGAAATCTGGATGCGTGGACCGTCGATCACGGAGGGCTACTGGCGGCGGGAAGCGGAAAGCGCGGAGATATTCGGCGCCCGCATTGAAGACGAAGGCTCCGCGACTTATTTACGCACGGGCGATTTCGGATTTTTTTACGAAGGTGATTTATTCGTAACCGGTCGCCTGAAAGATTTGATCATCATTCACGGCGTCAACCTGTATCCCCAGGACATCGAGCAGGCGGTGGAGGCCGCGCACGAATTCCTCCTGCCTGGCGCGGGCGCCGCGTTCGCCCTCGACCTGCCCGAAGGCGAGGGCCTCGCGGTCGTACACGAAGTGGATCGACGCGTTCGGGTCGAACAAACGGGGGAAATCCTGAGCGCGGTGCGGTCCCTCCTCAATGTTCAATTTAATATCGCGCCGTCCGCCGTCGTCCTCATTCGAGTGGGCACGCTGCCCAAAACCTCCAGCGGAAAAATCAGACGCGGCGCGTGTCGCGAAATGTATCTCGGCGGTGGCCTCCAGATCATCGCGGAGTGGAACCAGCGCGGCGAAGCCGGTCCGGCCACCGCCGCGCCCGCTGGCGCCCCGCAGGCGAGCAAGCCCGATGCGCGTGAACTTTCTTTCTGGATTCGCGAGCGGATCGCCGCGCATTTACGCTGTGATCCGACAACCCTCGATTTCGAACGGCCCTTCGCGGACATCGGTATGGATTCGGTGGGCGCGGCTCAGTTGATGGGCGATCTCGAAACGCGTCTTGGCGCAAGCCTTTCAGAAACATTACCTTTCGAATTCGGGAACATCGCGGCCCTTGCGCGGGCTGTTTTAAATATCGCCGTTCCGGAATCCGCCTCCGCGACGCCCGGCGGGGCTCCTCCGCAAACTTCCGAAACCGATGAACTGGTCCGGATTCTCGCGCAACTGGATCAGGCTCCCGCGGACGAGGCCAGCGCGGCCAGGGAGATGCTTCGCAACCGTCCGGAGCGATCATGAATTGAACGCGCTTAATTTAGGATTATTCTCGTTGCTTTTTCCCGGCTCCCGTCGTCCAAAGCAATAGATGGGGTCCGGAAATCACCAGGGAAACCAGGCCGGGAGTCGCTCGCCCTCATTAGCCGATCGGATCGCCGCGCTGCCCCCGCGCCAGAAAATATTATTGCGGATCGAGCTGGATCGCCGTGAGGGCCGACCGGAACCGGTGGCCGTAATCGGCATGGGCTGTCGTCTGCCTGGCGGCATCGATCACCCCGCCGCCTTCTGGGAATTTTTATGCCAGGGGAAAAGCGCTGTTACATCTTTTTCACGTAAACGACAATCATTCTCGGATGATGCGAATTTAGATCTCCTGGCCGGGGTGCGCGCCGGCCTGCTGGAACCGCCGGGCAAAATCGCTCAGTTTGACCCGGCCGTGTTTCAAATCGCGCCCCGCGAAGCCGCGCTCATGGACCCCCAGCAACGGCTCGCCCTGGAAACCGCCTGGGACGCGCTCGAAGACGCGGGGCAGGATTTGCGTCGCCTGGCGGGAAGCGAGACCGGGGTTTTCATCGGCATATCCGGCGCCGAGTACGGTTTTTTACAACTGGTCCGTGGTTCGATTCACGCCCACACGCACACGGGCGGGGCTTCATCCATCGCAGCGAATCGCATTTCGTATACCTTCGATTTTCGCGGACCGAGCATCGCGGTGGATACTGCCTGTTCGTCCTCGCTGGTCGCCGTGCATCTCGCGGTGCGTTCGTTGCGTTCGGGTGAATCCAATCTGGCGCTGGCGGGCGGAGTCAACCTCCTGCTGACGGCGGAGG
>CAZVZS010000001.1:141877-168362 GCA_964631535.1 uncultured Leptospiraceae bacterium
CACAGGGGCTCTATGAATATCAGGGAATCCGATTCCTGCTGACGGCGGAGGTGATGCGCGGATTCCAGGAGATGGGTGTGCTTTCCCCTTCCGGCCGTTGCGCGGCTTTCGCCGACGACGCGGACGGCATCGTGCGCGGGGAAGGTTGTACTCTGTTCGTACTTAAATTACTTTCCGCGGCCGTCCGGGATCATGATCCGATTCACGCACTGGTAACCGGCAGCGCGATGAACCAGGATGGTCGCAGCTTTGGTCTGACCGCTCCCAGCGAAAAAGCGCAGGAAGCCGTGTTGCGCCGCGCGTACAGTAACGCGGGAATCAAACCCGCCGACGTGTCTTATATCGAGGCCCACGGCACCGGCACACGCCTTGGCGATCCCGTGGAAGCCAGGGCCCTCGGTGCGGTGCTCGCGCAGGGCCGCGAACAGGGTCGCTCCTGTTTGCTCGGGTCGGTCAAGTCCAACCTCGGTCACCTGGAAGCGGCGGCCGGCGCGGCGGGCATGTTAAAAACAGTGCTCATGTTGCGCAACGGCCGTGTCGTTCCCGGTTTACACTTCGATCGTCCCAATCGACTGATTCCATTCGACGAGCTGGGCCTGCGGGTGGTGACTGCCTGCGAAGCATGGCCCGAACAGAAAGGGCCGCGCATCGCCGGTGTCAGCGCCTTCGGTTTCGGCGGGACGAACGCGCATGTGGTGATCGAGGAACCGCCGGTTCTCACGGAGTTAGCGCCCGCTGAGCCGATCGCGCGATTGTTCGTGTTGTCGGCCGCGGACCCGCGCACGCTCGACACCAGAATCGAATCGTTCGTGCCCCGTGCGGCCGAACTTCCGCACGCGGACCTGTGCCAGACAGTCTGTTTACGGCGCACTCCCCTTGAATTTCGATTCGCGGTCGTCAGCGCAACCGGGGCCGATCTGGCGGCCAGACTCGCCGCTGGAGTGAACGGCCCGGCCGCGCTCGCCGGCCGCGCGCAGGAACTGCCGCAGAACCCCGTGTTCGTCTTTCCCGGACAGGGCCCGGTCTGGTGGCCGCTGGACCGGCGCCTCCTGACGCTGGCCCCTGCGTTCGGGGCCACACTGGAGGAATGCGCCGGTCATTTTCGTAATTTTACTGAAATTGATTTAATGAGCGAAATATTTCAAGAGCGGGACCGCTCCCGGCTGAGTGAGCCGGCGTACCTGTTTCCCGCCCTGTTCGCGCTGCAGATCGCGCTGGTACGGGTCTGGAAATCGATGGGCATCGCGCCGGCGGCGGTGACCGGCCACAGTACCGGGGAAATCGCCGCGGCCCACGTGGCCGGCATTCTGTCACTGGAGGACGCCTGCCGGGTGATCGCGCACCGCGGCCGATTGATCGGCCAGGTGGTCGGCAACGGCACCATGGCGATCGCCGAAGTTTCCCGGGCCCGCGCCGAAGGATTGCTCGAACCGTTTACCGGAAAAGTCTCCATCGCCGCGGTCAACGGGCATACGTCCGTCGTGCTTTCAGGCGACCGGACGATTCTCAGGGAGCTGGGCGCGAAAATCGCGCAGGACGGGGTATTTTTTCGCGAAGTTGAGGCGATCCGGGTGGCCGGGCACAGCCCGGTTATGGATCCGATTCTGGAACCCTTACGCCAATCGATCCGGGGCATTCGACCCCGGAAGAGCCAGCTCCCTTTTTTTTCGACGGTCGCCGGGCGGGCTCTGAACGGCGAAGAACCCGATTTCGCCGGCGAGCACTGGATTCGCAATTTACGCGAACCCGTGCTTTTTCTGAACGCCGTGGAGAGCGCCCTGGACGCGGGGTTCGCGAATTTTCTGGAAATCGGTCCGCACCCGGTTTTTTCGCCGGCCATTCGTAATTGTCTCGAACGCCGCCAGACCCCGGGTCTCATTTTTCGCGGCATGCGCCGGGAGGGCGAGGCGGTGGCTTCCTTTCTTGAAACCGCCGGCAATTTTTTTGTCCACGGGTTCCCGGTACGTTTCGAGCCACTCTTTCCCGCTCCGGTCGTGCCGCCGGATCTGCCCCCGTATCCCTTTCGTTCCCGGGAATTCTGGTTCGAGGATCAACCGGATCCGGAATCGGGTGAGGAAACTGAATTCGCGAAGACACATCAAAAAGAGTATTCACGCGAAGCGGTGCTCGCGCTGCCGCCCGCGGAACGGGCCGCCGTTCTGGAGCGACTCGTGCGCCAGCAAACGGCGCGGGTGCTGGCGGTGAACGCCGATTCGCTGGCCGGGGATCGTTCGTTGCGAACGGCCGGGCTGGATTCGCTCATGGCGGTGGAAATCAAAAATCAAATTGAGGACCTTGTCGGAGTTCCGCTCAACGCCGCCGAGTTTATTCGCGGGGGAACGATCCGGGCCTGGACGACCCTGATCGCGGAACGCCTGGAAGCCCGTCAGGCCGCAGCCTCCAGCGGCGATCCGGACGCGTCAACCGCAGCCATCCCCCTGACTCCCGCGCAGGCCTGGTTTTTTGATCATGGCCTGGTGGAACCGCATCACTGGAATTTATCCTGTTTGCTCGAAACGCCGCTTCCGTTTGAAGCGAGCCTTATGGGCCGGGCCATCGAGCGCATTCGCGAGCGTCACCCGGCGTATTCGTTAACGATAGAACAGAACGGAACCGATCGGCAGCAGGTGTTTCATCCGCCCGGAGCTGTCGCCGATGTGTTCGAGGAACTGGACCTCTCGGGCGCGGAAAATTTTTCACGGGCGGTGGAGGCGGAGTGTTTCCGGCTGCAGACCGGGCTGAACATTTTCGACGGTCCTCTGTTTCGCGTCGCCTTCATGAACGCCGGAGCGGGGCTCCCCGGCCGTCTGTTCGTGGTCATGCACCATTTGATCACCGATGGATTCGGTTTCGCTCTGTTCCTGGGTGAACTGCGCGCGGAATACCTGGCCCTCCTGGAGCGCAGGCCGCTGGACTCCGTGCGGGGCCTGCCGTACCCCGAATTCTGCCGGATCATGGATGAATTCGCGCAATCAGAAAAAATAAAAGCGGATGTGAAATTCTGGGAATCGGAAAAGGCCAGCAGGCCGCCCCCTCTGCCGGTGGACTTTCCCGGCGGTGAATTGATCGACGGGTCGCTGGTCACGGTAGCGGACAGCCTGGACGAGTCTCGCACCGTTCGGTTCCTGGAAGCGGAATCGAACGACCTCTCGGACGCGCAGACGCGATTGCTTACGGCCGTGGTGCGCGGCTTCGCGCGCCGGACCGGCGCGGGCGAGTTGCGGATCGAGCTGGAGACCCACGGTCGAAGTGTCGAGGGCATCGACGCATCCCGGACCCACGGCTGGTGTAATGTAATGTTTCCTTTGCTCCTGCGCGGGGGACTGGAAAGTGATCCCGCCCGAACGGAAGCTATGATTCACGCGGACCTTGCCCGGGTTCCGCACGGGGGCGCGAGTTTCGGACTGCTGCGTTTTTGTACACGCGACGCCGCCATCCAGGAGTCACTGCGAAACTTTCCGGCGCCCCAGGTCAAAGTGATTTATCACGGGGCCGTATTCGAACAAATTCGGTCGGCGGCCATGCCTTTTTCTCCCGCGCGCGAAAACCCCGGCCCGAACTACGCCGGTGGCAACCGACCGAAGTATTTGATCTACGTGTACGGAGCCATTTTCGACAATCGCCTCCAGTTACAAATTCTCTACAGCCGCAACCTGCACAGAGAAGAGACCATGCAAGAATTGATCAGGGCGATCAAAATGGAACTGGAGGGTCCTCTGTCTTGAGGGTGGGCGCCCGCGGCAGAGCCCGGCGGGGACTCGCATCGATACGACTTTCTGAAAAATTCGCCTGCGAACCGCGAAAAAAACTCCGGGCGTAATCAAAATCGTTCTTGCGGTGAACGCACCGTAAAACATTCCAGCACATGCGCGCAAATCAATTCAGCAGAACGGCGGTCGTGGTGGCCGCCACCCGGGCCCTCGCGTTTATCTCCGGTGACCGGCATGTTCTTCCGGATCCCTACGCCATCCGGTTTCTCACCCCGGGCTGGCGCCTGCTCGTCAAAAATCCCCTGCTGCGCTTTTTGTTATTCCGGGTTCTGCGTCCTTCCATGGCCCACGGTATCGTCTGTACTGTGCTCGGCCGCTCGCAGTACACGGAAGATCGAGTCCAGGCAATGATGGACGAGTCCCTCAAACAATTGGTTCTGCTGGGAGCGGGCCTCGATTCGTTTGTCTTTCGGCGAAGCGATCTTTCGAATTTAATAGTGTATGAAGTGGACCACCCGGCCACCCAGCAATTGAAAAAAGAAAAAATTCGCGAAGCCGGTCTGAACCTTCCCGCGAACCATCGTTTCCTGCCCTGTGATTTTGAAGTAGATTCCATCCACGATGTGCTGGCCAGATCCGACTATTCCGCGAAGCGCAAGACCATGTTCGCGTGGCTGGGCATCCTGCCGTACCTGACACCCGGGTCCATTGACCGGGTCCTGGCCGAACTGGCCGCCAGCGCTCCTGTCGATAGTGAAATCGTGTTCGATTATTACGATGTGGAAATTTTCAGCGAGAACCCGCCCAGGGACGCCGCGCGGATCATGAAAGCGGCCGCGCGCCGGGGCGAACCGATGATCACCGCGCACAATCCCGCTATCCTGGCAAGAGTTCTGAAAGCCCAGGGGTGGGAACTGGTGGAAGTGCTTTCGCCGGCCGATCTGGAGCGACGATATTTCTCCGGGCCCGCGGTATTCGCGCGCAAGCCCTTTTCGTTTTCCTGGATCGCGCGCGGCCGCCTGAAATCACCCGCGCCTCTGAAAAAACGCGCGAAAAAGTAAGGCCCGGGAGCGCGGCCCGCCGCGCTCAAGTCTGCTCAGTTCTTCCGTAATACGCGCTGTACGTCTTCGCGTACGCGCCTGACATCGTTTTTTACGCCGCTGATGCGTGCCGCGGCCCGGTCCAGGTTCGCCCGCACTCGTTCCCCGCCACGATTTTCGCTTTTTGCTGATGATTCAGATTCTACGCGAACTCCTGTCTCGGTGTCCCTGGCGGGCTCGGGCGCTTCGCAGAGATCGCGCAGGCGTTCCAGGTTGCGGCGGTGCAGTTTTTCCGCGGCGAACCGGCCGCTGAGGGCTTTGACACCGGCCCAGAAGCCGGAAAATTGGTACTGTTCGCGGATGGTGACCCGCGTGGTCGCTTTCCAGTCCGCGGATGGGGCTTCCTCGATTACGATGCGCGGTTCGACGCCGGGCAGGGGGCCGCCGTCCATGCGGTAGGCCACCAGCGCGGGATAGCGCGCTTCGGTGATTCGAAAGCGCGGGAGGGAGGCTGCCGCTTCGTCCAGCCCGCGGTCGGTCCAGTTCGCGAATCCGCCCGCCTCGCTCGCGTACCCGGCGATTTCGGGCGGGATCTCCAGGCGTTTACGGCTCAGGCCGGCAAACGTCGCGAGAATGTTCCATTCGTTTAGCTGGCGCGCTTTCGCGTAGACCCGCGAACGCGGCGCGCGAATCAAAATGGAAACTTCGCGCTGATAATCGCCGGGCAGAACCAGCACCAGCAGCAGGACCAGGGCCGCGAGGCTCAAGGCCCAGGATAAAGATTTACGCAGGATCCAGAACATCAGGGATTTTCTCCCTGTTCGCCCAGGCGCACCGCGCGAATTTTTGGATCAAGACTCACCAGCAGAACCCAGAGCCCCAGCAGGCCCAGAAAAACACCCATGATGGATCCGAACGGAAACACCCCCGGTTTTTCGACGATCAGCAGAAAAGGCAGGGAGAACATCTGGAGCGCGAGAAAGCCGCCGAAGATGGCCGCCAGGATGGACCCGCGTTTCCGTTTGCGCGTGAAAAAGGCCAGAATTCCCGCAATGCCGACGATTGCCATGGCAACTGTAACGAGAACCATCATCGCCGGCGATACATCCGGGGATGGTTCGCGAACTTTCAGGACGTACAGCATAATAACGGACGCCAGCATCGCCAGAAAAAATAACAGTGAAATGACTCCAAGAACCAGACAGATAATTGTTACGGATCGGGTGAAGGCGGAGTACGTTTGCATCATTTTTATTATCGCCCCGGGCCGCCTGCCCTTTGAGGCGCGGCGCGTAAAAAGCGGGTGGACGGCAGGCCCAGGCTGGCACCAGGGGTATTTGTATGGATTTAAAATCGCTGGAAGAAACCGTGCGCGTCAAACTCCAGGGCGTGGAGCATCCCACGTATCGACGCAATCTGATGGACCTCGGCATGTTCGGCGGTCTGGAAGAGGATGGGGATAAAGTTCGACTGAAACTGAAAACCCCCGACCAGGACCGCAAGGTTCAGATCGCGCTGGAGGCCCAGGTCCGGAGCCTGCTCAAGGCGGACATCCCCGGTCTGAAAATCAGGTTCGATCTGGATGAATCGCTCCTTCCACAAGAGGAAGGCAATAAACCGCGCGGTGTGCGGACCGTGATCGCGATCGGATCGGGCAAAGGCGGGGTGGGCAAGTCCACGGTGGCCGTGAACCTGGCCGTGACGCTCGCGCAGAAGGGCCAGAAGGTCGGCCTGCTCGACGCGGATATCTACGGGCCTTCCGTGGGCAAGCTGGTGGGCCTGGAAGGCAAAATGCCGCTCTCCGGAGACGGGGAAAAACGAATCAATCCGCTCGTGGTCCACGGCATTAAAGTCATTTCCTTCAGCTTTCTGCTGGCCCCGGACCAGCCGGTTGTCTGGCGCGGGCCCATGCTGGGCAAGGCCATCGAACAGTTTTTATTCGAAGTTATGTGGGACGATCTCGATTACCTGATCATCGATCTGCCGCCCGGCACGGGGGACGTCCAGCTTTCGCTGGGTCAGCTCATCGACGTGGACGGGGCCGTCATCGTGACGACGCCGCAGAACGTGGCTCTGAACGACGCCACGCGCGCGGTGGGCATGTTTCGCCAGGTGAAAATTCCGGTGGTCGGCGTGATCGAAAACATGTCCGAGTTTATCTGTCCGCACTGCGGCAAAACCTCGCATATTTTTTCGAAAAACGGGGCCGAGGCTTTCGCGCGCAAGTTCAACATTCGTAATCTCGGATCGGTGCCGCTGCAGCAGGATATCATGGAGTCGGGCGAATCGGGGGTGCCAATCGTGGCCGCGGACCCGCTCGGTCCGGTGGCCCAGGCCTACGGCAAAATATGCGACGCGCTGGTTCTTGAAGTGGAAAAATACCGCGCCTGAGCATCGGGCCGCGGGCGTCCGGACTAAAACGCAAAAAACCCCGGGAGAGACCACCCGGGGTTTTTTCTGCCGGTAAACCGGCGGTTTTTTCAGCCAGAATCAGCCGAAGAAGGTCTGACCGATTTTATCGGCGATCTGGTTGTACTGTTCGTCCGTCAGATTGTCGTAATCACCGCGTTCCAGTTTTTCTTTCACTTCCCGCAGCTTTTCGGCGCGGGTTGGATCCTGGGACGATCCGGCGGCCCGGGCGACTCTGGCCACATCGGCGGCCTGGGCGGCTTCGGCCGAGATGGTCACATTGTCCTTCCCGATGACCGTTTCGGCTTTTGGACCGACCGGTTCGGACTTCTTGTTAGGACCGTAATTCGGCCCGATGCCACCAATTTTATCTATTACCATTACCGTCTCTCCTGCTACAATATCGGTCAGCCCCGGGAAAAGCATGAACACTTTTTCATTAATAACTCAGAACTATCGGTCACCCCGCGCGCTCATAGATCGGGTCCTATGATGATCGTAAATTCGCCTTTGCGATTGGGCAGCGCGCCGCTGAGGGCCCCGCCGGCCGGCAGTAGCGTGAACTCCTCGTACAGTTTCGACATTTCCCTCGCAATGAAAATATCCCGCCGCGGAAAAATCGCGCGGATTTCCTCGATTAATTTCTCGACCCGGTGCACCGACTCGAACAGGACAATCACGCCTTCAAAGGCCAGGCAGCGCCGCAGCGACCTCTGCCTGCGGCCGGATTTTGGGCTCAGGAAGCCCAGGTACAGGGCTGGATTGGTCTGCCAGCCGCAGACGGAGAGGGCCGCCGTGAGGGCGGACGGCCCGGGAATCGGGATAATCGCCACCGCGGGCAGTTCCGCGCGGACCTGGCGCACGAGGAATGTCCCTGGATCCGAAACCCCCGGCGTGCCCGCGTCCGTGCAAACGGCGATTTTCTGGCCGGACCGCAACCGCCCGAGCACGTACTGCGTATCCTCCGTCAGGCGGTGCACCCGGTAGGATTTCTGAGCGGTCGTTATGCCGTGTCGTTTTAATAAGATTCCTGTTTTGCGCGTGTCCTCGCTGACAATGAGATCGACCTCGCCGAGGATGCGCAGAGCGCGCAGAGTTATGTCTTCCAGATTCCCGATGGGCGTGCCAACGATGTACAGGATCGGTTCCGGCGTTTCCATGAGGCGGTTTGGGGGCGAGCGGGCCGGAGACCCGTCAGGGGTTGCAGATACTTCCGACCGGGCACTGGGCCGTGTCCACCGCGGCGCAGGCTGATTTTTCAGGGCTGGGGTTCGATTCGACCCCGCTGCGGGTGAGCGCGGTGAGTCGAAAAAAGTACAGATTACAGATATCGAACGCGACCTCACCGCCCGGCGGCGTGGACTGGCCCAGGACCCGCCGGGTGACCCGTGAATCCGTGTGCGCGTCGGCTTCGTCGCCAACGTGCTGGAAGCTCGGTTCCACTCCATCCGGGAGGTACGGTTCCGTGGCCAGGCCGGCCACCGTGGCCTCCGCCGCCGTCGACGCGGACGAGATGTAAAGATTGTAACCGAGAAAACCTTCGTCCCGGTTGGTCACGAAATAGGTAAGATCGAACTGAATGCGGTAGTCGGTCGCGTCCTGGGGGACGAAATTCGGGTCATTGGAAGGCGTATACGATTCCACCGCCTTGAGCGACTCGATCGCGGGCGCGCCGACGACGTTATACGTGGAGTTGGCAAAGATTGGATACACCGGGTCGTCCGTGTTTATCCCACAGGCCGTCAGGGCGAACAGGACCAGGCAGTACGTCAGAACCGTATTTTTCATGACAGGGGTGGCGCCGCGGCCAGGGAACGCTCCGGTTTTATTTTCGGGTCCGGCCGCGGTCCCCCGGCCGGGTCCCGGCCTTTTTTTCGTTGCCCGCAGCCGGGAAATTCTGTTGCCTTTGAATGGAAATCTTAAAACTTCGGAAACAGCATTATGAAAAGCAATCGGAACGTCTACATCATTTACTTCGTCCTCAGCGGCCTTCTGGGCGTTTTCCTGCTTCTGAGCGGGGGAACCAGGTCCTCGGACGACCTGAGCGCGGCCCTGCCGCCGCCCGGCCCGGGGGGCCAGGCGGGCGATATGGAAGGCCTGCCGTTCCCGCTCCCCGGGATGGGCGGGGCCGGACAGGAAGGGGATTCCATCTTCGATTCCCAGTTTTTTAAGCAACACCGGCCGGAGAACGAGGAAAAACTCGAAAAAGTTACCGATGACGGCAGTCCCGAAATCCTGGAGCCGGCGCACCCGCACAATCCGGTCAATCCGCAGACGGGCCTGCCCTATCCGGATAAGTTGATGGAACGGTTCGAGGAATTACGCAAACGTTTCCCGGGCAACGACGTGATCCCCCACCGCGAATCGCCGGAGGAAAAACAAAAACGCCTGGAAGATAACCAGGGTGAGTTTCAACTGCGGATGAAAGTCCAGGAGGGCCGGGCGAACCAGGAAGAAATCAATCAGCACTATGATCTTGAAACGAAGGGCGTCAAGGACCGTCTGGAAATCCTGGATTACATCCTCGAAAAACAGAATAAGTTCATGTCACCCGAAGTGAAAAAACAATACGACTCGATTCTGGCCAAAAACAAAGAACAGATGGAACAGATTGAAAAAGATCGCCAGAACGCACTGAACAAACTTTTACAGTAAGAGCGCGGGACTCCGCACCGCCTTCCGTCATGGACCAAACGTCCTCAGCCGGCGGGCGGTGCCTGGCCGGCCCGTGTACGGGCGGTGTCCACCAGGATTCCTTCCAGGCGTTGTTTGACGTGACGCGGGCAGCAGTTCGCGGCCAGAAATTCGACGGCCTCCAGACTGCTCTTAAAACTTTCAAAAAAATTTTTACACTCCGGGCAATCGCTGAAGTGTTTTTCCCAGAGCGACTTTTCCTCAGCCGACAGATCGTTCTCCAGATAGTCGGTGATCAGTTCGATGTAACGCGAGCAGTCCACGGTGATTTTCTCGCAGTGTTTTTCCCCGGTTTCTTCCAGCATGAGCGGCCTGCTATTCCTGGTTTTCCTGCCAGTAATCGCTCAGTTTCGCGCGCAACAGCAGTCTGGCGCGGTGCAACCGGGTTTTTACCGCGCCGGGATTGATGTTAAAAACCGGGGCGATGTCCTTGATGGGCATTTTTTCGATTTCTTTCATGATAAATATCTCACGATACCCATCCGGTAATTCATCAATCGCCTTTTCCAGACGCTCCTGGAGTTCCTGCACGATCAGGGGGTCTTTTTTTTCGACGTCAAAAAGGACCGTCGGATTGCGCAGTAAACTGCCATCAATATTTAGAGGACCTTCCTCGTTAAAGGTTACGGCCTGCGAATCTTTTTTTCGAAGCCGGCTGAGAGCGGCGTTGGAGGCGATCGCGTAGATCCAGGTCGTCAGACGCGACTTGCCCTGGAAGGTATGAATTTTATCGAACACGGACAGGAAGGCTTCCTGTAAAACCTCTTCCGCTTCCTCCGCATTCCTGGTCAGGCGATAGGCGAGATTATAAATGCGATCGTGCAGGGTTTCGAACAATTCCCGGTAAGCTTCTGAATCGTAGGTTTTCAGACGCTCAAGGAATTCGGGGGAGTCGACCGGGGCTCCTTCCCCGGGTTTGTTTCGATCTCTGGAAACGGATCCGGAGGGCACGGATACAGCAAAAAATCCGGCCCCGAGATTTCCAATCAAAAAAGGTGCGTGGGCCCGGAAGCGGAACGGCCGGGAATTTGATTCGAAGCAAGGCCAGCCGCCAGGCCGTGCCGGTCCGGAATCAGGAGCCCGGTTCAGCGCCGGCCTGGTCCGGGTTTCAGGGCACTTACGAGGGGGAGAACAACCCGCACAATCATGACCAGAGAGACGAACAGTAAGGCCAGCGCGAGGATCATCGTCCGGCCGGGAGGCGTGATTCCCGTGGCGGGTGGGGCCACCGGAGGAGCCGGGCGCTCCACCCGCGTGTCTTTGAGATCGGCGTCCACCTGTTCGGCCAGATCAAGCAGGCCTTCATCAAATTCGCGTTCCTTAAACGCTTTGACCAGGATTTCCCGGTACGTTTCCACCAGTTCGGGAGTCAGCACATTTTTCAAACCCCCGGCCACTTTGATTTCGATTTTGCGCTCCTCCGGGACAATTAAAATGTACGCCCCAAATACGGCTTTTTCCCGGGCTCGTTCCAGAGCGTACCGGCCCGGGGGATTTTCACCCGTCGTTCGGACCGTCTCCAGAAACAGTTCGACACCGGTGCGTTCTTTTAACGCCGTGAATTTCGCCAGAGCCGCGGTCCGCGCTTCTTTTCCGAATACGTCAGCCGTGTCCTCGACGGCCTGTGCTTTCGCGCCCGCGGGCCAGACCCCTGTCAGAATGAGCAGGGCAGCGCACCATGATTTTTTTTTCATACAAATCACCCAAAAACGGAACGCCGGAACACCCGGAGAGATTGACAATAAAAACCGGTCTAATATTTCAAGTGTCGTTGCGAAGCGCAAGTCACAATCGTGGCGGCAATGCGGTTCGGCAACAACTCAATTTCCGAAAATTTCGCAGTGAGAGGGAAGTGCATGCTAAAAAAATTTACGGCCTCAATCCTGATTCTATTCAGTCTCCAGATCGGACTCGCCGGGTGTTACGGCGGATTCCGGCTTACAAAAAAATTCGACGGTTTTGTCAGCAGCATCGGCAATAAGTGGATTCGCTGGATCGTCTTCCTGGTGGTGTCGTTTCTGTACGCCCTGACGATCCTGGCTGACGTGATCATTTTTAACTCCATCGAATTCTGGGCCGGTTACAATCCCATCGGTCTGAACGAATACGATGAGAACGGGGAGCACGTCAAAACCGTTCAGAAAGGGAACGAAAAAGTCGTCTTTACCTATCGCAAGTTCGGTGAGGAACTGCGAATTCAGGCGTACAAAAACGATAAACTCCTGAAAGATGTTTTCCTGAAAAAAGACCGGCCGGAAACGATGTTCGCCTACGAAAAAGGAGAACTGGCGGTGTATCGGATGAATCTGCGCACCACCGGCGAACGGACCCACGTGCAGATTGTGCGTAATGACGCCGTGCAGTTCGGGCTTTCCATGAACCCCACCGAGTACGCGCAAATGGTCGCCAGTAACAAACACCTGGCCCGTCCGGCCTGGGTTCAGTAATTTTCGTTTTTACGATTTTGAAATCGCCGGGGCCGGTGGTCCCGGCGTTTTTGTTTCCGGATCGTCACGGTCGCGGTCCCGGGCGTACCCTCATTGAACTCCTTATTGTTGTATTCCCTGCTTTACCTTGCGGTTTCGGTTTTCTGGGTGGTTTATTTCGCGCGCATGGGCGGGGGTGTGCGGCAGGCCACCCTCTGGCGCGTTTTTTTCCTGGGACTGGCGTCCGGTCCCGTGGCCGGCGTCCTCTCCTATCTGATTCAGAAGTCGACGATACCCGGGAGCCGGGGATTGTTCGATAACACGTTGAACGAATTTTTTCTCTACTTCCTGGTGGTCGGTCCCGTGGAAGAGGGCCTGAAATTTTTCGCGGTGGTTCTGGGCGCGCTACGCCGCCCTGACTTTCGCAATTCCGCGGGCGGGATTTTACTCGGCATCGTGGCCGCGCTCGGTTTCGCGGGCGGGGAAAACGTCCTGTATTTGATGGCCTTCGGTTTACCCGATACTCTGCCGCGGCTTTTTCTGGGGAATCTGGGGCATGCTGCGTACAGCGTATTCTGGGCGTACGCGCTGGGTGCCGTTCTCCATGAGAACGCGCCGTTCTCGCTGATTTTGACGGGCCTGACGATCGCGGCGCTCGCGCACGGGGCGTATAACTTTTTTTTGACGCGTTCGATCCCCGGAGCGATCTTCGCCTTCGCGCTTTCGGCGCTGCTCTTCTGGTTTCTCTTCGCGTTTTTTCGCGCGGAAATTAAGCGGCGAGGTTCGAAGTGAAAACCAAATCGTTGTGTCAAAAATGGCGACGGTAACGCTTTTCCTGGTAAGGGATTGCTTCCCGGTTCTCCCAGTAGGTCGTGGCGTTCGGATTTTTTTTCAAGGCAAGGAATTCCTTGCCGAAGAGCCGGCCCACCAGGCTGATCGGTAGCACGGTGAGGAGATAGATGATTGTCAGAATAATTCTTGATACGATTTTCTGGATGAACAACGCCAGTTCCATCCACAACGAGAAGAGTCCGTCCGCCATTACTCGAATCAACCCGAAAACAAACAGGGCCAGACCCGCGGCGCCCCACAGGGCGTAATCCCCGGGCGGAAAAAATCCCTGCGTGATTTTTTCAAATACCCGTACATCGCCCCCTACGGCGATATAATACATTCGATACAGAGCCACGAGTAAGAAGACAAGTCCCGCGCCCTGAAAGAAACGTTTGCCCTGGGTGGTGCGGTCGAGATAGCGCTTCCAGAGCCAGTGCAGGGGCTGCCCGACGGGATACACGATCATCAAAGTGAAAAATACCAGGCAGAGCAACCACAGCGGCTTCTGCCAGGGAACGGCGATCTTCCACGCCGAAAACACCAGCGCCAGGATCAGCGAAAAAACGAACAATTTCAGGAAATATTTGCGTGTCGGATGCATAGGTCAGTCCAGTTCGAATTCCTGTTTCCAGTCGGTATCCTGTTCGAGTTCGGGTTGCTCCCGTTTGTCCAGAATGAAGTTTTCAAGCACGAGATAATCCATCCCGGTTCGTAAAAAACAACGGTAGGCCTGCCCGGGAGATTCGACGATTGGCTCCCCGCGTACATTGAACGAGGTGTTGATGATGACTCCGTATCCCGTCAGCTTCTTGAACTCTTTGATCAATTCGTAAAACGCCGGGTGGTTTTCCTGTTTAACAGTTTGAATCCGCGCGGAGTAGTCCACATGGGTGATGGCCGGCAGGGTCGATCGTGTTACGTTTAATTTTTCGATGCCGAACAATTTATCTTCCTCCGCCGTCATTTTGCGCCGCAATTTTTCCTTCACCGGAGCGACCATCAGCATGTAGTCGGAATCGCCTTCGTGATCGAAATATTCGTTTACATCTTCGCGCAGGCAACTGGGCGCGAACGGACGAAACGATTCGCGGTATTTGATCTTAAGATTCATCACCGATTGCATCGTGGAACTGCGCGGATCTCCGATGATACTGCGCGCACCGAGCGCGCGCGGGCCGAATTCCATACGCCCGGAAAACCAGCCCACGACTTTTTCGTCCGCGATGATCCGCGCCGTTTCGCGGGCGGCGACGATGGTGTCCGGGTATTCTTTATACGGAATCTTATTCGAATCAAGGAATTCGCGAATTTGCGCGCTGGAATACCCCGTGCCGAGATACGATCCGCGCTGAAGTTTCGCCGCGACCTCAGGCACGCGTTCGTTCCCGAGCACGCGGTGCCAGACGAACAGGGCCGCGCCCAGGCTCGAACCGGCGTCGCTGGCGGCCGGCTGTACCCAGATGTCTTTGAACGGCCCCTTGCGTAACAACTCCCCGTTGGCCACGCAATTCAGCGCGACACCGCCAGCCATACAGAGATTGTCCATGCCGCTTTCTTTGTGAATATGGCGACCGAGGCGCAGGATCGCCTCTTCCACCACCACCTGCACCGATCGCGCCAGGTCCATTTCCTTCTGGGTTACGAGCGACTCCGGTTTGCGCGCCGGCCCGCCGAAGAGTTCGTCGAATTTGCGATTGGTCATGCGCAGACCGCCCGCGAAATCGAAATAATCCATATTGAGAAAAAACGAGCCGTCCGGTTTCAGATCGATCAGATGATCGAACATTTTTTGCGCGTACTTTGGTTCCCCGTACGGTGCCAGGCCCATGATCTTGTATTCGCCCGAATTGACTTTGAACCCCGTATAATACGTTACCGCGGAGTACAGCATGCCGAGCGAATGCGGGAATTTGATTTCCTGTTGAATCGTAACGTCGATGCCGCTGCCGATGCCCCAGGAGGTGGTCGTCCATTCGCCCACGCCGTCCATCGTCAGGAAGGCCGCTTCTTTGAAGGGAGAGGGGTAGTACGCCGAGGCCGCGTGGGATTCATGGTGCTCCGGAAAAATGAATGGTGTTTCTTTGCGGAGGTCCGGCAATTTTTCGCGAATGGTTTTTTCGGTGAGTAATTTATAATCCAGCCAGGTGGGCAGGGCCTGGATCCAGACGGGAAAACTGGCGGGCGCGTATTGCAAGATCGATTCGAGCAGGCGTTCGAATTTCAAAAAGGGTTTATCAAAAAACGTGACGTAATCCAGATCCGCGGCCGTAATTCCACCTTCGCGCAAACAGGCGGCCACGGCGCCGGCGGGAAAATTAGGATCGTGTTTTTTTCTGGAAAACCGTTCTTCCTGGGCCGCCGCAACGATCCTTCCGTCAGTTACAAGGGCTGCCGCTGAATCGTGGTAAAAACAGGATATGCCGAGTATATGCGTCATCAGGTAACTCTCCCCACTTAAGAGTTCATCTAAACAGGTTGCTGAAAAAGTCCCTCCATAGACTTTTTCAGCCGTCGCATCGGCGAACCACTTCGCCGATGCTCGCAAAACGGGTGTTTCACGCGGTTACACGAAACACTCGTTTTGGCGATACATCCTGTATCGCATTGCAGGGCACTTTTTCAGCGCCCTGCTAAAAACTGCCCAACATGGCAGGCGCTCTCCGGGAGTTTTCGAAGGTTAGCAGGGATAGTTTCGGGGACCGGTTCGTCCTGAATAGCAAAAAACGATTGCCAGAGGGGATCGTATGATCCATGACTCGTTTATGATAAAAATCGGATCTCCCGTACCTGACTTCGAAGTCCAGACCAGGGGGAAGCCGCTACGTCTTTCCGATTTCAAAGGCCGCCAGCACGTGGTGCTCTTTTTTTACCCTGGCGATTTTACGCCGGTCTGCACCCAGGAGGCCTGTTACTTTCGGGACAATACGGATGAATTAAAAAAACTCGGTGCGGCCGTGCTCGGGATCAGCCGGGACGATGACTCCAGTCACGAAAAGTTTCGGGCCGAGTACAATCTCCCGTATGAACTGGTGAGCGATCCGGGCGGGAAATTGATCAAACAATTTGGTCTCGCCCGGTTTGGCGGACTTCTGCCCCCGAAGCGCGCCACTTTCGTGATTGATAAAGATGGGATCGTGCGCGCCAGGATTGAGACGGAATCGAATTATCGCGCGCATGTGGACCGGGCCCTGGAAGCTCTGAAACAATTGAGTTAAAACTTTTCCTGACGGCTTTACCAGGGTTCAGGAATCGTGTCAGCGGGATCGAACGGATGAGACGAAAAAATCATGGCGATCGCCCCGGTGGAGGGATTCTTTATGCCGCGCCAGATCGCGGGCGGCAGGTACAGACCGCGGTCCGGTCGGTTCATGTGCCGGGTTTCGTGAGCGCCGTCCGCGCGCAGCACCAGTTCGAAGCTACCGTTCAGGGCCACGATCACCTGCTCCTGCCGGCGAAATGAATGACCTCCGCGGACGGCCCCGGATGGCATATCGTAAATCCAGAACACTCTGCGGATCGTGAACGGAATCGCGTTTTCACCAGGATACGTGAGCGTTCCACTGGCGCTCTGAACGGACCCCAGCTGAATTTCGCGGCAATCGGCAAGGATGTTCATTGGCTGTTTGTAAGTACGGTGGGTCGGCAGGCCACCGGAAAATCTGTTTTTAAATCATGGTGACCAGGTTTTTTTCCGCGCGCGGCCCTTCCGCCCCGGTGTTGATCGCGATTCCGGCGTTCGCGATTTTGTGGGCCATCGCTTTGCGCGACTGGCTGGCGGGGTTACCCACGCGCATCGCCGGTGACGCGGGCGGGGATGGGGCTCTGACCGCCTGGCAACTTCTCTGGCCGTACGAATTTCTGCGACAGGCAGGCGGCGGCATGCCCTATCTGGACGGAATGTTCGCGGGGCTCACGCACGGGGGCGCGTATACTCTGTCGGATATGATGCCGGGCTGGCTGCCGGTCGTGGCGTTCCTGCGTCTCTTTACCGAAAACCCGATTCTGATCGTCAACCTCATCCACGCGGGTTGCCTCCTGCTCCTGCCCTGGTCCGTTTACGCCCTCGCGCGCGGCTTCGGCGCCGGCCGGTGGGAAGCTCTCGCGGCCGGGCTCCTGGCGGCGTTCACACCGTACCGCTTCGACATGCTGTACCACCTCCAGATGCAGCCGCTGTTCGCGCCTGTTTTCGCTCTGTACTGCCAGCGGACAGTTCTGGCGAAAAACAAAATCAGGCTCGCGCGACTGGCCGGCTGGTGGCTGGGGCTGGCCTGGACTCTGCTTGTGTCGCCGCATTTATTCCTGTACGGCGGCCTGGCTTCGTTCTTACTGCTCTGGCCGCTGTGCCGGGATGTCTGGCGCGCCCGCCACCGGATAACGCGGCGTACGGCGGTCGGGGGCGGAGTGTTGCTCTTTCTGACCCTCGCGATTATCGCCGCCGGTGCGTCGCCTTATCTGAAGCACGGACGAATGTACGCGCTTACGCGCCTTAAAACCGAGTCCATTTACGGTGCCCTGCGTCTGGAGGATTTCGCGTACGCGCCGGAGCGTTTGGCGGGCGCGACGGGGGCCGCGGACGGGGGCGGACATGAAAAAAGCGTACGCCTGCATCCGATCGCCGTCTGGCTGTTCTGGACCGCGGTTTTACACCTGTATTTTAGAAAAAAAAATTCAGGCGCATTCAGGCGGGCGGTGCTGTGGGCGTCCGGACTGGCCGTGTTATTCTGGGTGGCCACGCTCAAGGCGCGGTTGGGCCTGCCCGCGGTGGTCGCGGCCGATCTCCTGCTGCTTCTGGCTCTTGTCCCGGGCGTGCTCCGCTTGCGCCGGCGGTTCGGCCCCGCGCGGCCGATGCGCGGCGACTTCACGCTCTGCGTCTTTGCCGCGTTTTTTTTCTGGCTTTGTGCCTTCGGCCCGCGCCCGGTGTTTCATAACGTGGAAATCCCCTGGATCGCGCCCTACAATCTCCTGTACGAATTCGTACCGGGCTTCGATCGGATTCGCGCATCGGCGCGCATCGTCATTCTCTTCCAGGTTTTTTTCGCGCCGGTCGCTGCGCGCGGACTCGGTCTGCTGGTTCGTGCCTGCGCGGCCAGGCGGCGCGTCCGGCGCGGCCCGGTTTTCACGCGCGGGAGCAGGGTCTTCGCGGTGGCTCTCGCGTTCGCCCTCGCGGGCTGGCTCTGGGTCGACGCCTGGTTGCCGGGTTTTCGGCCGGCCGGCGATTTCTTTGCATTTGATCAAATTCGAAAAGTATACGAAATAAATGGCGATGCCAGGTCACGGCCGCTCTGGATCTTATCCGACGCGCCGGGTCCGGACCGCACGGAAGCGGCCGCCCTGTTCTATTCGATCGGGGCGAGTCGGATTCTCGTGGGTGGGATCACAGGTGTACGGGTCGATCCTTACCACTGGTTGCGGGCCGCGTATCTTGATTTTCTGAGCGGGTCGGCGGATTGGCGCGCGGATGAACTCCGGGCCCTCTTTCCCGCGGACCTGCGTACGGCCCGTTTATTTTATGTACGCGGTGACGAAATCCTTGATCGTTCGGATCTTTTGCGCCCACCCGTGCGACCGGTTGCTTCCTGTCCGGTCGAGCTGCGGGGCGAATGGCGTTTCGCCGACGTAACCCGGAAACGACACGCGTTGCTGGTCGGTTTTCGACCGGCGGGGGATTTTTGTGTCGGACCGTACGGGCTTTTTCAGGACCGCGCCCTGCGCCTCGTGTGGCACGAAACGGACGGGACCGCCGCTTTTACGGCGACTCTACGGGTTTCCACACCGCCGTACTATCACCCCGCGGCGCGCGAGTTGCTCTTCGCGGCCGAGGGTCCGGGACGGCGCGGACGGTTTGACGTGTCCCTGTTCGAAGGGTCGCGCGAAATTTACCGCGCGATCGTTCAGGTGCGCTGATCCGATTTAATTCGCGCGGAATCAAAATTGTGGTGTTTTCGCGTCTCCCAAAAAACGAGGCCCGTAATCGCCGTGGTGGGCCGTGTGATGGCGGTCCATGCGCGGGTGTTCGAATGTGTAATGTTGTTCTATGTTCGTCTTGAACGGCGCGTTACGTGGCGATGAACCGATCTGGCGCAGGCGGATGTAATCGACTTTCGTCCGCGGCTGTTTGCCGATTCGCCCCTGGAAGGTCAGAAACCAGGCGATGGCCGGGTCCACATCGTGCTGACCGTCCGGGTCTTGATCGGCCTTCTGATTGACCCAGCCGGGCTCTTCCCATGAAACAAGTTTTTTGATGTTCGCGCGAATTTTACCGGACAGGTCGACGGTTTTCGTTTTCGCGGCGTCGATGTGCTCGCCCGGTCCGAATCGCACCGATTTCACGTCTTCGGCCTTGAGGTCAGCCGGCAGAGTTACCGCGACCGCGCCCGAGGGATCCGGGAAGATATCTTTCGGATCGGCCAGGGACTGAAACAGATCGTTCCCGGCCCAGAGACCGACTTCAAAGCCCCCGTACGGCGAAGTTGGATTGCCCCCGTCTGATTCGCGTCCGTGCGCGATGAAAATGATCGGATGGTCGCTCAGGGAGTTGATATTGTTCCAGGACGTATCGAGCATGATGTGGTCGTGTCCCGTAACCATGAAGCGGAGCGGTTTGCCGGCGGCGTCCACCAGCAGCGCGTAACTTTCCAGGTCGCCCTGGTGCAGATTGCCCATGGACGAAGGGCCTTCGTTCATGTCGTACCAGATCCAGTAGGAAATCACCATGCTGCCGTCGCCTTTTTCGTAACGATAATTGCGATTGTCGCGCCAGAAGGGCAGAGCCTCAGGTTGGGTGCCGGAGACGGTGGTGGCCGTGTAACGCACGTGGTAATACAGATGGGTATCGCCTTCGCCGCGTTCCAGATCGGGCAGGGCCAGGTACGGTTCTTCGGCATCTTCCGCGTGGTTTTCCGGAAGGCTGTTTTTTCGGAGCGAACGTGGCACCCTGTCCAGGGTGGTTTTGCCGTGGTACTGTTCCAGGTTCGTGGGGGGAAATTTTTTGCCCGCCGCATGGATGATGATCGGGGCGAATCGTTCGGCCAGTTCGCGCTGTTTCCGGTCGGGAATGGGATTCTCCTGCGATACAAACGTAAAGTCGTGTTTTAGATCCGCCGTCGTATCCGTGGGTACGATCTTGCGTCTGAAAAATAAATTACTTTGATCGAAGGGATCCTCCGATTTTCGTTTCGTCGTTTTTTCGGGCGGCGCCTGGAGAAGGCTGTTGGTGTAAGCGAACCAGAAGGGATTGTGGCCCGGGGAGTAACGCCCGTCGATCTCGTCCGTATCCAGCAATTCCACGAAAGCGTGCGTCCAGGCAGGGCTGACCCGCAATTCTTTGTAATATTTCCCGAATTCGAAGGTGTCCGTTGTTTCGTAATACTTATTTTCACACGAGGCCAGCACGGCCGGGTCCATTTCCGGAGTCTCCGTTGCGGACGCAGCCGCGGGTTTCGGTGCCGCGCTGCGCGGAGCGGTTTGCGCCGGTTTGTTCGCGGCATCGCCCTGCGCTTCGGCGCCCGCATTCGGACGCAAACATTCGTACACCCGGAAGCGCAGGCGAAACGGTCGTTTCTGGAACGATTCGGGGATGTCCTTGATCGATCCCTGAAAACGGATCGTAAACGGTCCGTGCGCGGTGCGAATTTCCGGGGTGGCTTCCTTTCGCTCCGTGCAGGTGAACAGGAACGCCAGCGCGAAGCCCAACAGGCCGGTCGCAAAAAATCGAGCCCCGCCCTGCCGAAGCGTCAGGGATGGCGTCTCCCGGCATTGCGGTGTGTGCGTCGGACGTTTCCAGTGGTTCATGGAGGGGGAATCATGCCCCGCCCGATTTTTGGCAAGGAAAAAGCCCGGCGACGCGCGCGAGTTCTTATAGGTCCACCCCGGTTTCGCAGCCGATGCGAAAGGTTTTGATCGCCTGGTCTTCGGGAAATTTTTCTTCGAGGTCGCGCAGGATCTCCCCGGCCTTGCGGAATTCCTCGTTGTAGTACAGAAACAAAGCGTGTTCGAATTCACTGCGCGAGGCGAGGCGACGTTCCTTGCGGTCGGGCGGCAGGCCGTCGAGTAACTCGTAGATGGAAACCTTATCGTTTTTGCCTTTCACATGGACCTTGCCCAGAAAGCGCACTTCGTACCGGGTGGGATCCTCCAGACCGTGGAGGGTGTGCGTGGATAGGATGGCCGCGGCGCCCAGGGTCTTGGTCAGCGATTCCAGGCGAAATGCCTGGTTGACCGCGTCCGAGATCACCGTTCCTTCCATCCGCTCCTCTTCGCCGATGGTGCCCAGAATCAGATTGCCGGTGTGGATGCCGATGCCGATGTCGAGCAGGGGCATTCCGGAGCCGATTCGCTCGGAATTGTACAGCTCCAGTTCCTGGCGAATTTCGATCGCGGCCAGGATGGCGTCGTCGGCGCTGTTCGGGAACAGGGCCATGATCGCGTCGCCGATGTATTTATCGATGAAACCGTTGTGGGCGCGAACCAGCGGCCCGATCCGACCCAGGTAATCGTTCAGGAATTCGAAGTTTTTTTCGGGACTCATTTTCTCCGAGATCGCCGTAAAATTACGGATGTCGGATACCAGGATGGTCATGTTGCGTCGCGTGAAATCGCCCAGGCGAATGTCCTGGATCGCCTTGTGGTTGAGGTGTTCCAGAAACTCGGCCGGCACGAAGCGCGCGAACGCGTTGCGTTCGGCCACCAGTTCCTCGTTCAACATTTCGCTACGGATGTGCACCGCCAGGAATCGGTTCGCGAGAATCGTCACCAGGGAGAGGATGATGAGCAGATGGCCGTACTGCACCAGGCGAATCTGCGTGTTGAAGAACACGGTATCCAGGATGTCCCAGATGACGAAGATGATCCCGGAGGAAAGGCCGAGCGCCATTTTACGCGCGTCGGGCAGGCGCCGGTGGATCGCCTGGCCCATGAAAATAAATACGTACGCGAGTTGCGGCGCGGCCAGAATGTACCAGCCCAGCAGACACGTTTGATAAAATCGATACGGGACGACGAGGATCGCGAAGATTACGAGCCCGTTCGCGACCAGGGCGATCTGCAAAAACCGTGAAAAGGGCCGGTCCGGATAAAAATATGTGTACAGAAATCCCAGGAACAGCGCGAGCGCCAGGGGTTGTGTTACGTACGCCGTGAAAATTTGCGTATGGAAATCCTGGATGAGATCGAAGGCACGGTTCGAAAAGGCGAGAAAGTACACGGCCAGCACGATGGAAAACAGCCCGAAAAACAAATTGTAAGCGGACTGGCGCCGGCGTACGTAAAACAGCAGATGATACAGGCCGAAAAAAATGTACACCCCGTACAGGATCAACTGCAGGGTCTGGTCATTTTCCTCGATGAACACCCATTCGTCGCCCACGGCGTAATCGCGCGAAAACGTCAGGCCCAGTAAAAAATTATCCGAGATGAACGAGGCCGGCGCGTGACCCATGACGCGGAAGACCAGTACGTTTTCCTCGCGCAGGGTTCCGGGCGGCAGGGGCAGGATGAGATTGCGCACGTGGCTGTAACGGGTGATGTCGCCGCGTTCGTCCCGGTGGATCTCCTCCCGGAGCGGGTGGCCGTTGAGGTACACGGCCCAGTTTTCGCCAATTCCTTTGATTTTCAGGGCCGGGCGTATTATCTCCCGGAGCGGCTGCCCGGCCTGGAAGCGGGTCATGATCGTATATTCCCGGATGCGGTTTTCCACCCGGGCGGCGAACATCCGATTGGGGAAGATCGGCAACACCGTGGTTTTCCGCACCTCCGGCGGATCGACGGGGAATCCGTCCGCGTCCTCAGGGGTAAATTCCATTTTGATAAAAAATTCACCCGCGGAAAGATCCTGCCGGACGGCAGGGGCGGGGTTCCGGGCGGCGATCGGAACAATCAACACGAAAAATAGAACAATCCAGGTGAGCGGTCGGTTCATGGTTGTACCTGTGCAAACAGTGGGAAATTTGGGCCGGGTGTAAATAAAAACTTCTTGCAAACAAGGGGGCGGAGCGCCTCTTAGCGGAGACTCTTTCCGCGTTCCGTTCGGACTCTACCCCGTATGAGTACTGACTTAATTTCCGTACGCAACCTTTCCGTCGGGTATCCCGTGCGCGGCGGCCTTTTTGCCCGGGTCCGCACGTACAGCCAGGTGCTCCGCAACGTGGACGCGCGCATTCCGCGTGGCAAAACTCTCGGCCTGGTGGGTGAATCCGGCTGCGGCAAGACCACGTTCGGACGCGCCCTGCTCGGCCTGGTTCCCGCGCAATCGGGAGAAATTTTTTATAACCCGCCGGAGACGGGGGCCGAACCAATCGCTCTGCATACCCTGGATGAAACCAGGTTTCGCCCGCTTAGAAAGAAACTGCAGATCGTATTCCAGGACCCGTTTTCCTCGCTCAATCCGCGGATGCGGGTGGAAGAAATTCTTGGCGAAGGTTATCGTACTCATTTTCGCACCCGATCAGCGGCGGAGCGGCGGGACGCCTGTCTGGAGGCCCTGGACAGAGTGGGACTCGCCCGCTCGTCACTGGACCGGTATCCGCACGAATTCAGCGGCGGGCAGCGCCAGCGGATCAGCATCGCGCGGGCACTGATTCTGGAGCCCGAGTTCATCGTCTGTGACGAATGCGTGAGCGCGCTGGACGTTTCCATCCAGGCGCAGATCATCAATCTATTGATCGATTTACAGGAATCGCTGGGCCTCTCGTATCTTTTTATCTCGCATGATCTGGCGGTTGTCCAGCATATTTCTCACGAAATCGCGGTCATGGACGGCGGCCGCATCGTGGAAGTCGGTCCGGCCGAACAGGTTATCGGTTCGCCAGCGCATGAATATACGCGTAAATTGATCGCGGCGGTGCCCTCGCTCGAGCCGGCTTTTTAGTGTCCATGAGGGGGACCAGCGTGGTCCCCCTAAACTTTGAGCGCAAGCGAGGAGTTTTTTCCCGCATTTGCGATCCATAGAGAGCAAATGCCTTAATTCATACTCCCCCTCGCCGGGGGGTTGCGGTCCCCCTAAACTCTGAGCGTAAGCGAAGAGTTTAAACCCGAACCAGGCTCCGGGGGAGCCTGGTAAATGCGCAAGGGATCGACGGCCGGCCCTCCGGCCGGAGAGCCCGGTCCGCGTAAGCGGATGCGCCCTGAATCGACCCCGAACGCTCGTTCTCTTTCGTTGAAAGGGAAAAACGTTTCGGAGAGGCTTTTCCTGTGAAAATAATTTTCAGAGGACGGTCTTTGAAAATTATTCTAGCCGGTGCCGAACGCAGGCCCGAAACTCGCGACAATTCTGGTAAAGCCTCCGGGCGATTTTTCCAATATTATAGAAAAGAACTCATGCGACCTGTACCCAAATACGCATTACGCTCCCTGCTGGCGCTGCTGGCGGTCGGCCCTGGAATCGCCGGGCGGGCCCGGGCGCAGACGGTCGTTCCGCGTCCGGTAAAAATGCCCGAGTTGCTGGTGGAACCGTACGAGATCCTGCCCTCCGATCGCGTGCCGCCCGGGAATTTCGCGCGCAGTCCCCAGGATTTCATTTTATGCACGGGGCCCGCTTTCGTAGGCATGACCCCGCCGCCCGGCAGCGTCATCATTCGCTGGGAAGGCAAGGAGTATAAAGACATCGCGCGGTGGAACAACGATCTCATCCAGGAAACCATCGCGGCCGGGCGCGATGAGGGCCGACTGTATGCGGTGCTGGACCGTTTCGAGGCCGGATTGCGCGCGGACCCGCTCTTCTACGCCTTCAATTACAACGCCGGGCGGGTGTTGATGCTCCTGTCGCTGCCGCGTCGCGCGATCAAATATTTTGAGAAAGCGCGCGCGCTCGTGCCCGATTTTTCCGGAGCTTACATCAATCTGGCCCAGGCCCATGCCAGGTTACAGGAAGACCGGGCCGCGGTGGACTTTTTCAAGGAAGCCGCCCGCCGCAATCCTTTCGATCCCACCCCGGTCGTGGAACTCGGTACGTTTTACCTGGAACGCGACATGACGTTTCTCGCCAACGATTACTTCGTGAAAGTCCTGCGCGCGTATCCGAATCATTCCAACGCGAAGATCGGGCTCGGCCGGTTGTACATGCAAAAAAACGATTTCGTCCGGGCGCGCGAACTCTTGAGTACGATCCCCACCGAATACCTCGACGGTCGCGAACGGGACGATTACAACCGCGCTTTGCATTTTTACATGGCCCTGATTTCCGCTGAACTCCAGGATTACGGCGCGGCCGTGTACCACTACGACCGTCTGCTCGCGCATCCGGAGGATTCCTTTTTTCTGGATACCCCGATCGGCGCCATCCGCAAACGCCGGGCGGTCGCCTTCGAACTGGCGGAATCGCAGGCGTCGAAATTGATCGAGGAGTAAGGTCGCGTCCGCTTTTGCCGACTTTTTTCTGAATCCCGTCGGTCCCCCGGACCTGACGCGCGCGTACGGCCGGGGCGCGCTTGACGAACTGTTTCGCGTCCCGGATGCGGAGCACAGGGTTTTGCGCGAAGCCTGCGCGCTGGCCTGGGCCGTCCCGGCCGCGCATATTCTGCCAGGCCCCGGCGCGGTCGCTTTGTTCGAAGCCCTGTCCGCCGATCTCCAGCCGGGGCGAATTTTTACCGCCCCGGGCGCGCTGCCGGAGCGCGGCGCCGGCGGGTGCCCGCGAATTTCGATTTCGCATGAACTTGATTTTACGATAAATTTTGCGCGATTGTCCCGGAACCTCCAGGCCGGGGACCTCGTGCTCCTGGAGCAGCCGACGCTGCCGGCGGGTTTCCCGCTGGAACCGGAACGGGTTCGGTTCCTGGCCGACGCGCACCCCGAAGTTTTTTTCGTCCTGGATGAGACCCTGATCGAATACGCTCCGGAGTACTCGCTCGTGTCGTCCCCGCCCGCGAACGTCCTGGTCCTGCGTTCGTTCGGAAACTTTTACGCGCTGCCCGGCCTGCGCCTGGCGTGCCTGGTAGCCGCGCCGGTCCTGCTGGCGCGAATCAGGCCGCGATTTTGCCGCGCGCCGGACGGAGTGGCCGCGGACATCGGGGCGCGGCTCATCGCCGACCGGGGGTTCGCGGACCGTTCGCGCGCGACGCTGCGCGCCTGGCGTGTCGATTTGACCCGGCGTCTGGAAACCGTGCCGGATCTTGCGGCGATTCCGGGTGCGGGCCCGTTTTTGCTGGCCCGGTGCGACGGAGCGAAAGACGCGAAAACAATGCTTGCGGTCATTTCAGGCGAATTACACCTCCCATGCCGTCTGCCGCCGGAGGACAGTGCGGGTCGTTTGATTCAGATTCCCATCGGCGATCCTGAACAGAACGCGCGGCTCGTGGACGCGCTGCGTGACCCGCCCGCGACGACGGCGCGCCCACCCCGGCGATCACGCGCGCGAGCGCTCATGATTCAGGGTACGTCC
>CAZVZS010000001.1:168376-181807 GCA_964631535.1 uncultured Leptospiraceae bacterium
GCCTTCTGTCGTATTTTACTGGAAGACGGGTACGCCGTGGCCCCCTTCAAAGCGCAGAACATGTCGCTCAATTCGTTCGTGACCGCGCGCGGCGAGGAAATCGCCCGGGCTCAGGCCGTGCAGGCCGCGGCCGCCCGACTGGAACCGGATGTGCGCATGAGTCCGGTTCTCGTGAAACCCGGCGGCGCCGACGGCACCAGGATCATCGTGAACGGGCGACCGCTGGACTGGACCGGAGTGGCGGGCGCTGATGACCGGGTGCGCGCCCACGCCGGGGAACAGGCGCGCGCCGCGTACGATTCGCTTGCCGCTGAGTACGACCTCATCGTCCTGGAAGGGGCGGGCTCGCCGGGCGAAGTGAATCTCAAACAGTTCGATTTCGTCAACATGCGCATGGCCGCGTACGCCGCCGCGCCCGTGCTCATCGCGGGTGATATCGACCGGGGCGGGGTGTTCGCCAGTTTCGTCGGCACGCTGGAAGTCCTCGCGGAGTGGGAGCGCGCGCTGGTGGCCGGGTTCATCGTGAACCGGTTTCGCGGTGACCGGGCCCAGCTCGGTCCCGCGCTCGCGTTCATGGAAACGACCACGGGGCGACCGGTCGCAGGCGTGGTGCCCGTTCTGGCCGATCACAGATTGCCCGAGGAGGACTCGGTTTTTTTTAAGAGCGGCGCCGGTTCTTTCACCCTGACCGGTACCGGTGCGACCACCGCCCCGGACATCGATCTCGTTCTGCTGGACCTGCCGTACATCGCCAATTTCAACGACTTCGATCCGCTGGCGATCGAGCCGGACGTGCGCCTGCGCGTCGTGCAGGGACCGGGGACCCTGGGACGACCGGACGCGGTGCTGATCCCCGGTACGAAAAACACTCTGCATGACCTGCGATTCCTGCGCGAAAGCGGTCTAGCGCGGGCCCTGCTTGATCTCGCGGCCGCCGGCCGTACGGAACTGGTCGGTGTGTGCGGCGGGATGCAGATGCTCGGGCGCAGGGTGCACGATCCGGGGGCGGTCGAGTCGCGTCGCCAGGGCGGGGAGGGGCTCGGCCTCCTGGAACTGGAGACGAGTTTTTTTCCGCACAAAATTCTGCGCCAGATTCAGGTCACCCACCGGCCCTCCGGGCTTGCGCTGCGGGGCTATGAAATTCATCATGGTCGAACGATCGCGGCTGGCCGAAATGTAATTATGGAGACCGGCGGCGAAGTCATCGGAATCGAGAACGAAACCGGGATCGTCTGGGGCACCTATCTACACGGAATCTTCGATGACGACGCTTTTCGGCGCTGGTTCGTGGACCGACTCCGTGTTCGACGCGGTCTGCCGGCCCTGGGCGCCATCCAGGCCCGGTACGATCTAGAACCCGCGCTGGCCCGGCTCGCGGCCCATGTCCGGGCGCATGTGGACATGAATCAAATTTATCGAATGATGGGGTGCCGCGGTGCGAACCGGCCGGGATGATCAACCCGAAATCGCGGTGGTCCTCATCGGCCACGGCAGTCGCCAGAGCGAATCGAACCGCGCGTTCGAACAGTTCGTGGCCGATTACGCGGCCCTGCGTCCCGAGCTGCGCCTGAGCCACGGATACATTGAAATGGCCGAACCCGGCATGAAGGCGGCCCTGCGCGCCGCGGCCAGGACGGCTCCCCGCGTGGTGGCGGCGCCTCTTCTTTTATTTAAATCAAATCATGCGAAAACGGATCTGCCGGCCGTCCTGGACGAACTGCGGCGGGAACTGCCCGACATTCGATTTGAACTGGCGGAGGTCCTGGGTGCCAGTCCGGCTCTGGCGAAACTCGCCTGGCTGCGCGCGCTGGCGACCGGCCTGTTCGCCGACGCGGGGCGCGGGACCACGATCCTGTTCGTCGGGCGCGGTTCCCGGGACGAAGACGCCACCGAGGAATTTTTCGCGCAGGCCCGGCTCTTCGCCCGGGGCGCGGATGCCCAGGAAGTCCTGCCCTGCTTCTTAAACGCCGCGCGACCGGATTTTTCCGAGACCCTGCGCGGTCTCTACGAGACAGCGATCGAGTCACTGGTTGTCGTCCCGCATCTTCTGTTCGCCGGAACGCTGGTGGACCGCATCGAGACAGAAGTGGCCGAATTCGCGCGGCGCAATCCCGGCGTGCGCACGGCGGTCGCCCGTCCGCTGGGGACTCATCCGATTGTGCTGCGCCTGCTCAACGAACGCATCGCGGCGGTTCTGAGAGCATAGGCGCTTCGCAATGCGCTTTGCACGCAGCCGGGTAGGGATAGAGGCCAATGCGACCCGGTGTGACCGAAAACTTCGACTTGACGATAACCTGAAAGACAATTAAATTCGGCCAATGGCCTCCACCAGGGAAAAATCAGAGTCGCAGACAGACCCTTTTGCCCTAAATCTTGAAAAATTGGCGGAGATGAGCGCATTCAGTTACCTCCTCCCAGCCTTATATGCGGAAATGATGCAAGCCTTTGGGAAGACATCCCACGATATCTTCCTTGAAGCCACAGAGCGGACCGTTGATCAAATTCTGGCGGCCGCGCATACTCCCCGGCCGGAAGGAGTTAAGCTGGACGAATTAATCGAAAAGGAATTGAGCAAAGCCGCAACTCCTCGCGTCCAGGAGTTTATCCGCTTGCGGTTGCAGGAACCCTCAGCAAAGAGCCTTATTGAAGCCAGCCAGACTCCACTCACTCCGGAGAGCCTTTGGCATCATGTTCGATCAGCTTCGTTTGAAACGAAATTAAAATTGTTCCTCGGGTCGTTTCTTACATTTATAGGCGCAAGTTTACTTTTTATCATTTACGGTTGGTCGGTAATACCAATTCTGAACCTGGCCTCAGCCATCAGCCTCTCGCTTATTGGGTCAATATTCCTTTCGCGTCAATTCGCAAAAGCTTCCTGACCGTGAAACAGTCCCGTTCACATTTACCGGAAATTTTCATCTATACGGTCCTGATTGCCTTGCTCTTGACGATCGGAGGTTTCTGGTTGAAGGAACAAAAATTCACTGTCTTTGGTTCCTCACCTGTCGAGGTGCTCGTTGTATTTTTAACGATTTTCGGAACTCAATGGGGTGTAATAAGCGTGATTTTTTCAATGCGAAAATAGGCACTCATTGTCTGGTCAAACTGGATAGTGCCCCGGCCCGCCCCTCACCCGCCTCCGCGCGAAGCAGCGCGCGGTACCTTGATCATGCTCACGCGATTGCCTTTTTCGTTGTATTCGATCCGATCGAACGCCATCTGAGCGAGCTTGAGGCCGCGGCCGTGAAGCTGGATGGCCTCCTCCTGGTCGCGGATGTTTCTGGTCAGCATGTGGCGATGGTCGAACCCTTCACCCTCGTCTTCCAGAATGTATTCCACGCCCTGGGGGCCAAGGGCATACTCGACCGTGATCGAACGATCGCGGTAGCGAGCGTCCTGTTGACGCGTTCGCACGAGTTCCTGTAAGCGGGCCGACTCCAGTGCCCGGGATTTTTCCTCAAAGTTGATGTTGAGGTTGCCGTGTTCGATCGCGTTCAACAGCAATTCCTGCAAACCGAGGATGACGTCGTTCGTTTCCTCCGGCGCGAAATAACGCGAAAGGTTCGCGGTCAGGCGCTGTCGCAAGAGATCGGCGGTATTCAGATTGTTGCCGATCCGGAAGACACTCTTCTCGCTCAGACAATGACGCACGAGCACGTCGTCCACGATGCGGGTGGCTTTCCCGAAGACCTGGTTTTCGCCCGTGGCCTGGATTTTTTCGAGGCGCACATTCAGCGGGAAAGGATCCCCGCTGACCGTTCGAAAATCCATTTTAAATTCGAAGGTGCGGCCCCGGGCGAAAACAGCCGCCAGCTTTTCCATGAACAGAACCCGCGGGTCCAGGATCCGCGCCGATCCGCGCGCTTCAAAGATCAATTCCGTAAACGGTCGGTCCAGTAAATCCTCCGGCGCGTACCCGAGGTGCCGCCTGACCGCCAGCGATAGCGATATGATCCGGCCTTCCGGAGTGAGCGAAAAAATGATATCGTCCGAACGTTCCACGAGGTGACGGTACTTACGTTCGGAGGTCTCGAGCTGCTCCTGCGCCGATTTTAATTCGGTCACATCGGCGGCGATGCCGATCGCGCCGATCCGTTCGCCTTGCGTGTTGAAATAGGGCGCGAATCGGGTTTCGAAAAAACGGCCGCCGACCGCGGCGGTGGTGGAAAATTCTTCCCCGTTCAGAGCGCGACGCGTGTCCCGCACGATGTCCGGATAGGCCGCGTACATTTCGAATACATTACGACCGACGACCTGGCCGGGCGTGAAGCCGATGCCCTCCAGGCCGCGGCCTTCAGAGAGAATACAGACCCCGTTCAAATCCAGGACCCAGACGACCACCGGCGCGTGGTTCAAAATCGAAAGGATCTGAGCGCTCTGGTCCCCGCCGCCGGCGGAATTGCCGCGCGTTTCGAGATCGGCCAGGCGCCGTTCCAGTTCGCGAACCTTTTCTCGTAGTGCTTCTAATTCTGACATACCCGGCGCCTCAGGCGATTCTCCACGACTCCGAGAAAATCATTCGATCGCCCTTGCGTCAAGAAATTGTGTATGGACAGGAGCGTCCCGGCGCGAAAGAAAGAACCGTGTCCGTCGTCTATCTGGTAGGGGCCGGCCCCGGGGATCCGGAATTACTCACGATTCGCGCACTGCGTATTCTGGCAGGGGCCGATATCGTGCTGTACGATTCCCTGGTGGAGCCGGCCGTCCTGAACCTTACACCTTCCCGCTGCGAACGGGTCTTCGTGGGTAAACGGAAAGGCCGGCACAGCCTTTCCCAGGCGAGAATCAACGAACGTTTACTCGCCGCGGCCAGCGCGGGCCAGGTCGTGGTTCGGTTGAAGGGCGGGGACCCCTTCCTCTTTGGCCGGGGTGGGGAGGAACTGGAATTTTTACGAGCGCATGACATCCGGGTCGAGGTGATTCCCGGCGTCACCACCGCGTCCGCCGCGGCCGCCGTTTTACAGGTACCGCTCACCCACCGCGAACTCGGCCGCTCGGTCGTCTTCATTACCGGCTACTCGAAAGCCGGACCGAACGAAGACGGCTTCCCCGATTACGACTGGAGCTTTCTGGCGCGGGAAGGAATCACTCTGGTGATTTACATGGGCCTGTTTCACCTGGGACGGATCGCGCGCAAACTTTTAGCGGAGGGACGTTCGGGTGCCACGCCGGTCGCGGTTCTCTCCAACTGCACGCACCGGGATCAGCGAGTACACCGCACGCGATTGGACGGGCTGGAAACCCTGGCCAGTTCCGGAGCGGTCGCGTTTCCCGCGATTGTCATTCTGGGCGATGTGGTCGGACTGGGCCGCAGCCTGGCGGAAATTCCCGACGCGCTGCCGGCTTCAATCGCGGAGATCGAAGCGCTACGCGAAACGATGCTGGAAGGCTGGCGTCATCACCGACCCGGCTGAGCGGATTGAGCGGCGCCGGGCGGGGCGGCGCCGGCGGGTTGCCCCTGCAGTCGCAATTGTTCCTGGCGATAGCGTTCAAAATCATTGAAGAGCGGATCGCGGGAATAGCCCTCACGATACTGGCGACGATCGTAATAATTGTTGGGCGGAGGATACTCCGGGATGTACGTATCGCGGGCGGCCTCGCGTGCGCCGCTGCTGCGCGGATCGTCGTAGCGATAGTTGCGCGTGTTGCCGTAATCGTAGTCCGGCTTGAACTCCTCTTGTAATACGGAAATTTCCACCCGGCGATTGGCCGCGCGTCCGGCGGGATCGGTATTGGTGTCGATCGGTCGCGTATCGCCGTAGCTGACCGCGTGCAGGCGATCGCCCGTGATGCCGTTGCCTTCCATCAGCTTGAGCACGGTGACCGCGCGACGGTAGGCCAGGTCCCAGTTGGAGGAAGACCGTCCGGCGCGCTGGCTGTCGGTGTGCCCTTCCACGCTGAAGCGTTTTCGCTGAAAACCGGTCAGTACTTCGGTTACGCGTAAAATCATTTCGCGGCCGCGCCGCGTCAGGGCGGACGATCCCGATGGAAACATATTGTCCGTGTTGAACGCTACGACCACGCGATCCTTCGCCAGGAACAGGCGCACATCGCCCCGGGCGATCAGATACCCCAGCCGGGTGCGCAGGTACCCGTATTCGAGGCGCAGATCGGGCCCCGCGGTGGCCTGGGCCGCGGTCTGCGCCTTCAGGCGCGCGTTTTCCTGCACCATGCGGGTCATTTCTTGCTTGAGCTGGGCCTCGTTCATGGTCTGCAGGCGCTGGATCGTCTGTTGGGCGATGGCCTCTTCGGATACGACCGCCCCGCCCTGGGTGGCGGCCTGTTCGGCCAGGGACCGGGCCACGGTTGTTCCGGATGTCTGAGCGGCCTGGCTCCCCTGCGCGGACGCCTGGCGGGCGATTGATTCCCCGGAAGTAGCGCAACGCCCGGCCGCGAGGATCAGGACCAGTAGGAAAGCGGACTTTTTGCTGTAATTGAAAAACGCCATGGGAGCTACGGTTCTTCCGCTATATTATCGGATGCGGCGGCTGTCAAATCGAACCCGGATTGAAAAAACCGTCCGGGGAAATCGCCACCGCCATCGCCATCACCACCCGCGCGGCCACGGCCATTCAGAAAAATTTCCATTCGGCCGCGAAAAACAGCTCGTTGTCCCGGTCCGAAAAATCGGACCGGCGATTTTTGACCGTCGAATAAACCCGCCCGCCGAGTTGCAGGGCCAGCATGCCGCCGGGCTCGTAGACGAGCAGGGGCGCGGCCATGACCCCGTCGCCTTCGTGATCGACGTACACGTACAGTTCGTAGGTAAATTTTTCCAGCGGAGCGCCCGTAATCGAAAGCCCGGCGAAGCCCGGTCGGTACGTATTGATGTGGCCGCGTCGCAGGTCGTACACGTCCCGGTCGGGGCTGTCTTCCGTCTGGCGGGTCATGCCCCGGTACGTGACCGGTCGAAACCTGTTCGCCCCGCCGTTGTAAAAATACGCGAGACCCAGGACGAAAGCGTCGTTAAAGGTGTATTCCACCTGACCCGACGATTGCGCGAAACTCCGGTTTTCGCTCCTGAATTTATATCGATTTTCGATGAACTCGTTCGGCGCGTCCGGGTCCAGGACGAACGGGGAAAAGGCGATCGCGCCCAGACGGAACCGAAAGTTCCCGGTTTCGCCGGCCAGTTCCAGGCCGCCGAGCGAACGACGCGCCTTCCAGCCTCCCACCAGATTTATGTCCAGCCCGTCCACGACCGTACTCTCCAGACGCAGGATCAGGTCCTGGTAGAGTGAATTGGGTTTCGCGCCGCGGTACTGTCCGCTCTCGTGAAACGCGGCCACGAGATCAATGGCCGTACTTTTCGAAAGAATGCCCGTGACCTGGATCGCGTCGCTGCCTTTTTGTTCGGCGGGCAGGAGCGTGAACGGCGAATGCCGGCCGGCCACGTTGAACGGATCGAAGTGCCTGTTTTCGCTCCAGTCGATATTCTGGCGACCCATGCGAATTCCGAAGCGCGGGGTCTCGTAACGCGCCCAGAGTTCGCGCGCCCCGAACGTGCTCAGCCCGTTCGAGCTCGCGTTCTCCGTTCCGTCCAGTTCCCAGGCGTCGAATTTGTTGATCTCCAGCCAGGTTTCCTCGAACCGGTCCGTGCGCCGGTAGTTCGATTTAAAATGCGTGGCGCGCAGATCGGCCCGCCCGGTTAGCGTGGGACCGTACTCCACCTGGGCGGCCCCTTTCGCGCGGACGAAACCGGTTTCGTGATAGCGGGTGCGGCCGCCCGGTTTATTCGCGTCCATCGCGTCGAACAGGCCCAGCAGCGAAAGATCAAAATCCGTTCGTAACTTTTCCCCCCCCGGCTGCGGTTCGAAAGGATCCAGGGGCCCCAGCGGTTCCAGGCCGGGCGGGTCTGCCGGGCCGGTTTCGATTGGATGCGTTCTTTTTTCGATCGTTTCCAGACGCCGACGGATCTCTTCCTTGCGGCTGCGCCCTGGCCTGATCCCGGGTTCCGGTGTTTCGCGTTCGTAAATTTCGGAAGAAAAATATTCATCGTCCGACGGAGAAGTCGGCGCGGTGGACAGATCGCTCACGCCTGAAAGGAACCAGAACGCCAGCGCGCAGAACGCGGGAAGCGCGCGAAATCGATGCAGGCGGGAGAAATTCACGGGGCGCGGATCAGAAGTCCAGTTTGTTTCGTAAAAAATCGCGGAGCGCCTGGATTTCAGGGCCCGGCCGCGTAATGTTGTCCAGGTAGTCGATCGTCGTGCGCACCCAGGCGGAATCGTTTTCCCTTCCTTTGTTGATAAAAAGGCGGCGCAGGCTGATCAGGGCGCGCACCTCCGTGTACCTGCTTTCCTTATCGAAAAAAAGAAAATCACCGAGAGCGTCCTCGTCGTACTTCGTACTGCCGATCGTTTCCCGGACCAGGTCCAGCCAGATGAGGCCGTGGTTGCCCTTCTCCACCTGCTCGATGGCCTTCAGCACTTTACCCGGGATACTGAGTTGTTTTTCCTTCGGGCCGACCAGCACGCCCCGGCGCGACGGACCGTCGGAACCGGAACTACCCCGTCCGGCCGCGGCGCGATCCTCCAGACGCCGCTGTTTCGATTTGATGCCGAACAGGCCCAGGAACCAGTCCGCGAGACGCGCCAGGAAAGGGCGATTTTTTTGTTCCAGCTTTTCGCGTTCTTTTTCCGCTTCGTCTTCCCATTCGCGAATGGCGCGCGCCAGCTCGATCTGTTCGCGTACCGCCTCGGCGGAATCGACGCCTTCTTTGACCGTGCGCAAAAAATCGAAAATGCCGTTTTCGCGTCCGTTTGATTTCGCCATCAAATGGAGGAAATTGCGTCTTTTTTTGTAATCGATAAACCCCCGCGGTAGATTGTAGTTGTAGATCAGAAACAGGCCGGGGCGGGGATTTTCCGCGCGGCGTTCCTCCTGAAAAAATACTTCTGGATCTTTTTTGATCCGTTCGACAACCAGATCATACAGGTTTTCTTTTTTGCTGTACGATTTCACGAGCGCGTGGTTGACTTCGAAGGATTCCATGCTGAAAAAAAACGGCTCGAAATTCATGTTGAGCGGTTTGAGCGCTTCCCGGGCCAGCAGGTCCACGAGCCCGCCCAGGCGCACTTCCTTGAACGAGCCGACGACCTTGATCAAACGTTCGTACGCGTCCACAAACGCGAAATCCGCCGCCCACAGATCGCCCGAACTCAGCGATGGATGTTTTTTGAGCGTGTTCAGGTAATCCTTCGCCTGCCGGGCCCCTCTGGGTTCGATCCATTCGCTTTCTTCGCGCGGCAGAGCGGTCTTGAGAATTCGTCGCGCGATCTGCGTGAACAGGAGATGGATCCATTCGATTTCGCTGCGCATCTCGCGCAGTTCGCCGCCCTGGGTGTCGATCAGATGCGTGGAGGGCGGCTGGACCAGGTGAAAATCGCGGGTCAGGGGAAACAGCAGGGAACGATTCATCCGATTCTGGAGGGCGGCGCGGGCCACGCCGTCCAGGTCCGTGAGCGCCAGTTCCTGTTCGATTTCGGGCGCGGTTTTCGCGAACAGGCCCAGCAGGGGCGCTGCCAGGTCCGGGCGCACCCCGAATTGTTCCAGGAGGTATTCAAAGGAAAACACGCGCAGTGCTTTGAGGTGGCGGGCGATGGCCTCGCGCGAATGCGATTTATCATCCGGACCGTCAGCGGCGCGAAACTGCGCGGAGACGTGGTCGGCGAGTTCCCCTTCGTGTTCCAGGTCGTACAAACGCCGGTCGCGTTCGGCCACGTATCGTAACAGCGCCGCCGCGCTGCCGTAAATGCATCCAAGTTTTACTTTACGCACCTGTTCGGCTTTTAACGAGGAAGGCCGAACGACCACCGCCCGCGTCAGCAGGCGATTCTCCGGCGAAACGTCGATGTATTGAAACTGGACCAGGGCCCCGCGTTCTTCCAGGGGATCGAGATCCCCGGGGGTGAGAAACTGGAGCTGCTCGGGGCGAATGAGCGCCAGGTGTGAATTATTAAATAAAAAGAAGTGTTCGACGCCTTTTTCAATCGTAGCGATGTCGCGAATGGCCATGGGATTGAAATTCGCCATGATCCCTTTTAAATCGGCCTCGTCCACCAGGTCGGCTCCGGCGGCCGGCGCCAGGGTTTCGGATTCGGGAGCGGCATCGTTCGGCGCGGAGTTGGTCGCGTGGGCCTGGTCCGCCTGCGGGAAGCCGGCGGGGGTCAGAAAATCAATTTCTTCGCCTTCGCGTTGTTCTGCGGATTTCGATTCAGACTGATTCATGGCTCGGTTGGAGAACGCGCGGGTACGACCTCAGACGGGCAGGGCTTCTCCCCTGGTTCGTTCTTCGGAACGCTCGTTCACCAGAACTTCAAAAATTTCGGTTCCGGGAGGACTCAGACGCACTTCGATATGGTGATGAAAGGATTCCCCGCGCTCGCGAAAGACCCGCGGGACCCGGGCGGAGTTCAGAAAAAAAATACCATCACGCTCCACCAGCCAGGGTCGAACTCCGCCACCCTTGCACCGGTGGTGCATATGCCCGGCCACGACGCCCAGCACGGTTGTTCTGGACCTGGCGTGAGCGAGCGCTTCGGCGAGATCCGGGTCCCCGAAATCCCCGCCGTCTTGGTTGAAGTCGCGACCGAAGATGGACGACCGCTCCCCGCCCAGGCCCGTCGGCCCGTTGTGCGCCAGAAACAGAACCCGCCCCGCGTCGGACCGGTCCACCAGGGAACGGAGCAGGGCGGCGGAAGCTTCCATAGAATCGACCCCAAACCGGCGTGTGAGGTACGGCAGAAAGCCCGGCGGTGTATCCCCGCCCATACTGTGCGGTCGACAGGCGATCAGATCGAACGAAAATTCCCCTTTACGCTGGGGATGGATGCTATATCCACATAGACGCCCGGGCCCGAGGGCCGCGCCCAGATCGTCGACCTGGCGCTCCTGGTGCTTGCTGTTGCGCTCGATCATGTCCCGGTTCTGGGTGAGTTCGGCCCAGAGCTGGCGGATGGTCACCGCGTCGTGGTTGCCCGGGATCAAAAGTAGATTTTTTTTTATTTCGGAAATCGCCCTGGCGACTTTCAGCAGGCTGCGGTGGGAGCGGCCCGGAAGATCCCCCACGAAGAGCAAAAGATCGTACGCGGATTCGTTAAAATACGACACATCCCGCTCGTCCCAGCAGTTGTGAATGTCGCCGATGACCGCGATCCGGAATTCGGACATGTTAGAGTTGTCGCCCATTTAAAAAACTCTAAATGCCTCTCTATCCACGATTTATTTACCGGATAAATACCGCAACCCAAGATGCAGGGTATGGTTGCGATTCCACTCCAGATCGTTCACCGTACGTTCACCCGTCGCGTAGATATTGATCCGTTCGGCGTTCACAATAAATGCGGGCCCCGACCGGTCCAGCCACCGGCGCGCGTATTTTTTCCAGAATCGCGCCACGCGCTCCTGTCGGAACGATTCATCCGCCAGACGCTGATCGACCGGAGTCGCCGCGTCCAGGACCTGGGCGCTCAGATCCTGAAGCCCCCGCAGCAAATCCTCGCGCGTAAAGGCAAGCCCGGCCCGGTGGCGCTCCAGCAGCCAGCCCGCCAGGAGATGCGAGGCGGTGACGGGCGTATTTTTCTGCAAAGTTTCGCGCGCGCGTTTCAAATACGCGCCGATGCGAAATTTGAGCGCCGGGGGATCTACGCGCGGGCTCACGAACAGGAACGCGTCAATGCGACCCAGCCGGTCCGGACAGAGTTCATCGTACGCCAGCGAAACCAGGTGGCAGGCGCGTTCCTTGCGGTACGCCACCACGCCGAGGAGATCCTGGATTTCCGCGACGGCGCCGTCCAGACGGTAACGACCTTCCGGCGCGATGACCAGCGACGCGTTGCTCCGGGTCATTTCTTTCTGCACCTGGACCACTGACTGCATTGTCGTACGATTCGCGAAACGCTGGAAATCGGCGTAGTCCATGCCGAGCAGATGGCCGGCGGCCATTTCGCGTTCGTATTCTTCCGCGCTGACGGGCACGTCCAGGCCTTCGCGAAAAACGGGTCTGGTGTGAACCGCGCGAAAAATCGACGCGAGCCGATTCCCGAGAAAATTGGCCGCCGCCACCGCGGGCCAACGCAGAACGCGATGTTTCAGGAAGCCGGGAAACAAATCGCGCCAGGGATAGATGCCGGAGTGTACGCCGGCCTGGATAATGGCCGTGACGTCGTGAAAATTTTCGACCGGACGCCCCACGAAAAACTCCACCAGGGTCCACACGTCGTGCGCCTTTTTATGAGAAAAGGCGATGATGGGTGCCGGGTCTTCGCGCGCGGGGAGGTGTTCGTAACCGCTGACGAACACGTTTTCCAGAAACCCGGGCAGGTACGTGCCCGCGCGAATGCGCGCGGCCCATTTAATGATGGCCGGGTCCAGGTATTCCTGTAAGAGGCGACGTTGTTTCAGATTGGCTGTGACCCGCGCGCGAATCGGTTCGAAAAGTTTCATGGTGACCTGTTCCCAGCGGACCCCGCGCGAAGCTGGTTGGCCAGCAAAAAAAGCACGGGACGTTCCGCGGCCCCCACGGCCGCGCCCGGGCCCGCCGGGTCGCTAAAAAAGGGCAGGGCCCCCAGGATCAAATCGGCGTCCCCGTCACCGTCCAGATCGCCCCGGTCGATGACCCCGCAGACCGCGTCCGGCACGGGAAGCGGCAGGCGCCAGGGCGTGAACGCGAACCCCCCGCGATTTTCCAGAAATACAAAACGTTCCGCCGCCCGGGGCGCGTACAGGGCTACCAGGGCCAGGTCGGGGTCGCCGTCCTGGTCGAAGTCCGCGACAGTCGCGTTCGTCGCGCCAAAAATATTAATAAAAAAAACCTCGCGAAAAACGATTCGCCCGGGGTCCGACTCATTCCGATACACGCGGAGGCCGTGGTAGGGTTTATACGGAGCGTCCGGAAAGTCGGCGTTGTCGCCGTTCGTGACGGCCAGATCTTCGCGCCCGTCGCCGTCGAAATCGCCACCGGTCAGACCGGTGGCTCCGAAGGCCGGATGATACTCCGCGAGTACCGTGCGCGTGAGAAAGGCCGGGCCGACCCGGACGCTCCCCTCGTTCAGGGGCGCCGCCGAATTGTGATACAGGGAGAGGCGTTCGCGCGCCTGCGCGTTCAGGACCGCCAGGTCCTGGCGACCATCCCCGTCAGCGTCAAGGGCCCGAAAGGCGATCGGCCCCGGTTCGTTTTCAAGGGCGATTTCACGCGCGGCCCGCGACTCAGGCAGAACGAACAATCCGCCGGTAAAAAAACCGAACCCGGCCAGGACGAGATCCGCTGGCCCCGGGTCTGCGAGTCGCAGAGTTCCCGCCTGGGTCATGCGCATCCCTTTTTCCGCCAGCAATGTCCGCTCACCGCCGGAGCCGAGGCGCCAGACCTGGGCGGGAAAAACCCGGGCACCGGCGGGAACACGCCGTCCGAGTACAAGTGAACGTCCGCCT
>CAZVZS010000001.1:181817-205863 GCA_964631535.1 uncultured Leptospiraceae bacterium
AAGCGTCGTCAACAGACCGTGCGGAGCCTCCGCGCTGAACGCGAGCGCGACCGGCGGGGCGTCGAACGACTGACGGGAGGTTTCACGCAGACCTGTGTCGAACCGGGCCAGGAAACCCGCCGGCCCGTTCGTCGTATGGATCATACCGCCCGCGTACAGGCCGTTACGCTCCGGGTCAATTCGCACCAGCGTGATATCAGTCTGTTTCAGGCGAACCGCCGGTCCGGGGGCGAAGAGCGGTGTCGTCGGCCAGTCCCGGGGCGGGGGCGCGTCGGCCGGGGCGGCGCCGGCGTAATAATATTTCCTGAGCAATCGCCAATCGTCCGGTGTGAGCGCCTCACGCTGTGGGTACTGGCGAAACGTTTTGAGTCCGGCGATCAGTCCCGCCTGTTGTTCGTTCAGAAACCGCAGGCGGTGAGCCAGTCCCAGGCGCACGCCCATGTTTTCGAGCACAGGGCGCCAGCCCGCGGCCGGGAGGATCGCCGGTGCGGGCAGGAGATGACAGCCGCCGCAATGGGCCTGCGCCAGCCGCCGGCCCTGGTCCAGAGTCTCGTCCGTGGCCGGGCCGTTCAGGAACGCCGCGCTATCGCGCACGAAACCGTTGCGGTCTCGTTCCTGGGAAAAATTATCGCGCACGCGACGCACGTACCAGATGGCCAGGGCCGCCGCCCCGAAAATAATAATTTCAGCCGCGATCACCAGGAGGTACGTACGAGATTTTTTTTGGCCCGGGGCGGTCATAAGAAAAATGCGGAACCTGACTGTGGGGGCGGCGGGTGTCAAAGAAAAAGGGCGGGACCTCGCGGCCCCGCCCGGAAAAGATTGGATTTACATTCGGTAAATGGAATACTGCAAGTCGTGTGCCCGTCGCAACCCGGCCGGTTCGCCAGGTCCGGGACCCCTGGCACCGGGTCCCTGTCAGCCTGACAGAAGGGCTGCCGTTCTGGCAAGGCGGACACGGGGCTTTTCGCTTGACGGGCGGGCCGGGAGGATTATTATACTATAGGGGGTAAGCTATGACGGACGAAGAATTGATCCACCGCCTGAACCGTGCCCAGGGCCAGATTGAGGCCATCAAAAAGTCCCTCGTGGCCGGGGAAGCCCGCGATTGCGTGCGCACGATTCGCCTGGTCAAGGCGGCGAACAACGCGCTCAAAAAATTCGCCGAAGCGTACGTCTCCCACCATATGGAACAATGTATGGCCAGCGGCGTTTCACGCAAGGAAATGGAACAGAGCATGAAGGATACTCTCGCTTCGGCGTTCAGCCTCTGACTATGGTCCATACTATAGGGTGTATATTATTTTTTGTAACCGGCGCCCGGGCGCCCCGTCTAAAAATCAGTCATAATGGAGAAAAACCCATGGCAAACAAAACAACCGACGCAAGCTTTGAAAAAGACGTACTGAGTTCGGAGGTCCCGGTTCTCGTGGATTTCTGGGCCGAATGGTGCGGGCCGTGTCGAATGCTCGGTCCGATCCTGGAAAAGTTGAGTACCGATTTGGAGGGTAAGGCCCGGGTCTACAAATTGAACGTGGACGAAAATCCGGCCACCGCCCAGAAGTTCGGCATCACGGCCATTCCCACGGTCCTGGTCTTCAAGAACGGTCGGCTGGCGGACCAGTTGATCGGCGTTCAACCCCCCGCGCGTTATCTGGCCGCGGTGAACTGAACCCCTTCCATCGTCACGGAAAAGCGGCGGGATCCGGTAACGGACCGCCGCTTTCAGTTTTGCCCGCGCGTCTCCGCGCGCACCGCCGCAAGTCCCCGCTTAAGTTCTTGCCGAATCACCGTCCAGGACCATTCAATGGTTCGAGTGTTATGGTGAGGGCGAGAAAACACGGAATCATTCTGGTTTGTGGGATTTTGTTCCCGGCCTTCGCGTCCGGCGCCGAAGAGTTCCGCTCTTATTCCATCACCGATGTTTCCACGCCGGTCAGTCTCGACTCCGCCACTACCGGGCCCGCCACCTGGTGGGTGAATTTCAAATCCGTTGATCCGGTGACCCTTTCGCGGCGGCTTGTGTCGGAGGGAGCGAACGGACCATCGCCGGGCGCCGACTGGTCGGCCGCCACCGTTCCAGGGTATCTCCGCGACAATCCCGGTTTTTCGCCTGAAATCCACGAGGCCTGGTTCTTGCGAACCATTACCCTGCCCGATCGCCTGCCACCCTCGCTGGCCCTGCGGCTGGGGCAGATAGACGACCGGGACATCACCTATTTCAACGGAACGGAAATCGGACGGTCCGGACAGTGGGACGCGCGGACCGCGCAGGCCTTCGATCTGATTCGCATCTACGAAATCCCGCGCGAAATCCTGCGCCCCGGCGGAGTCAACGTGATCCTGGTCCGCGTCCAGGCGTTTTCCGTGATGGACTGGGGCATGACGCGTGATACGACCGCCATCGGACCGGCCGCGCTCATGCAGGCGGGGTACGTGACCGCGAAATTTCGCGAGATTCTGTTCCTGGTCGTATACGCCACGGTCGGTTTTTATTTTCTGTTTCTGTTCGTCAGACGGCGCGTGGAACGGGAAAACCTGTTCTTCGCGTTTTTCGCCCTGGCGCTCGTGGGGTACCAGTTTTTGAAGTCGCCCTTTCGCTGGGATCTCCCCGTCGCTTTCATCGACTCGAAACGATTGGAATACTTTTTACTGTACTCGCTCGCGCCCTCTTTTTATTTTTTTCTCAGAGCGTACTTCGAGTACCCCCGCACGCGGTTCATGCGCTGGTGGGACCGGCTGTTTCCGGCGGTGTTTCTTTTGCATGTGTACGCCGTCATCGTCTGCGTGGTAACTGACGACGCCTGGTTGTGGTGGCAAATCCAGCGGCGCGTTCAGTTCGTCTGGCTGGGCCTCATCCTGGCGATGTTCGGTTTGCTCGTGTACCAGGCCACGCGGAAGCAGCGCGACGCGCTGTACATGCTGGGCGGATTTTGTATTCTCGCCTCCGGGATCGTGGTGGACATGGCCAGCGCGCAGGGCTGGCTCAATCTCCCGCCCATGACCAGTTATACGTTCTTCGGATTCGTCAGTTCGATGGCCCTGATCCTCGTCAATCGGTTCGTGCGCGTGAACGAGGAAGTGGAGGACCTCAATGAAAATCTCGAACAGAAAGTCACCCGCCGCACCGAGCAGCTGTATCAGACGCTTTCGGAAGTGCGCGAGCTCAAGATACAGCAAGACGGCGATTATTTTTTGACGTCGCTATTAATCGGGCCGCTGGGCGGGAATTTCGCTTCTTCGCGGACGCTCGCGCTCGATTTACTCGTGAACCAGAAAAAACATTTTCAATTCCGCAAATGGGAAGCGGAAATTGGGGGGGATCTCTGCGTGCTGTACGACATCGCCCTCCAGGGTCGCAAGTACACCGTGTTCCTGAACGGGGACGCGATGGGCAAGTCCATCCAGGGCGCGGGCGGCGCGCTCGTGCTCGGTACCGTGTTCAAATCCGTGATAACGCGCACGCAGATGTCCGCGGCGGCGGCCGCGAAATTCCCCGAACACTGGCTGAAGGAATGTATCCTCGAACTCCAGAATGTGTTCGTCTCCTTCGACGGGTACATGCTCGTTTCCGCAGTACTCGGTCTGATCGATGACGAAGCGGGAATTTTATATTACATCAATGCCGAACACCCCGGAATCGTTCTGTATCGCGGCGGGGACGTCAGCTTCCTGCCCGTGTCCAGGGTGATGAGTAAATTCGGCGTGGATCATCCCGGGCAGGGTGAACAGAGCTGGGTGGTGACGACCTTCGCGCTGCGACCGGGAGACGTACTGTTCGTGGGTTCTGACGGCCGCGATGATTTACTGCTGGGCACGGACCAGAAGGGCCAGCGGATCATCAATGAGGATGAGTATTTATTCGTGCGTCTGGTAAGCGAACACCCGGATTCGCTCGAAGACTTGCGCGCGGCGCTCTTCGCCGCCGGGGCCCAGACCGACGATCTTTCGCTGATGCGCATCGGGTACCTGGAAGACCCACCCGTGCGCGAAACGATCATCCCCGCCGAATACGGCGGGCACCGCGCCCGCGCGCTGTCGAGTTTACGCGCGGGCGACATGGAATCCGCCATCGAACATATGGAACTTGCGCTGGCGATTCGCGACGAAGTGACCGAGGACGTGGCCCTGCTCGCGCGCCTGTACCGCAAACGCAAACAGTACGCGCGCGCGGCCGAACTGTACATGCGCCTGACGAATCTCGAACCGGCGGAAACTCCGTATCTGTACGAAACGTCGTTCATGCTCAAACTCGCGCGCGAATTTTTGGCCGCGGCCGATTTCGGTGAACGCTGTCGCCTGCGGGATCCGGACATGATCAAAAACTTGCTCAATCTGGCGGATGTGTATCGTGGGCTGAAAAACTTCGACCGCAGCCGCATCATGCTCGCGCGCGTACTCAAAATGGACCCGTCAAATCCGGAAGCCCTGCGTTTACGCGACGCGCTGGATCGCAAGCCTTGACTTGAGCGGATTGTCATGTGACCCGCAAGGGCGAGCCGGGAAATCAGGGCAGGGGGATGACCAGAGGAAACCCGCCGACCGGATGCGGTATCACCCGGCAATCCATCCCGTACACGTCGCGGATCAAGTCACGTCGTAAAACCTCGTCCGGCGTTCCCACGGCGTGTAGAGCGCCCCGGTCCAGCAAGGCGATGCGGTCGGCGTAGACGGCGGCCAGGTTCAGATCGTGCAAAATCACCAGTACGCTCATCCCGGAGCGCGCGAATCGCCGCACCGATCGCAGGATATCGTGCTGGTGGCGCAGGTCCAGGGAGGCCGTGGGTTCGTCCAGAAAAAGGACTCCGCCGCTTTTTCGCGTATCCAGAATTTGACAGAGAACACGCGCAAGGTGCACTCGCTGGCGTTCGCCCCCCGACAATTTCGTGTACGTCCGTTCGCTCAAATGCGACACCCCGGCCAGGCGCATGGCCAGGCGTGCCAGGCGCAAATCGCGACGGTTTTCCCGTTGTTGTAAGTACGGCATGCGGCCCAGCAGGACGACGTCGATGACCGGAAAATCGAAACCGAGCGCGGATTCTTGCGGAAGCACCGCGCGACGCCTGGCGAGTTCCCCGGGCGAAAAATCGCTCAGAACGCGTCCGTCCAGATGAACGGTGCCTGTGTCGGGTTTGAGTTCGCCCGCCATGATTTTTAAGAGCGTGGTTTTGCCCGCGCCGTTCGGGCCGAGCAGGGTCAGGATTTCGCCCGGCCGCAGGGCAAGGTTGATGTTATTCAGAATGACGCGCCGGCGCCGGCCCCGTACGAAGCTGAGGCCGCCCGCCGTGAGTACGCCCGCGGACCCGTCCATTGTGTCTTTCAAACGAACGCCGCCTTACGATGTCGTAGCAACAGCCAGAGAAAAAACGGCGCGCCGAGCGCGGCCGTGACGATGCCGGCCGGCAGTTCCGCGGGCGCGATGACCAGGCGCGCGACCAGATCGGCCAGGATCATCAACACCGCCCCGCCGAAGGCCGAGGCCGGCAACAAGAGGCGGTGATCGGGTCCGAGCATGAGTCGCAGTAGATTCGGAACCACCAGGCCGACGAATTGAATGTTTCCCGCCATCGAAACCGCGGCGCCCACCGCGAGCGCCGTCAGGGTCACACACAGAATCATGATCGTCTCCACGCGCACTCCCAGATGACGCGCTTCGCGCTCGCCCAGGAGCAGAACGTTGAGCGGGCGCCCGAGCGCGGGCAGAACGAAACCGAGCGGCACGAGCACGGCCGTAACGGCCAGGACTTCTTTCCAGCCCGCGCCACCGAGGCCGCCCAGGTTCCAGAACGTGATCGTTCGCAGCTGGGCGTCATTGGCCAGGGTAATCAAAAAACCGGTCAGGGCCAGGGCCAGCGCGTTGATGGCGATGCCCGCGAGCAACATCGTACCCACCGCCGTGCGACCTTCGGCGGTCGCGATGCGGTACACCAGCAGGGTCGTCAGGCCCCCGCCCGCAAACGCGGCGAGCGGGGTTCCAGAAATTCGCATATAATCAGGAATTACTGAAAATAGCGCAGAGCCCAGAACGATAAACGCCACGGCGCCGAGCATGGCCCCCGCGGAGGTTCCGATCAGCATGGGCGAGGCGAGCGGATTGCGAAACATTCCCTGTAATAAGGTGCCGGACACCGCGAAGGCCGCGCCCACAAGCGCGGCCAGAACGACGCGCGGCAGGCGAATCGCCATCAAAACCATGTACTGGTCCTGTCCGAACGCGACCCAGGGATCCAGGCCCGCGAGCGTGCCGAGAATCGCGAAAATCTGTTTCGGCGAAATCACGACCGGGCCGAACGCGGCGGACGCGACCAGCCCGAGCACGAGGGAGACCGATCCCACGAGCCAGACCAGGCGCAAACGCCGGGTGAAGCGGGCGGTCACAGTTTCGCGCCGGCGGTTGTTTCGGCGGCCAATTCCGGGAACAGACGCGAGGAGAGTTCGCGCACGGCCTGACCGAGTCGGTGTGTGAATCCGGAAAACAAAAGATCGTCCATCACGATGATCCGTTTGTTGCGCGCGGCCGGGGTGAGCGCGAGGCCCGGAATTTTATAGACCGCTTCCATCCCACCGATGCTCTCCACGCCGTGGCTCAGGAGCACGATCACGTCCGGGCGCGCGGCCACCAGGGACTCGGCGGACAGAGGCTGGTACCCGAAAAACGAATCCATCGCGTTTTCGGCCCCGCTCAGTTCCAGCATTTTTTCCGCCGGCGAAAATTTTCCCCCGCCCAGCAGTACTTTTTCGCCGCGCACGTACACGAAGACGGCGCGCGGCGGCCTGGCTCCCAGTTTTTCGATGCGCGCCAGCGCGTCTTTCAATTCCGCGTCCATGCGCAGGGTGAGTTCTTTGCCTTTTTTTTCTTGCTTGAGAGCGGTGGCGATAATTTCGACGCGCTCACGCGCCGTGTCCACGCTGGCTTTTTCCGGCACGAGCCGCACTTCGACTCCGGCCGCGCGGATCTGATCGATGGTCGCCGTCGGGCCGGTGTCTTCGGAGGCCAGGACCAGGGTTGGCCGCAGCGAAAGGATACCTTCGGCCGGAATATTACGGTGATAGCCCAGCTTCGGCAGTTTTTCCACTTCCGGCGGATAGATACTGGACGTGTCCACGGCGACGACGCGGTCTCCCGCGCCGAGGGCGAAGACGATTTCAGTGACGCCCCCGCTCAGGCAGACAATGCGATTCAAATCGGACGCGGGACGCGGTGATTCCTTGCAGGCGGACAGCGCCGCAACCGACAGCGCGAGCGCGGCCGCGAAAAAAAGTTTTTGGTACACCATAGTTACTCCTGAAATATTATTCCGTTTCCAGTTCGACTTTGACTTCATCTTCATTCTCCCGCGCGCCCTCCGCGTCCGGTGGATTCGTCGGCGCTGCTTCCGGCGCGTTCCGCCCGGGTCCCGGCCGCGCGGGCCGAGTTTCGAGATCGCCTTCGGTGGAGCGAAACCGTTTGTACTCCTCGAATTCCTCGATTTCTCGCCGCTCCCGAAGCTTGCGGTACTCGGGCGATTCCTGGAAGCGCCGGTAGTCCTCGCTTTCGCGAAATTGATTGAACTGCGGATCCTGGCGAATCGCTTTCGCTTTGAGGTCCGACAGCGGTTCCAGGCTCGCCGTCAGGCCCGCGTACATAAAACGCGGTCGAATCAAATTGTATCGTAGATCGTATTCATCCAGCATATTGTCCACGCCGGCGAAGAGTTCCAGGTCGCCCCATTTTTTGTACACGCGCACATTCACGATGTTGTACGGGTTCTCCATGGAAAACCCGATTTCCGGATCGCTGCCACAGGCCCGGATGCCGTAGTAATCGCAGAGTTCGACCGTATCGGGCTGGACGAATTTCGCCAGGTATTCGGTTTGGCGATCATAGGTGAAATCCGGGAATTGTTCCACGTCCACGCAATGGAACGGACTTTTTTCGCAGTAGAACGCCTGGCGGCCGTAGACGGAACCGAACAGACGAAACCCGATGCGCAGGGGAGTGTATTCGTAACTCAATTGAAACGTGCCCCGGTGGGCGGCGCGGCCTTCCAGCGGGAGGTCCGTGTCCAGATCACGCGCGTCCGTATACGCGTATCCGAGGTCCAGGCGCGATTCGTGCGCTCCCAGATCGAGCCGCAGCGAAACGGAGCTTTCCCCCCCGCGCGTGAGCGCGCGTTTGTAGTTGGCCGTCTGGAAGGTGACCAGGCCGTCGGCGTCGTAGCCCGCGCGCCTGCGAAAATCGATCAAATTTTCGATTTCGTTTTGAAACAGACCGAACGAAAACCAGAACCAGCGGTTCAGCTCGTACTCCGCGTTCGCGTTCGCGGACCAGGAACGTTCCGGTTCCAGGTCCTGATTGCCCACGACCTGGTAGCCCGCGCCGGGATTTTGAAAACTGAAATACAATTCTTTGAACGAAGGCGCGCGAAAACCCTGGCCGTACGCCATGCGCAGTTTCAATTTATTGGTCGGATCCAGGCGAAAAGCCAGCCTCGGCATGGTGGCGCTGCCGAAGAGCGTATCACTTTCGTAACGCACGCCGGGCGTGATGGTTACGCGCGGAGCGTCGCGCAGGACCCAATCGTCCTGCGCGAACACGGCGCCGCGTCCGCGCCGGGCGCGGCCGTTCACACGGGCCGGCGGCACGTCAAGTTCTTCATGGATACAACGAAAGGGGGGATTCGTGGCGCAGGCGAGGGCGATCCGCGGTGAACTCAGCTCTTCCAGCAAACCGTCCGTGCCGACGGTCAGGGTGTGATCGCGATTGACATCATAATCGAGTTGCATGCGCAGCTCGGAAACTTCGTCGTCGGTAACGTCCTTGCGGTCCAGAGCGTCGGAGCCGCGCTGGTCCTGGGTGTAAGTATCGAGAAATCGCGCGTAGCTGTATTTCGTGGTGAACCGTCCTCTCCCGAAGTCGACCTCGGGCCCGATGCCAACCATGTAGTCGTGCGTTTCAGTATGGCGATCGTACACCGCGCGCGGCGGGGAAGTATCCACGCCATCTTGCTCAAGGTAACGATAGTTGAGGTTCGTGCGCAGCTTCGTCGCTTTCGTGAGAAAAAACGTACTGTTGTTGCCCGCGCTCAGATCGCGAAACGCGTTGCCGGTGGAGTTTTCCAGCGGCTCGTCTTCGATTTCCTCGTTCTGCTTGAGCGCCAGCGCGCTCAGTTTCACGCCCCGTGAAATGTTTTTGCGACTCGGGTCGTACACGTCCGACTGGCTTTCGACGCGGTCCGAACGCGCGCCGGGCGAAGCGTCGGGCGTGAGGTCCCAGCCATCGCTCCGGTGCCAGCCCGCGTAAAAATTGGAGGCCAGGTTTTCGTTCCGAAAACCCAGGCGGGAATTTACGTTGGCTTCGCCGCCGCTGCCGTAATGCAACTCGCGCCCGCTGCCCCACTGCGCCGTGAAATCGCCCTGCAGGGGGGCTGTCGGTTCGCGGGTGATGATATTGATGACGCCGCCGATCGCGTCGGAGCCGTACAGGGCGGAGGTGGAACCTTTGATGATTTCAATACGTTCGATTTCCTCAACTTTGATGCGCGTCAGATCGATACCCCCGTCGAAACGCCCGGTGATCCGGTCCCCGTTGATGAGAATCAGGACGTGCCGCGTGTCCAGGCCCTGGAGGCGAACGATCTCCCCGCGCTGGCCCGGCTGACCGGGGCGAATTTCAATGCCCGGCACGTTGGCCAGAGCGTCGGCCGCGTTCTGCGCGCCTTCTTGCTCCAGGTCTTCGCGCCGAATCACTTCCACGGTGACGGTCGTGTCTTTCGTTTTCTGCGTTCGCCGCGATCCGGTGACGGTGATTTCGCCCTCGGCGGTTTCGTTCGGCCTGGCGCGGGTGGAGCCGGTCGCGTACAGCGTCGCCAGGGCGAAAGCGGCCGCAAACATTCGAGCGCTGTGTCGGTTCATTAATTGTTTAAGATCTCCCATTTGAATGTGGGAAAACCCGATGTGCCGGACTCGTCGTAGTAGTCGGTATATTGAAGTTTATAAAACGACGCTCCGTCGGAAGAACGCAGGATGTACACCTTCGATTTCGCGGTCAGAACGTGGTTCGCGGGGTTGTAGTCGTACCAATCCTTCATGGCCGGCGACCCGTCCCAGGTCACGTCCTCCGTGCCGGAGCCGCTGCCGATGCTGGACGTCACCAGGGAGTCCACGACGATCGCGCAGACGTTGCGGGTCGTGACGCCTTTGAAATCGTTCGAACCGGAAGCGCACGAACCGCCCGATCCTTTGCCCGCCGTCCCGCTGTTGGTGCTGACGCGAAAGCGCTGGAAACGAATGTCCCAGGTGCTGTTGAACTCATCCACCGTGGAGAGCGTTCCGAGATCGCAGTAGGTGTATTTGGAGCCGGATGTGGCCTGAACGGAAGTTGTGCGCGTATTCCCATCCAGTTCGTGGTCGCAGGCCAGCCTGCTATCCACCGTCTCTTTGCCCGCGATCAACCAGAAGAGTACCATCGCGCCGGTATCACTTTCTCGTTCCGGGGGCGAAAGCGGGTTGAGGCTGGGAACGCAGGCCGCGAGGCCGGCCGCCAGAAAACAGATTGATACCTTGCTGAATGGTCTCATAATGATCGCGCGCGGGATCGTCCCGAATCGAACCCGCGCGTTTACGCCTTAATAATAATTTTTCAATTTTTAGCGAGAGTCGCGTTCGCCCCGTTGGAAGTCCCGACCCCGGTTCCAGTGTAAAACTGCACGATGTACGGTCCGGCCGTGTTAAAGGTAATCGTGCGTGCCACCGAGTTATTGCTTGTGGTTCCGGTGCTGCTCGTTGCCGAACCGTTTCCTGTTGCTCCTGCGAGGACGCAGGTGCCGCCCGCGTAGCTGGACGAGGCCGTGCAGGAAGTCGAGTTTACGGACAACGGACAGGAATTGCCCGAATAGATATCGATCGTGCCTTCTCCCTGATTTGCGTTGAAAATCGCGAAGTTGCGGACGGTCCAGGTTTCCCCTGCGCTCACGCCGTCGAACACGAAATACACCGCGCTCGTGGCGCGCGCGTCATCGCCCGTGAAGATGTTACTGCCCGAGGTGACCGGGTTATAGAGGGTTTCCGTAACCGTTGTCGTGCTATTTACCTGGGTAATAGCGCAGGTCCTGGTGGTGGTGCTGGTTTTCTGGTTCGCGACGTAGTACGCGGCCGCGAGCACCATCAGATCCGCTTCCGCCTGGGCTTCCTCGTCCGCGTTGTTAAGCAGGGGGATTTGATCGCACCCGATTGAGAATGCGCCGGCGCAAACGAACGCGGCGAACAATGTAAAAAGTTTTCCTTTCATGCTGTTTTGCCTTCCTGTGAGAATTTGAGATTGAGTCTCTAAATCAAATCTCACAGCAAAGATTCCCCGGCGGCCTTTCTGGTCAAGTTTTTTAAAAATGAGACTCAGTCTCAATGAGGAACGATTTGCTTCCTCATGTATCCTCAAGTCGAAATTTAAGTTTGATTCGCAGAACCAGGCGATCCTGGCCGATTTCGTGGGGAATCGCTGGAAACGGGAGGGAACGCTGGACGCTGGCAAGGGCTTCCTCATTGAACCCCTGGTACGGGCTCGCCTGAACCAGTTCCAGTTTTTCGATATGCCCGTTTTGTAGAATTACGAAACGTACGACAACATCCGCCTGCCGCCCGCGTTCACGTTCCATGCGCGGAAAACGTTTATGCCGCGCTACCTGCTGGATGATTTTTGAAAGATAACTCGCGCGAAAATCCGGTGTGGCCATCGGAGCGCCCGGGTTGGCACCCGGTGCGGGACCTGACGGCCTGGCTGCGGATTCCGCGGACGCTGAACGGGCCGGTTCGATCGGCGCGGGGGCCGGCGTCGGGGGAGCGATGTTGGCCAGGTTGTCGCCCGCCAGGCGTACAAACAGAGTCGAAACGCCTGGCTCAGGCGGAATCCGGGTCCGGTCCGCGGCCGGATCAATCACGAGCACGATCACGGTTCCCAGCACGTTCACCGAAAAAATCCAGGGAAAGACCCTTCCGGCGAACAGATCGGCGCGCGAAAAACGAAACGATTTCATGGATGGGGCCGCGAGTGTTCGATGTTCATGGATCGCCCGCCCGCGATACGGACGCTGTCCATGACCTCGATAAAATTCTGAAAGGCGATTTCACCGTCCGCGCGCAGGGTGATCGTGCGGTCGGGACGGGCGTCCAGGTCGCGCTTCAGCCTGCCTTCGAGTTCTCCGGGGGGAACGAGCTGTCCGTTGAGAAAAACCCTTCCGTCGCGCGCGACACTCAGGACCAGGCCGGTCGTGTCGTTGCCTTTCCCGGTACGCGCTTCGGGCAGGGCCAGGTCGATGGCGGGCTCGGTAAAACGCGAACCGACCATAAAAAAAATTAACAAAAGAAAAGTCAGATCCACCAGCGGAGCCATGTCGATGAAGCGCCGTTCGCGTTCGAATTCGGGAAACATGGCTTATGCCGCCGCCGCGCGTCGCCGGTGCAGGACTTCTTCCAGATTATGGACCGCGAAATTCATGCGGCGAATCCGGCGATTGATCTCGCCGGCGAAGGCCCCGTAACACATGTACGCGGGAATCGCCACCATCAGGCCGGCCGCGGTGGTGATCATGGCCTCCCAGATCCCCGCGGCCAGAGCCCCCATTTCCGGTGACCCGCTGGACCCGGCGATGACCTGGAAAGCGGCCATCATGCCGGTGACGGTACCCAGCAGGCCCAGCAGCGGGGCGATGATACTGATCCCGTTCAGGATTTCAAGGCGCGTCTTCATCTCGGCCATCAGGTCCGCGCCTTCGCGCTCCAGCCGCAGGCGCCGGCTTTCCTCCGGGTCGTCGGCCGCGGCGGCGAAGGTGCGCACAATCCGAAAGATTTGAGAGCCGGCGAGCTGAAGCCGCAGCAGGCGCTGGCGCCAGGCATTGTCGTCGGGCCGGTTGAGTCGCGCTTCGATTTCCAGCGCGATGGTTCCCAGACCCCGGCCGGACCGGTCGAAATCGTTCAGGACGCTGAGTAAAATCCCTTCCAGGCGACTGACGGGGAAACCGGTCGTGATAAAATATAAGCTTCGTTCCAGGGTAATCGAAATACCCACCAGAAAGACGACGAGCAGCACCCAGGTAATCCAGCCGCCCTTATCCAGCCACATCGATAGTTCCATGTTACGTCGCTCCAGAGCGGCCTGATCAGGCCCGGCCCGGTTTCCGGTTGACAGGTTTCCCCGCCCGGAAACTTGTGAAAATGCGAATCATTCTCAGTATCACCAGGGATTGGTCCGGCCTGCCCGTTTGCAAGCAAATTTTGGGCGGAGGCGATTCAGACGGGGAATGCGCGATTCCAGGAAATAAAGTAGAGGCAAGAAACCAATGAGCGGAATGGAAAAGGCTTACGCTGAAGCCCGAAAATTATATCTCAATCACAACGCGGGAATTCTTTCGACGATCTCGGTCGAAATTCCGGGGTATCCCTTCGGATCCCTGACCCCGTACGCCCCGGACTCGCAGTTCCGGCCGATTCTTTTATTGAGCGACATCGCCGAGCACACGCAGAACATCCTGGGGGACGCCCGGGTTTCCCTGACCATCGCCCAGACCAGCACCGGCGAAGTCCAGGCCCAGGGTCGCGTTACAATCGTCAGCGACGCGCGCCTGCTGGAAGGCACTGACTCCGATGAAGTGGCCGAACGTTACTTTTCGTTTTTCCCGTACGCGCGCGGTTACACCCAGGCGCACAAGTTTTCGTTTTATCGCCTGGAGCCGCGCAAGATTCGTTATATCGGCGGGTTCGGCAAAATCTTCTGGGTCCCGCTCGAAACCTTCGTGACTCCCAATCCGTTTTCTCCCACCGACCAGGAAGCGATCATCGGTCACATGAACGCCGATCATGAAGCCGCGCTGCGCCATTACGTCGCCCTGTATAAAAAAATGGACGTGGCCAACGATGAGGAAGTCCGCATGGTCAGCATCGATCAGGACGGCTGCGATTTGCTGCTGGTCAAAAATCGCCACAATCTGAGAATCGACTTCGAAACGCCTGTGGCCACGCGCGACGAGGCCCGCGAAATTCTCACGAAGATGGCGCGCGCCAGATCCGCCTGAGAATCAGGGCTTCAACGATCCGCGGCTTCCGGTGTCGCCGGTCAGTTTTGAGACTGAGTCTCAGGACTGACCGGAAAGACCCGACTCTGACAACTTTCTGACAAGTGTCATTGCCCGGGGTGCTATTCTGTGTTTGAATAGCGTCGTTCGGATCGCATGAAACACATCGGGGCCGTCATTCTCAGCTTTGAAGAAACGGGGGATCTTTCCGGGATTGTTCCCTGGAAAGAGACACGCCCGGCGGACCTGTTCCGGACCCTGCGTGCCGCGACTTCCCTTTCTGGCATGGTGTACCTTTCCACCTGTAACCGGGTCGAGTTTATTTATTCCCTGACGGACGTCGAACACACCCGCTTCGCGCTGGCCCTGATGGAGCGGATGCCGGCCCTGCCCGTCGCGGTGCGGCCTTCGTTTTTGCACGGTCGCGCGGCCGTGCGTCACCTGATTCGCCTGGCGGCCGGGCTGGAGTCGATGGTGCTGGGGGAAACCGAAATTCGCGCCCAGTTGAAAAACGCGCGGGAGGACGCCGCGGGTGAAGGCACTCTGGACAGCACTTTACAGAATTTATTACAACATATTTTCCACGAAGCCCGCCGCGTGCGCGCCAGTCTGCCGCTCGAAAACCTGCCCGTGTCGGTGGCCACGCTCGCCATGAAACGGCTGCGGCCCAGGCTCGCGCGCGAGGTCGCTCGCGGCGGTCCGGTCCCCACGGTGGTCGTCGTCGGTTCGGGACCCATGAGTCGCCAGTCGGCCGAGTACCTGTCCAAATGGTTTGGCCCGCGTGTGCGCCTGGCTCTGGTGAACCGAACGCTTTCAAGAATCGCCGAAACGGCGGACCGCCTGGGCGCCGAGTTGTTATCCTTTGATCGTTTTATAACGGATCCCGCGCGCGTCGGTCCGGTCGTGGCCATCGTGACGGCCACTTCACGTTCGGACGCGTTCATCACGCCGGACTTGATCGCCCGCCTGGAGCGCCCGACGGGAACGGACGCGAAACTGTTTCTCCTGGACCTGGCCCTGCCCGGGGACGTGGCGGCTGCCTGCGCCGCTCTGCCGGGCGTGGAACTGCACGGCATGGAAAGTCTGCGCGAAGAGCTGGAAAAAAATTCGCAAAAACGTCGCGAAGCCGCCGAACTCGCGCGTGAGGCCATCGACGCGGCCCTCTTTCGCGTGAAGGCGAACCTGATTCTGGATCTGGCCGGTCCCGTGATGCGCGATATTCAAAAGGACGTGCGCGAAAAATCGCGCGCCCATCTTGATGCCCTGCTCAAGACGCGACTCGCTCACCTGAGCGCGCGGGACGCGCGTTTGATTTACACCTGGGCCATCCAGGCCAATCGCGATTTGAATCGAATTCATCGCCGCGGTCTGGAAAATATTCTGCGAAAATACTACGACGAGCCGAACGCATCCGACCCCGCGCCTGTCGGCCATTCCGTCCATTGAAACTGCGCATCGGCAGTCGCGGTTCGGAACTCGCGCTCACGCAGTCCCGTTCCATCCAGGCCATGCTGGGCGCTCTGCCCGGCGCGCCAGAAACGGAAATTTGCGTCATCAAAACCAGCGGCGATCTGATCCAGAACATACCGCTCGCGGACCTCGCGGGTACCCCGGACGAGCGCAAGGGCTTTTTCACGAAAGAAATCGAGGAAGCGCTTTTACGCGGTGAAGTGGACCTGGCCGTCCATTCGTACAAGGACCTGCCCACGCGAATGCCGCCCGGCCTCGTGGTCGGGGCCATGCCAGCGCGGGTCGTCGCGCACGATGTGCTCGTGTTTCCGCGCGCGCGTCAGGTCACGGGTCACGCCCCCTTTCTGGCGAACGGCGCGCGCATCGGCACTTCCGCCGTGCGTCGCCTGGAGCAACTGCGATTTCGTTTCCCGGAACTCGCTCTGCGACCCATTCGTGGAAACGTGCCCACGCGCATCCATAAACTGCGCGCGGGCGATTACGACGGGATCGTACTCGCCGCGGCGGGCATTGAACGCCTGCGCGCGGCGGGGGTCTTCGCCGCCGGCGTACACGCGGGCCTGCTGGACGGACTCGCGATCATGCCCCTTGAACCGCCCACGTTGATTCCCGCGCCGGCACAGGGCGCGCTCGCGGTGGAGTGCCGCGCGGGCGACGAAACCGTACTGCGTCTCTTGCGACAGATCCATGACGCGTCCGCCGCCAGGTCCGTGGACGCCGAACGCGCGGTGCTTGGGGCGCTGGAAGGCGGATGCAATCTACCGCTGGGGGTCGCCTGCCGGCCCGTTGCGGACGGTACGTTCGAGCTTTCGCTCTTTCTGGGCGCGGACGCGCCTGACAATCGCCGCGGTCAATCCTTCCATATCGAACGCGCCGGGCGCGATCCTGGCGATCTTGCCCAACGCGTCATCGAGGAATTGCGCGCGGACCTGCCGGTGGTCGTCACCGGACGCGCGGATCGAATGGACGAAGTGGCGGCCGAACTGGGCGAAATCGCGCGCGCGCGCTTGATTCGCCTGCCTTTGATCGAAACCCTTCCGCTCCCGGTGAACGATCTCATGCGCGCGGAGTTTCAAGCCTGGAGCGCGGCCGCTGGCGCGCCGGATCGGCCGGCCGCCGGTCCGCCCGTGCTCGCGGTAATGAGTTCGCCTGGAATCGCAGCATTTAGTGATTTCGCGCAATTGGCCGGACCGGTTCTTCCGGCGGATCTTATCTGGGCCGTGAACGGTCCGCGTACGGCGGCACACGTTCGCGCGCGATTTCCGGACGCGCGGATCACGCTTGAAAGTCCCGACGGCACGGGGGAGGGCCTGGCCCGCGAAATTTTGCGCGCGGGCGCGGGGCCGGTGCTCTGCCTCGCGGCTGAACGCGGTCGGCCGGAATTTGAAGAAATACTCACGCGGGCCGGGGTGGCACCGCGGATCCTGCGACTGTACCGCACGGTGGGAGCGCGGGACGTGGCCGGGCGAATTCGCGACCTGCCGCGCGGTGCCTTCGTCATCTTCGGTTCGCCGTCCGCGGTCGAAACGTTTTTCGACGCGGGCGACCCGTCCGACGCCGGGTTTCGCTTTTGCGCGCTCGGTCCGACCACGGCGCGCGCTCTGGTGGCGGCCGGCCAGGTGCCCTATGCCGTGGCCGCGCGTCCGGATTACACCGAATTCGTGCGCGCTCTGTTCTAAGATTAGCAGGCCGCTGAAAAAGTAGCCTGCTATTGGAGTTGCCCGCCCGCGCGGGGGGCTTGAACTGTACCCATGAATCGAACCGCTTCCGACGCTCTTTACGAACGCGCCCGTCAGGTCATCCCCGGCGGCGTCAACAGTCCCGTACGCGCCTTCCGGTCGGTCGGCGGCACTCCGATTTTTATGCGCGCCGGTCAGGGTGCGTATCTGGAGGACGTGGACGGCAACGAGTACGTCGATTTTTGTAATTCCTGGGGCCCGCTCATCACCGGGCATCGCCATCCGGCGATCATGGAGGCCATCCGCGCGCAGATCGATAACGCGCTCACGTTTGGCACGCCCTGTGAAGAGGAAGTCATACTGGCCGAGTTCGTCATCGGGCGTCTGCGGCCGACGGTCCCTTCGATTGAAAAAATACGATTCGTCAACTCAGGCACCGAAGCGGTGATGAGCGCTCTGCGACTCGCGCGCGGCTTCACCGGGCGCGCGAAAATAATAAAGTTCGAAGGTTGTTACCACGGGCACGTCGATTCGCTGCTGGTGAAAGCCGGTTCCGGCCTCGTCACATTCGGAACGCCCGATAGCGCGGGCGTACCCCCGGCCTTCACCGGCGAAACGATCGTGCTGCCGCTGGACGATGAGGAAGCGATCGCGACCGCCTTTCGCGATCATGGCGATCAGATCGCCGCGGTAATCATCGAACCGATTCCGGCGAACAACGGTCTCTTGCTACAGCGGCCGGCTTATTTGAAATTGCTCCGCGACCTGACCGAGCAGCACGGGTCGCTTTTAATCTTCGACGAAGTCATTTCCGGTTTTCGCGCGGGATTCACGGGCGCGGCGGGCACGTACGGGATCACGCCGGACCTGGCGACGTACGGCAAAATCATCGGCGGCGGGATGCCGGTGGGCGCGTTCGCCGGTCGCGCGGATATTTTCGCGCTGCTGGCCCCGGACGGTCCGGTTTACCAGGCGGGTACGCTCAGCGGGAATCCGGTCGCGATGGCGGCGGGCCTGGCCGCGCTTGGATCGCTGACGACGGAAACGTACGCCGGGCTCGAAACCCTGGGCCGCTTTCTGGAAGAACGCTGGACCGCCGCGCGGCTGCCGCTGCGCCTGGTGCGGCAGGATTCGATTTTCTGGTTGTACAGCGCCGACGCTCCGCCCAGGCGGGCCGACGCGATCGATCGCGATTCCATGAAGGTTTACGCGGGTCTCCACGCGTTTTTGTTGGAACGCGGTGTGTATCTGGCGGCCTCGGGATACGAAGTTGGTTTTCTGAGTACGCCCATGACCGGGGGGGATGTTTCCCGCCTGGTGGACGGGGCCGTGGAATTTTTTCGCGCGGGACGATGAGGGCATTCTGGAACAGATCGCTGGCAGCCCGCTGGGGCACCGCGCGCCTCTCCCTGGCCGGGTTCGTGGTGACGGGCATGGTGGGGCTCATTTTTTTTCAACTGGTCTGGTGGCTGGTATTTTTCGAAATTCGCAGTAAAGAAATACAATCAATTTTGAGTGAAAATGATACTCTACGCCAGGCCCTGGCCAACGCGGGCCAGGCGGTCCGTCTCCCGGAGGGTACGGACCCGGCGGCCACGCTCATACTGCGGAACGGACGGTTTGAACCGAACCCGGCCGTGGCGGAGGAGCGCGCCAGGGCCCATCGCCGGCAGCGATTCATGTTGATCAGTGAAACCGTGTTTCTGATCAGCGTCCTCATCTACGGGCACTACCGGATCATCCGGGCCCTGCGGCGCGAATGGGCGCTGGTGCGTGATCGTAATAATTTGATTCAGTCGGTCACCCACGAACTCAAGACTCCGCTGGCTGGCGCCCTGCTTTCGCTCCAGACCCTGCGCAAACGCGAAACGGATCCGGACAGTCGCAACCAGATCCTCGATGAAGGGATCGCCGATCTCAAACGACTGGAAAATCGAATTAATAATTTGCTCACGGGCAGCGCGCTTCTGCGCGGACGCGGGGTGAACGAGGCGGGTCGTGCGCAGGCGAACGCGGCCGCGCTCGTGCGCGCCTGTCTGGCCGAAATCGCGCCCCAGGCGCGGGTGGGCCGGGTGGAAGTAATTCTGAACGCTCCGGATGAGTTTCCGGTTCGAATTGAACCCGCGCTCCTTGAAAAAGTCGTCGGCAATCTGATTCTGAACGCGGTGCAACATTCACCACCAGGCGGCGTAGTTCGCGTGGAACTGGGTCGCGATTTGATTTCGCGCAAATTCGGGCTCCTGCGTGTCCGTGACGATGGACCGGGTATCCCATCCGGGGAACGCGAAAAGGTCTTCCAGCCGCTCTATCGTCTGGAGTCGGGGCAGGCACGGGGCAGCGGCATGGGTCTGTATATCGTGCGCGAAATTCTGACCGCGGCCGGAGGCACCGTTCAGTTCGTGGATGTGACGGGCCCCGGTTCGCTCGTGGAAGCGCGGATGCCTATTTCTTAAAATGAAACAAACAGGCGAAAATACCGGAGAACCGCTGATTCTGGTGCTGGAAGACGAACCGACCCTTCGCAACGGGCTGCGTCGGAACCTGGAAGCGGAAGGGTTTCGCGTGGAGGATTTTGACGCGGCGGAAGCGGCCCTGGATCGTTTGCTGGGCGGAGCCACGTACGCTCTGGCCATCGTTGACATCGGCCTCGCCGGGGCCATGGACGGCCTGTCCTTCTGCCGCTCGCTCCGTGAACAGGGACGGGCTCTGCCGGTCTTGATGCTCACCGCCCGCGGCGAACTCCCCGATCGCCTGGCCGGGTTTGAGGCGGGCGCGGATGATTACCTGCCCAAACCCTTTGATCTGGAAGAACTTCTGGCACGGACGCGCGCCTGCCTGCGACGCGGCCCGACCGCCGCCGACCGGTGGCGCATCGGCGAATTTCTGGTGGACCCTCAGGCGTTCAGCGTGCGCCGCGCGGACGGAGCGGAAGGTCCCGTACGATTGAATGAACGCGAAATGCGGATCCTCACGCTGCTGGTGCAGAACCGCGGCCGTCCCGTGAGCCGCGACGAAATCCTGGACAGCGTCTGGGGCCAGGAAGAATTCCCCACGAATCGAACGATTGATAATTATATCGTAAAGTTCAGAAAAATTTTCGAACCCGATCCGCGCTCTCCGGTGTATTTCCTCACCAGGCACGGACTGGGTTACGAACTGGCCGGGTAACTTTCTACAAAAGGCAACAACTGCGTTCAGATGAAACCCGGAAATCGTATGAGTCCAACGCCCGAAATGATACGCGCACTGCGCGGCGAAACAACCGAACGAGTACCCGTCTGGTACATGCGCCAGGCCGGTCGCTATCTGCCGGAGTACAATCGCGTCCGGGAAGGCAAAACGTTTCTCGAACTCTGCGCGAACGTCGACGCGGCGGTGGAGGTTTCGCTGCAACCGCTCGACCGGTTCGATCTGGACGCGGTCATTATGTTCTCCGACATCCTGACGCCGCTGTCGGGAGTGGGCGTGCCTTTGCATTTCGCCGAAAAACAGGGCCCCGTGATCGAACGTACAATTCAATCCGAGGGGGACCTGGGGATGCTCGCGAACTACCGCCCCGAGCAACAGAACGCCTACGTCGGCGAAATCCTGCGCACGTTGCGCGTGGAACTGGAGCGACGCGCCGCCACGCGCGCAAGCGGTCGACCGGCTTTGCTGGGTTTCGCGGGCGCGCCGTTCACGCTCGCGAGTTATCTGGTCGAGGGCGGAACGACGCGCACATTCGAGCGGCTCAAGCGGATGCTCTTCGGACAGCCAGACCTTTTCGCGCGGCTGGCGGATCGTCTGACCGAAATGACAATCGCGTACCTGCGTATGCAGATCCAGGCCGGGGCTGACGCCGTGCAACTTTTCGATTCCTGGGCCGGCGTGCTCGCGCCGGCGGATTACGAAGAGTTCGCCGCGCCGTATGTGCGCCGCATTCGCGAGGCCTTGCGCGGGGACGGAACCGCCAGCGTTCCGTTTATCCTGTTCACCGGTACCGGCGCGCATCTGCTGCGTGAAATGTCCGCGCTCGGTCCGGACGTCATTTCGCTCGACTGGCGCGTTACGCGCGAACAGGCCGACGCGTGCATTCCGGCGACGATCGCGCTCCAGGGGAATCTCGATCCGCTGGTCCTGTACGGTTCGGAGGGGGAGGTGCGCCGACGAACGCGGCTGGTGCTGGAGGGGTTTGCGGGTCGCCCGGGTTACGTTTTCAATCTCGGTCACGGCATTCATCCGCAGACGCCGATAAACAACGTCCATGCCATGCTACAGACCGTGCGCGAATTTCGGTCTTGACAGCGCGTGCGCCCGGCGGCCCTCTGCGAGACAAATGTTGTTGCCCGGTGATCTTGAAAAGAAACAAAATCGTCCTTATCGCAACAGGTCCGGCACGGTAAAAATTCGTCCGCCCTGGACCTACTTTCCGAAAAACGAAACTGAAATCACGCAAATTGTCAACCTGGTGCGCGCGCAGAAAGCCACGCTGCGTCCGGCAGGCGCGGGGCACGCTGCGTCGGCTTTGAACGAAACCCCGCATTCGCTTTTGTTCCTCGACCGCATGCAGGGCCTCGTTCATGTCAGCACTGAAAAACGCGAAGCGATCGTCTGGGCTGGCACGCCGCTGTCGCGCTTGAACCAGTTGCTCGCGGAACAAAAACTCGCTCTGCCGTATCCGGCCGACCACGCGAACCACACCCTGGGAGGCGCGCTGGCTCTGGGCGCGCACGGCAGTTCGCGCAAAGAAGGTTCGCTCGCTTCGCGTGTTATCGCGCTCACGCTGGTAACCGGACGGGGCGACATCACCGTCTGTTCGCCGCTAAAAAATCCCGATTTGTTCCGCGCGGCCCTGCTTTCGCTCGGCGCGCTTGGCATTGTGACGAAAGTCTCCTTGCGGCTGGCTCCGCTCGCGGTTGTGCGCGAAGAGATGCGTCGCCTGGACTGGAACGCGGGACTGGACGCGATTCAGAACAGAGACGCCGCCGATTTTTCCGAACTGGTCTATTTTCCGCACACGGATCAGCTTGTGCAAAGAAATTTGTACATGGAAGGAACACCGCCTGAAAAAACCGGAGCCGGCGCGGGCGCTCTGCGGCGCATGCCGGGCGCGGTGCTGGCGGGTGCTTCGTCGCTGCTGCCCGCGCTCGCGAAGCCGCTGGCGCCGGTGGCCGCGGCCCTGTTTTATCGCGCGGAAGCTCGCCTCAGCGCTGACGTTCTGACCGCGGGTGTGGCCGGTGGGGGCATCGAATACGGCGTGGACGTAAAAAAAGCCGGTGCGGCGCTCATCGCCCTGCGCGCCCTGTTTGAAACGCAGCGGATAAAAACCCTGCTGCCGGTCTCGCTACAATTCGCGCCGAAAGATGAGACCTTTCTGAGTCCCGCGAACGGGCGCGATACCGTGTATATCGGCGTTCGCGTCCCCGGCGGAGCGGCGGGCCAGGAACTCCAGCGCGCCTGCGAGCGACGGCTGCTCGATCACGGAGGCCGCCCGGCCTGGTTCGCATCGTTTTTAGAAAATTTAGATTTCGCGAATTTGTTTCCCGGTCGCGCCGATTTCACGAAAGCGCGCGAGACCCTGGACCCGGACGGGGTCTTTTTGAACACGTACCTCAAAAAAGTCCTGGGTTGAGTGTACCGGAGGCGCCGTCAGCTCCGGCGTTTTTCCAGGATTTTCACGAAACTCCTGCCACGGACTTCTTCAAGCGAAAGGCCGGTGGCCAGCACGTCGTCTTCGGTGATGGCCCCGCAGTTGAGCGCGCGCAAAAAATAATTCAGCAAACCCTGGCCGGTGGCCGCGTCGTCGAACACGTCGCCCACGAGCGTCGCCTGGGCGGCTTTTTCGATGAAGTTTTTCAGACGCAGCGAAGCCTGGTCCAGGCTTTCCAGGAAAAAGGTGTACAGGGCCGCGTAACGGACGACGAACTGTGCCGGGTGCAGATCCCAGCCCTGGTAAAACGCGTTCACCAGCGAATGGCGATTGTGTTCGTAGGCCAGGCGCCAGGCACGGTGCACGACATCGGTGTTTTCGCGCAGTTCTTCCGGGCGCAGGGCACGATCCGGGGCGGCGCGGTGCGGGCCGACCGGCATCACGTTCGTGGCCCCGTCCGAGATCATCACGCCGGTGCCCGCCAGGGTCACTTTCATAAAATCTTTCGCGAAATCGCAGGCCGGGTGTTTCATGTGCTGGAAGGCCGCCGTGATATCGCACGAAGCCGTATAATCGTACGTGCCGAAGTGCGCCCCGCGGCAGCGACCGCGCGCGGCGGCCAGGAAAGCGGGGATGGCCGCGCGCCCGTCGGGTCCGATGATCGACTGCGTCGTTTCAATCATCAACTCCAGTTGCAGACTGTCGGGGGGAAGTCCCAGCCCGGCCTCCAGTTTTTCAAAGGTTTCCACCAGCGCGGCGGTCTGTTCGGGAGCGGTGATCTTGGGCTGGGTGACCACGAAGTTCTCCGGAAGCTTTCCGCCGGTCCGTTCGACGAGTCTGGTGACGTAGATGTCGAGCGTGCGGATCGCTCTTCGTTTTAATTCTTCTGTAAGTGGTTTTATGCGAATTCCGATAAAGGGCGGCAGGGTGCCTGCCGCCATGCCCCGCGCGGTTTCGTCCGCTGCCGTCATGGCCTGGTTGTCTTCCTCCGCGTCCGGCCGGTTGCCGTAGCCGTCCTCGAAGTCGATGCGAAAGTCCTCGACCGCTTCGCGCTTCAGTTTTTCCGCCACGCGCCGGTACACGGTCCGCGCCAGGTAAGCGGCGGGAAAAGCCTGCCGCATCGCGACCGGGTCACGATCGACCGCGCTTTCAAGGGCCTGGATTTCAGCCAGGGATTCGGGCAGGGTGTCGGCGCCCGGCAGGCTCAGGGCCCGCGCCAGGGT
>CAZVZS010000001.1:205873-223099 GCA_964631535.1 uncultured Leptospiraceae bacterium
CTGTTGGGGGCGTAGGTTTCGAAGGCCTGTACGGCCAGTTCGCCCAGTTTGCGCGCCGAGTCGGCTTTGAACAGATGGGCGCCCCCGTACACGGTGTGCACGGGCTGGCGGCGGCCGCTATCGCCCGGGAAATACTTCGTAAAGGCGGCGTTCGCGCCGGCCATGCGTTCCAGGAGTTCGTTCAGGCTGTTTTCAGTGAGGGTCGTTTTCATGATCCGTCCGGCGAACCGTTCGCGGTTCGATTCGTTAAAATTTCATGCGATCAAAATTACGCGAAACGGGGACGTCTTTTCTCGATCAGGGCCGTGAAGCCTTCTTTCGCGTCCGGGCTGGTAATCACCCCGAGCGTGGAGGCGATATCGTCCGCTTTCAGACGATCGGCGATTGTCCGGTAACGGTAGCGCGTGGAGGCCTTGATGCTGCGCAGGGCGTAGCGTGACGAAGACGCGAGTTTGCGCGCCCAGGCGGCCGCCTCCGTTTCGACCGTCTCCGCTTCCGCGAGTTCGTCCACCAGGCCCATGGCCTGGGCGTCCGGTCCTTTGAGGGCCTTGCCGGTGAAGATGAGATCGCGCGCGTTGGTTCGCCCCACCAGGTCTTCCAGGACCATGACGATGAAAGCGGGCAGGCCGATGCCCAGTTGCACCTCCGGGAAACTGACGCGCGCGCCTTTGTCGGCGATGTACCGAAAATCGGAGACGATGGCCAGAAAGGCCCCGTACCCGAAAGCATGCCCGGCGATGGCCGCCACCACTGGAGCCGGGAAAAAAAACAGCCGGTGCAGGCAGGAAAAAAAATACTCGATCAATTCGCCGATTTCGCTGTCCGGCCGGTTCATGACCGCGGCCGGGGAGAGCCCGTTCGAAAAAAAGCCAGGGGCCGCGCTTTTCAAAAGCACGCTGCGCACCGAATCGTCGGTGGCGTATTTTTTAAGAGTATCGTCCAGCGCCCGGAAGGCTTCCGGGGTAAACGCGTTGTCCGGGTTGCCGAAGGCGAGGGTCAGCTCCAGGATTCCAGATTCAAGTTTGGCCCGCACCAGATCGTTCATGCGGCAGAATTGCGGAATTGGGGCTGATTTTCAATAGAAAATCGCGCGGCTCCGGAGGCCATGCGCGGCTGCCCCTGGGGGCTCTGGAATAAGCTGCAAATGGAAATATGGATAGACGGCGATTAAATTGCGATTAAAACTATCATTAGAATGAAGGTGAGGGCTGCGATGAACGCGAGCTTTTTCGTGTTAATGCTAATTGCGACAACCTGCCTGGAACCTGGCGTGGCAGGACACTACAGGGCAGTCACAGAATCTGAGTTTCAAATTGAGCTCACGCTGGCACCTGATGGTCGAGCGATCCTTGTATGGTCAGACTGGGATCCTGGCCAGAGCGCAACGACAACAATAATAAAAAACGTTCAAGGGAGCCTGGGAAGAACAAGAAAGCAAGATAAATGTTACACTTGGTCAATGTCAGGCTCGCTGTGCAGTGTCCTACGAAGTCGTACCGTGCCTGGCATACAGGGAGTTTGGCGGCAAGGGGTGCTCACCTGGGTTGAAGCCACTTTCCAGCACTGTGCCGCAATTGAAGGGTCTGGCTTATCTTGGGCTTTGGCAAGCCGACACATTCAAACTACCGTTGCGATAACATATGGTTGAAAGCGACGCGGCACCTGCGTGCGCAACGCTGGCGGACTTGCCGCTGAACTCCGGCGTAATGCTATATAGGGAAATAACTGTGCCTGAAATAAGTAGGTTCCTGGGAATAGTAATAGCAATGACTACAATGACCATGCCCCGCCCCATTTCCATGCACGGTACGGAAATAGTGAGATACGGGTGAACATAGAAACCGGTGAGATACTGTCAGGGAAATTTCCTCAACGGGCACAAGGCCTCGTACTGGAATGGCTTCAACTACATCGAGCGGAACTGCTCAAGGACTGGAAACTGGCCGAGGATCGGAAGCCTCTCATGAAGATCGAACCACTGGAGTAGAACGATGACGCCGAACTTAATAACCGCTGAGTACGCTGGAGAGTATCGAATCAAAGTCTCCTTCGAGGATGGTACTGAGGGCATCCTCGATCTAAAGGATGAATTATGGGGAGAGGTTTTTGAGCCACTCAAAGATGTTGCCAGGTTTCAGGAGTTCCGCCTGGACCCGGAATTGCGGACGATCGTCTGGCCTACCGGAGCGGATCTGGCGCCCGAATTTTTATACGAACGTGTTGCCGCATGACGGTTCTCTCGAGTTTCCTGAATGCCCCCGCCTCTTACAACAAAATCTTCAGCCCATCGCCCAGCAGAGTGCGAAAACTTTCGCGTTCAAAACGTTCGTCCCCCGGGTTTACCAGGAAAGTATTCTGCGCGACCCCCTCGTGGTCGGTTTCGATCTGCGCGGCCAGGATATCGATGCCCATCATCGAAAAAATGTGCAGAATGGAAAGCAACAGGCCCGGGCGGTCGGGAACGCTGACGCGCACGCGCAGGCGGATCGGATCGCGGCCGAAGCTGATTTCGGCGCGGCCGGTCTGGCGGTGAATGAGCTTTTTCTGATAACGATCGAGGTACCCGGCCACGGAAGAGGGCGTCATCAAAAGATCGCGGTAGTCCTCGATCATTTCCGCGAACTTCGCCTGTTCGGTGGCGGCTTCGGCGTACAGGGGCCGAATGACGAAGCGGTCCTCGATTTCCGTCGCGGCCGTGGTGCGGATCAGGGCGGACCCAATATTCCAGTTGTACGCGTATAACACCGCGCAGAGCCGGTACAGGATCTCGGGGCGATTTGGCAGTCCCGTCAGGGAAAGCACAATTCCTTCGGATTCCTCGCGCAACCACGCGCGCATCAGGCCGGTACTGAATTCAAGCGGGGGTGCCATGGTAGTTCCAAACATGGTGTAGTAATAGCAATTTTCGTACCCGACTTTTGCGCACCGGAGATTCCCGCAAAAGTCCCTCAATGGCGCTTTTGGGCGCTGTTTTTCGGTCCATTTCGTTCAGGGCAGTTTTCGCATTGCCCTGTTTCTCAGCAAACTGAATCATTTCACACATTCTGCGCGCTCAATTGCCGGGCCCGGTATTTTCACTGGAGCGACAATTTTTTCACCACGAAGGAGGTAACCTGCACGCTGTTCTTCAACCGAATGGTCAGGAGCATCGCCCGGCGATAATGCGGGGCCAGGAGTTCTTCCATCTTTTTGGGAGCCAGGCGTTTTTTGAGATCGAAGCGCGGCGCCTTATCCGGGGTCGTTTCATCGCGCCATGAATCATTGATGATATTGACGGCCTTCGCGTACAGATTCTGGTTCAGGGCTTTCCACTCCACCAGCACCGGTTCTGAGTTCGTGAGAATTTGTTTGAGATAGTTTTCCAGGATCGTCTGCCGCGCCCGGTACCGCGCCATTTCCTGGAACCGTTCCTGTTTGTGATCGAAATCGTCCTGGGTCCAGGCCTTGCGACCGAGCACCTCAATCAGTACCTGTCTGAGCAGGGGAGCGCCGGTAACATCCCGGTAGCGCGTTTTAATTTTCTGGACGCTGGATTCCAGCAGGTCGATCTGCTGCCGGTAGAATTCGAGAAATCGAAACATGCTGATAAAGGTGACCGGTTTGCGACCGTCCTTGAGCGTGTAACCCTTCCGTTGCTGCGGGTCGATGAACATCTCGAAGTCAGTGCCCTTCACCAGATACGGAATTTCGCTGAAATATTCTTTGAGCACGTCCCGGTAATGGAAATGAAACGGAACCGGCATTTCCAGAAAAAGATTCGCCACATTGGGATCGGCCTTATACGCGGCGACGAGTTCCTTGAGGTGCGCGGCAAAGGCCTGATTACGCGCCTGGAGGCGACCGCCGGGTGCTGATGGTTCCACAGGGCTCATAATGGGAGGCCGGCAGGCGATCCCGCCCGGCAGGTACAACTGGTTAAAAAAACGCCCCTCCGGCAAGTGGAAAAAAAACGCGCTGGCTGCCCTCAAGGGGCGCCCCGGCCGGCGCGGGGCCCCTTTTTGTTCGCGCCGGCCGTCGGGTGCTCCACCCGGTGGGACGGGCGTCGCCCCCTGGCGCGTCGCGGTCGCAAGTGGTGAAGCTGCCCCGGCCTGGGGGTTCGGAGGCCGGATTCTATGCGAAAAGTTTTCGGTGACCCCGGCGGTTCCCGCGCGTCCAAAAACAAAACACAAAGGAACTCCCGGCCAGCCGCCGGATTTGAAAACGATTGTATGAAAATTGCCGCCATCACCGCCCGGGTCATTCTCGGACTCATTTTTTCCGTGCTGGGACTCAACCTCTGGCTTGTGCTCGTCGGAATCCTTGAAAAACCCATCATCGACGGTCCCCTGCCCGAGGGAGACGCCGGGGTGTACCTTGGTATTTTATTCAGTAGTAAGATTTTGCTCGTGGTCAAAAGCCTGGAAGTCACTGGCGGTCTTTTGATGCTGATCAGCATTTTCGCGAAACGTTTCGCCCCGCTTGCGATCGTCCTGCTCACGCCGGTCACGGTGAACATCTTTTTATTTCACCTGACCATGACCGGGGTGTCGAGCGCCGGGATGGGACTGTTCATGCTGGCTCTGGAGGGATTTTTAATCTATCACTACCGCGAAAACTTCCTGCCCATCTTCGAAGGGCATGATTGACGCGCCTGGTTCGCGACCGGTCAAAGGCCGGTTTTTTTCGTTTTTCTGGCGGCGGGCGAGGGCGATTTTTCCTTCGCTGTGCCGCCGGGCTCCAGGCTCGCGCGCAATTTCGCGGGCGCGGAAAGGAAATGCGCGTCCACCAGGAGTCGTTGCAATTCCTTCCAGTTGACCTTCCCGTCCAGACGTACACCCACCCAGCCCTTGTGACCCATGTACGGCGGCACAAAGTACACCTTCGCGTTGCGCTCCACCAGTTCGCCCTGCGCGAGCGGGGGGGCTTTGACCCAGACGGCCGTGTGCCCGCTGCCGTGGTGATCGCAGTCCGTCATGGCGAACATGCTACCCCGTTCCACGCGAAAGGTACACTCGCCCCAGGCTTCCTTTTCGAATACGGCCGGCAGCGCCAGGCAGAGGCCGCGCAGGCGTTCGACCAGGGGATGCGCGCTGGAATATTTGCGGGGATGGGCCATGGTGAAGTAAAAATTTCGCAAAAAAAGTACAATATTATTTATTGGCGAACGAAAGCCCCCGGGTCTTGAGCGCCGCGCGCAGAGTCGTTAGCGCGTTCGGTCCGATCCCGTGCAACCCCTTGATTTCCGCTTCGCTCGCCAGCGCGATGCGCTCGATCGTCGTGAACCCGGCGCCCGCCAGAGCCCGCCGCGCGGGCGCGGCGAGTTCCGTCAACGGGAGGGGGGTGCCGGACGATTGGTTCCTGGATTTTTTCATGCTAAAGGGGTCGCCGAATGGCTACGGCATGTTTCGCGGACATTTATTTCCCGGCGTACGCGCGCTCAAGCGCTTTGACGTCGATTTTTTTCATTTTTAGCATGGCCTGGACCACCCGGCCCGCGCGCAGGGGGTCTTTGTCCTGTAAATATTCGCCGAGGGCGTCGGGGATGATCTGCCAGGACAGGCCGAACCGGTCTTTCAGCCAGCCGCAGGGTTGTTCTGAACCGCCTTCGGCCAGGCGGTCCCAGTAGTAGTCCACATCCTTCTGCGTTTTACATTTGACGAAAAACGAAATCGCCGCCGTGAATTTGTACTGCGGCCCGCCGTTCAGCGCGAAAAATTCCTGGCCTTCGATCTGGAAGGTCGCCGACATCACGGTGCCTTTCGGATAGGGCCCGGCGTCGCTCCAGCGGGTCAGGTTCGTAATTTTCGATTTTTTGAACACCGATGTGTAAAACTTGATCGCCGCTTCGGCGTTGCCGTCGAACCATAAATACGGGGTAATTTTTTGCATATGTTTCTCTATTCGTTCAGTCTTTGAAAAATTTCACCAGCACCGGCGCGATCGCCTCCGGGTCCAGCATGTGGTCCTGGCCTTCAATCGTACGATGTTGCGCGTTCGGCAGGATTCGCGCGGTGGCCCGCGCCGCGTTCACCATCCAGGCCTGTGACTCCCCGCCGGACATGACCAGGGTGGGCATTCGGACCCCGGTCCAGCGACCCGCTGGCAGTGGTTTCCCGGCCTGGGTGCCGCTCAGCACGGTAAAGTCATACGGGAGCGTGTGCGCGACCGCTTTGAGATCCGGCCATCCCGGAAAAATCGGCAGAAGGGCGATGAAAAATCCAGGGGCGCCGACCTGGCGCATGAACATTTTAACCGCTTCGCCTTCCTGGTGCGCGCTCAGGCGTTCGCCCAGTTGTTGAACGAAATCGTCCGGGACCGATGGACGCGTGTCGTCGACGATAAACGGAATTTCATACAGGGCCAGTTTCTGCACGCCCTGGATTCGATTCGCGGCTTCCAGGGCGAGCGCTCCGCCAGAAGAAATACCGTACAGAAATACCGATCCGCCCGCTGCCTTCGTCAACGCCGCGAGGTCTTCGATTTCGCGTTCCGCCACGTAGGGCAGGTTGTTCCCGCTTGCCCCGCGTCCACGACGATCGTAGATCCATACCGTGAAATCCTGCCCCAGCAACGTGGCCAGCGGGCGGGCCGGTCCGAGCGCCCGGTGGCACATCGCCCCGTCCACCAGGATTACGACGGGACCCTGGCCCATCGTTTCGTAGGCGATCGACGTTCCATCGCGCGAAAGAACTTTTTTCGTGGCCGTCGGATCGGGCGCGTCGAGATTGCTTACGGTATTGTTACGCCAGGCGAATCCCGCCAGCAGGACGAAAAACACGAGCGCGATCGTCGCGAAGATCTTTTTTTTCGATTTTTTTGCGAATGTCATGCTTCGGTCCGCCACGTTTTCAGTTTCCCGCCCAGCCACGCGCAGGGCAGAGCGAACACGACCAGCGCGACCGGATACCAGGCCGGGGATTTATCCCACATGAAGATCAAACCCATCGTGCTCAGGATTACGCCGATGCCGCCGAGGATCAGCGCGTGGCGCATGGGCCGGTTCGGGGCCAGGAAGGCGGTCAGAGCGCAACCGGCCACGGAATAGAGCAGGCGATACGCAAGCGCGACCCCGAGCAGGGTCACGTCGAACATGCCGTTCCGCATCTGTTCGTCAAACGGTGGAAAGACACCGGTCGTTTCCATGATCGTATCCGTCGCGTGTGACAGCGCGAAAATCGCCACCAGGCCGCCGAGCACCGCTCCGATGCTTTTTAATGTTTTCATTGTTACAAAACTCCTTCATGAATCTGTTTGCGCCAGATACCGCCAGATTCGTTCCCTTTGTGGTCGCCCGTCGGGTGCCCGAATCGACACGGACCCCAAAAAAATCGGCAATAATTATCATAATAAATAACGGCTGCTTTCCCGCAGCGCTTCCTCGATGGGCCGCACTTCGATGCTCCCGAACCGCGCGGAAGGCCAGCGCGCGGCGACTTCCAGGGCCTCGTTCAGGTCGCGCGCTTCGATCAAAAAAAAACCGCCCAGTTGTTCCTTGGTTTCGGCGAACGGGCCGTCGGTGATTGCCACGCGGCCGGACCGAACGCGCACCGTGGTGGCATTGCGAACGCTCTGGAGGGCTTCCGCCGCCAGGAGATGCCCCCGGTCCTGGAGTTCCTTGACGTAATTCAGGGTTTCCTCGCGCAACTCCGTCCACTCGCGCGCGGACAGGGCGTTCAGCCAGGTTTCTTCTTCGTAGGCAAGGCAGATGTACTTCATGTAAATTCCTCTTTGAACATTGTTAGTCGTTCGGTTGCGGCCGAAATCGACAATCGATTGGATTTTTTTTGGGAAATGCGTGCGACCTGGTTTTGAGATTGGGCTACCTCCTGTAGACCCGAGCCCATCTCAAAACAGGTTTTGAGCCGGGCTCTTTTAGCCCAGATCGTTCAGGCGCCGCAGCAGGAAGCGCCGTTCCGGTTCCTGTAAAACGAGAGCCAGGGCGCGTTCGTAGGCCAGACGCGCTTCGGCGGTCCGACCCAGCCGGCGATAAAAATCGGCGCGCGCGGAATGCGCCAGGTGATAGTCGGCCAGATCGCCGTTTTTCAGGATCGTTTCAATTAGCGCAAGTCCCGCCGCCGGTCCGTCGCGCATGGCCACCGCCACGGCGCGGTTCAGTTCGACGACGGGCGATGGCTGCCTGTTCAGAAGCAGGTCATACAGTGCGACGATCTGCTGCCAGTCGGTTGCCGCGCCGCTCGCGGCCTCCGCGTGAACGGCGGCGATGGCGGCCTGCAGGGGGCGGGGGCCGAAGCGCCTGGATCGCAGGGCGGGTTCGACCAGGCGAATTCCCTCTTCAATAAAGGCGCGATTCCAGAGCGATCGATCCTGGTCCTCAAGGAGAATGAGTTCGCCGGTGGTCGTCACGCGAGCCGGACGGCGTGCTTCGTGCAGGAGCATCAGGGCCAGCAGACCATCGACCTCCGGCTCGGGCAGTAAATCGTGGAGCAATCGTCCCAGGCGAATCGCCTCCGCGGAAAGATCGGGGCGCGTCACGGCCTCGCCGGCGGACGCGGAGTAACCTTCGTTGAAGACGAGATAGACGACCGTGAGCACCGGGTCGAGTCGTTCCGGCAGGTCTTTCAGGGCCGGCAGTTCGTAGGGAATCCCGGCCGCGCGAATTTTTGATTTCGCGCGCACGATCCGCTGCGCGATCGTCGCGGCACCTGTTAGAAAGGCCCGGGCGATTTCCTCGGTGGTCAGGCCGCAGACCTCGCGCAGGGTCAGGGCGACGCGCGCCTCGGCCGGCAGGGCCGGATGGCAGCAGATAAAAATCAGCCGGAGCCCGTCGTCGCGAACGCTTTCCTCCGCCAGGGCCAGGTCGTCCCGCGCCTCCGCTTCAATGCGCTCGGCCAGCGCCCCGAGCGACGACTCGAACCGCGCGCGCCGGCGTATTCCGTCGATGGCTTTGAAGCGGCCCGTGGAAATCAGCCAGGCGCCCGGGTTCGCGGGAATTCCGTCACGGGCCCATTGTTCCAGCGCGGCCTGGAACGCTTCGTGGAGCGCGTCCTCGGCAAGATCGAAGGAGCCAAGCAGACGGATCAGAGTGGCAAGCACACGCCGGCTTTCATCACGGTACACGGCAGCGATGGTGTCGCGCACCGCGCCTGTTCTCGATTCAGTCGACTGCCGGGCGAAAATTTCAGGATCCCCGTGCGACATACGATTGAATTTATTGTTGCCGGTTCCAGGGCGGTCAAGTCGAATAAAAGAATTCGCGCGGCCACTACGCTGGCGACGGCGCTGGTGATACCGGGCGATGGAGACTTCGCCCCACACGCGAGACTTCAATACAGGGTAGCCGGTCGCGGGAGCGCCGGCTCTTTTCAGGCGATGCTTCGTTTTACAATCGTTTTTTTCGTCCTGGGAGCGGCCTTGAGCGCACGGCCGTTGAATTTGTCGGACGATGAAGCCTACAACGCGGTCGGTCATTTGTTTCTCTACGGGACGAATGAAACGATTACCCTGAGCCAGGCTCAAAGCCGACCGTTTCGGAAAGTAGAGGGCCAGAGCGTAAAGCGGAGCGAATTCAATCAAACAATCTGGTTTCGCCTGCGCGTACGCAACGTCGGTCCGCCGGGCAACTGGTTTCTGTCCCTCAACAACAATCGCCTGGATCACGCCGAATTTTTCGATTCTGACGGCGCGGGTGGATATTCCCGGCAGATCGCGGGAGACCACCATCCTTTGCGCGAATGGAGCCAGCCGTACTCCCATCCGGTCTTCCGGTTCTTTCTGGAATCCGGCGAAGAGCGCGAGCTATACTTTTCGGTGCGATCCACCAGCGCGTATAACTTTATGGTACAGGTTTACGGTCCCATGGCCCTGGCCACCCGCGAGCTCAGCCAGACCATTCTGCACGGCGTCAACCTGGCGATAACGGTGGTCTATATCGTACTGATCCTGTTTTTACACCGGCGCGACAAAAACGTCGCTATTCTCTTCCTGATTCCTTTCAGCCTGACCTATTACACCTATATCTTCATGGTTTCGGGCAATTCGTACGGCCTCTGGCCGGAGTACCCCTGGATTCAGGATCGTCTGACCGGCTGCACCGTAACGGGCAGCACGATTTTTCTGCTCCTGTTCATGAAGCGTTATCTACAGTTAAGAAATCGCATGCCCCTTATGAACGCCGCGTTCGTGGCGGCCGTCGCGCTGGGCATTCCGGCGTACTATCAATTGTACGAAGTAACGCAGTTCACCCGCGACTGGATGGCGTGGCATTCCGTGGCGTCTCTCGCGCTGATCTTCTTCGCGTCGGTTCTGGTCTGGCGGCGCGCGTATTTAGACGTACGCTTTTTCCTGTCGTTTTTTTCTCTTTTTCTGACAGGCACCCTGCTGAAGTTCCTGTTTTACTTCCAGGCCCTCGATACGTTTTACTGGTATTACAACTGGCCGGCCGTCCTTTATCCGGGGGGCCTTTTCATTCTTTTACACGCGTCGATTCAGAAATACCGGGACGCCCTGGCCGCCCGAAAAGAACTGGAGGTGAACTACAACGAGTTGCTCGCCCGATTGAAGCCTTCCGCGGCCCGCAGCAGCCGGATCGATTCGCTGGACAAAGAGCGCGTGCTGGCCGCAATTTCCGATTTGATCGCGAGCGACGATATTTTCGAAAGGCAGCTTTTTACGCTCGAACAAATGGCGGGCGCGCTCGGTATTCGCCCGGATCAGCTCTCGGCGCTCATCAACAATGAAATGGGGACGACCTTCAACGAATTCGTAAACACGATCCGAATTCGCCGGGCCTGCCATTTAATGGCCGCGCATCCGGACATGAACGTCACGCAAATCCTGTACGCATCGGGCTACCAATCCAAATCGCCCTTCAATATCGCCTTTCGTAAAATCATGGGCGCTTCCCCCAGCGAATACCGCCGGCGGATCGCGCGTCCGGAGTCGGGTTCGGAATCGCCCTGAAAAGCCGGAAGCCGAACTTTGAGGCGAGTTTTTCGCGATTTTTCGGAAAAAATCGCCCCGAATCATGACTCGGGGCGACCGGGTTGTGCCTCCAGGCTATAATCCGATGCTATGTTCGCGGGATTCAGTCCGGCCCGCCTGTTCCGGTGGGATGTTTTCCTGGCCCTGACTTTTTCGTTCGGGGCCGGCTGCATGATCCAATCGGATTATTGCGCGTACGGCGATCCTCATTGTAATCCGGTCCTGGGGTTGTTGGTTCTGGACAACCGGGGGAAACGGGTGGGAAAAGACCTGGGCGGGCCTGGCTCGGGTACCCCCTTTACAAAGCTGTATATCACATCCAGGCTTACCAACTCCGTATTGAGAATCGATGACATGACGGGGGCCGGGTTGACGACCTACAGCCCGGGTGCGGCCACATTGGACGGGCCCCATGGAATCGCACGGGATGCGGCCGGCAGGCTTTTCATCGACGGAGAAAATTCGAATTCCTTGCTACGCATCGACGATCTTTCCGGCGCGGGCCTGATCACATACAATCCCGGTATCGGAACCCTGGATCTGCCTGGTGGAATTGTCCAGGACTCGTCGGGCAGAATTTACATCGCCTCCGGCAATACTGACTCCGTACTGCGAATCGATGATCTCAGCGGCTCCGGACTGGTTACCTACAGTCCCGGGACCGGTACGCTGGATAAGCCGGTTGATCTTTTCCTGGACAGCGCCGGCAGGCTCTACATCGCATCGGTTTTTACTGAGAGCGTTTTAAGGATGGATGATATTAGCGGCTCCGGACTGGTCATTTACCAGCCCGGCGTTGGAACATTGTCAACCCCGCGCGGAATCGCTATGGACGCGCAGGGGAGAATCTATATTGTTTCGAGGGTTACGAATTCTCTGATTCGGATCGATGACATGAGCGGGGCGGGACTGGTTACCTATTCGCCCGGAGCGGGCATTCTGAACAGTCCGCAGGGAATGACCCTGGACTCGGCCGGAAGAATCTACATCGCTTCGCAAAATACAGACAGCATTGTCCGGATCGACGATATGAGCGGAGCGGGACTTGTAGTCTACAACCCCGGGGCGGCAACTCTGGATTCGCCTGAGTCCTTGATGTTCGGCCCGTGAAAGCGAGAGGTATACTCCTCTGCGCGAGGTGGGGTTTCACGAAGCAGAGCGCAATGGTTGGATCAAGGAGATTGATTGTTTTCTTGAAACGGTCGAGCTGGCGCAGTGGCCACGAGGCCGAGCAGCGAGTTCGGGGCCGAACTTCCACGCGAATTTTTCACACCTGGCGTTCCGTGACCTACGGCAACGGCTTCTTCGTGGCGACCGCGGGGAGTGGAACGAACCGGGTGATGGTTTCGTCCGACGGAATCAACTGGACGACGCGCTCGCTCACAGTGGCGAACAACTGGCGAGCCCTGACCTTCGGCGGCGGATTATTCGTCGCGGTTGCATCCAACGGAACGGTGGCGGACCAGATCATGACCTCGCCCTGTAATTGAGGGAGTGCGCGTATCATCGCAGGGTGATCCGTCTCACCGCTGAAATAGTGACGCCTATCGGCGAGCTACCCGCACATCACGCTGTCCCAGAGCACGTACGGTCCGCCGCAGCCGGCGGCGACAGTGGTGGCGCATTGTGATCGACACCCGGCAATTCGACAGCGGTATTGGTTGTGCCCGCCGAGCAAGGAGCCGCCAATGAATCTGGAAACCCTGGTTTTTTCGATTACCCTGGTCGCCGCGGCGGGTTGCGGCCTGCTGGCCGGTGTATTTTTCGCGTTTTCTGTTTCGGTGATGCGAGCCCTCGCGCGTCTGCCCGCGGGCCAGGGCATCGTCGTCATGCAGACGATCAACGTCGTAATTCTTAATCCGGTTTTTCTCGGGACATTTTTAGGAACGGCGGCGGCCTGCGCTCTGGCCATGGTCCTCGCGACGATCACGGGCCATGCGGGTGTACTCTGGATCGACGCCGGCGGCGCTCTGTATTTGATCGGCGCTTTCGCGGTGACGATGCGGGTCAATGTGCCAAAGAACCAGGCCCTGGCCGATCTCGCTCCCGATGATCCCGCTTCGGCGCTTACCTGGTCGCGCTACCTGGTCGAATGGACCGCCTGGAATCATTTACGCGGTGTCGCTTCCCTGGCGGCGTCGGTGCTGTTGATGATCGGATTGTGAAAAACGATTCTGGGCCTTATCGCGCACGAGCGGAACGATTAAAAATGATTGGCATGGCGATTGTTCGAATTCGTACTGGCAGGGGTCCCGGACGCACCCGGTTGTCCGACAATGATGCCGCCCGTCTTACGTTCTCTTCTCACGAAAGGCCTCCTCGGCTTCGTGGCCGGCTTTTGCGTCGCCACGTTGCTGTTCAGTCTGTACGGCCTGCCCGCCCCGGAGCTGGCCCGGGCTTTTTTGCGGTGGCCCTTCATTTCGCTGATCATCGCGTCACTGTTGCTGCTCGTATTCGCGGACAGCCTCAGAGGCCTGCTGGGCCGCGGCGAAATAAAAATCAAATGGGGCGATACTGAAATAACTCTGAACGAAATCGCGGACAGCATCGATAAAGAAATCAGCAGTCAACTGGACCGGCCGGAAGACCCGCCGGAGCAACGGCCGGCGCGCGTCGCGAAAAAGAATATCGCGGCCGGCTCTCCGCCCATCATCGACGAAATCCAGGCCAGGCTGAAAATCGCCGATCCGAACCTGGCGCGCATCGTGCACCAGTTGAAACATACGAAGTATAAATGGCGCAATGTGGAAACTTTGTCGAAAATAATGGACATGGAGCGGAACAGAATTACAAATTACGCGAAGGCGCACCCGGAAATGATCAAACACAGCACTGGCCGGGACGGAACGGATCTCGTGCGGCTGACGGACAGCGCGAGCCTCGCATACGATGCGAAAATTCGCGGCTGATCCACCTTCCGATGCGAATCGAACTTACCCCCATGAACGCCGACCAGTTCGCGGTGTTTCTTGCCGATCAGATACCACGTTTCGCGCGCGACCTGGCCGTGACGGATCACCTCATGGAAGCCGACGCGCTGACCGCTTCCGAGGCGAAAATTCACGGCACCCTTCCCGATGGACTGAAAACAGAAGGCCAGTCTTTCCTGGTCGCGAAGGCGAACGATCTTGACGTCGCCCGGGTCTGGCTCGCGATCGACGTGAACACGCGCGAGAGTTATCTCTATCAGTTGACGGTCTTTGACCACCTCAGGGGCCAGGGCTACGGAAGGGCCTGCATGCGGGCCATCGAAGAATTTGCCCGGGAGCACGGTGGGCGGATCCTCTGGCTGAATGTATTTGCGCACAATGTAGCTGCGCGCTGTTTATACGCGAAATCAGGATTCGCGGAAGCCACGGTACACATGAAAAAACCGCTTTGAAAAGCAAAAAACGCGCGAACAGAGAATTTTACCAATCTCGCCGGGGGGAGGACGGTTAAATTCATTGCCCTTGCGCTCCAGGCTCGGATCCTCGCCCGATGCGACCCGGGATTCAAAAAAGGAAAACGAAAATTTTTAACGCCGGCCTGCTCCTGGCCGGCTGCATCCTATTTCTGCTGGTGCTGGCATACAAAACAAACCAGGAAAAGAACTCGCAACGGCGGTCCACGATCGGGGCCGGTGGAATTGAGTCGCTCGAATCCGTAGCGATCGATGGCACCGAACAATGGCTCCTGATCCGCGGCCAGAATCGTCGCAGTCCCGTGGTGCTGGTCCTGCATGGCGGGCCCGGCGCCGGTTCCATCGGTTTCGCGCGGGAGTTTTACGCTGAATTGGAGCGGGACTTCGTCGTCGTGAACTGGGATCAGCGCGGCGCCGGGAAATCGTTCGAGCTTGCGAGTCCGGCGGACCCGTATACTCCCGGGCGTTTTGTGGCGGACACGCGCGCAATTGTGACGTTTCTGAAACAGAAACTCCAGGCGCCAAAACTGTTTCTCGTCGGCCATTCCTGGGGCGGGTACATTGGCGCGATCTACGCCCATCGGTATCCAGACGACCTGTACGCGTACATCGGCATCGGACCGGTTGTCCGGGGCGACGAGAGCGTGCGCATTTCGTACGAATTCGTCAGGGCGCAGGCTGAACGGGAGCGGGCGGACGGAGCCAGCGCCCTGACCATGGCAGCCTATATGCGAAACCGTCGCGCGTGGCTTAATCGTTACGCGGTTGGCATGTTCCACGGTCCTCACGCCCAGGACGAAGACGCGTACCTTCGTGGAGTAATGATCGCGTCGCCCGATTACACGCTTGCGAATATCCTCACCTACCTGCCAGGTCTCTGGCGTACGCAGGCGCGCCTGCGTGGCCAATTTTTCGCGATGAATTTATTCGAACAGGCGCCCGCGATCGACGCGCCGGTGTATTTCGTAACCGGCCGTCACGATTATTACAACCCGCCCGAAATCCTCCAGCAATACGCCGGTCAACTGCGGGCCCCAGGCAAAAAGATTATCTGGTTCGACCACTGCGCGCACGCGCCGCATTTTGAAGACCCGTCGCGATTCGCAGAAGTGATGCGTGCGATTAAAGCGGAAACGGTGCCCTGAGCATGATTACCGGGCACGGTTGTGGTTGACATGAACCGCCGCGTGAATCAAATTGCATCAAAAAGAAGCAAAGGTATTCCCGTATGGCAAAAACAATCACGCTCCGGGTCGATGAAAAATTGTACAGAGCCATTAAGCTGGCCGCGGGCGCGCAGAATCGCAGTGTCGCCAACTACGTAGAAACCGCCGCTCGCAATTTCCTGATTGAGGACCAGTTTGTTGCCGATGAGGAGATGAATGAAATCCTCGCGGATCCATCATTCAAACGGGACTTGAAGGCCTCCCTGGAAGATATTAAAAAGGGTAGAGTGAAACGTGTCCTCTGACTATGGCGTGTTCGAAACTGAGGCTTTTGGAAAATCTATAAAAAAACTGAAGCTTCAAAACTTTGCCGCCAGGTTGCGGAAATCGATCTACCCGCAACTTCAAAAATCGCCCCACGTCGGCCCAAATATCAAGAAGCTGAAAGGGGAATTTTCGTTCGCTTACAGATACCGGATCGGCCGTTACCGGATCATTTACGTCATTGACGATGAGGAAAAAACAGTTTACCTGACCAACATACAACATCGCAGGGATGTCTACCGATAAATCACATTCGCCGGTGGCGATTGACAGGACATCCATGTCGCGCGCGTCCAATCGCCCTCACCGCCCCCGGCCGGCCGCCACCAGCACGGCCCGCGCCGAAATCAACGCCAGGCCCGACCAGATGCACGCGAAGACGACGGCGTGGGTTCGCGTAAACTCCTCCCCGAACAGGAATACGCCCACCAGCAGTTGTAACGACGGCGACGAATATTGTAAGAGCCCGATCGTCGAAAGCGAAAGGCGGCGTACCGCTTTCGCGAACCAGAGCAGTGGCAGCGCGGTGAACACGCCCGCGGCCAGCGGCAGGGCGACGTGCCACCAGGGCGAAAGCAAAGCGCGCCACGCCTCGGCGACCGAACCCGACGCCGCCACCACGACCCCGCCCTCCGTCACCCCGGCCGCGACGGCCTGGCTCTCAGTCGCGCCCGCCGTGGTCCCTCCGTCCACCGGAACCTGAAACATACCCCAGGCCGCGTAGCCCAGAATCGCCAGGGCGACCGGAGCGAGCAGGCCGGTTTCCACGAAAAGCCCCGTCAGCGGCCCCGCCGCGACCGTCTTGCGCGTGAGTCCGTACAAGGCGAAGGTGATCGCCAGCGTGAGCGCGATCCAGGGCACGTGGCCCAGATCGTACAGATAAAACGCCACCCCCGCCGCGGCGCAGGCCAGGGCCAGCGACTGCAGCGCGTCGAGCCGTTCGCGCAGCACCAGCACGCCGAGCAGCACGTTCGCGAGGGGATTGATAAAATAACCCATGCTCGCTTCGACCACGCGCGCGTGCGCGACGGCCCAGATGTACAACAACCAGTTCGCGGAAATGAAGAGCGCGCTCGCGTAGAGCATGCGACGCGATTTCGGGTCGTTCCAGGCCGCGCGGAGTTCACTCCCGCGCCGCAGCAGCAGAACCAGCGCGCCGGTGAACACGAAGGACCAGAAGATGCGGTGGGCCATGATAACCAGGGGCCCCAGAAAACCGAGCGCCTTGATGTAGATCGGCATCGCCCCCCAGGCTCCGAAGGCCAGGAGCGCGTAGGCAACCCCGGCCAGGTCGCCGTCGGTTTTTGTTCGCGTCATGTCCCAGAATCGGCGCGGAAGGGCCGGGGTCAAGTCGGCGGTTTACGGGGCGCCCCGGCCGCGCCAGGGCTCGCGCACTGGCTCGGCGGAGAAGGG
>CAZVZS010000002.1:0-148155 GCA_964631535.1 uncultured Leptospiraceae bacterium
TGGTCCTGTTTCGCGCTGGCGGCGCTGACCAAAGAATAGGCCCTGTTTTTTCTTTTTCCACTGGGCCTGTTCAGTCTCTGGAAACGCGATCTGCGCGGGGCGGTGCTCCTGGTGTTCGTGCTTGTTCCGATGGCCGGCTGGCAGCTTTATTTGCGGCAGGCCCATGGCATGATCCCGGCCGGCGTGCTTTCGCTTTTTTTATCGCCCCTGAACGGTGTGCTCGGACTGGGAGGCGAAACGGTGTCACTGATCGGCGACTTAATGCGCACACCCGGCGGGGCGACCGCCCTGGCGCTGACCAAACATTCGGCGAAGCTTCTGCTGTTTCTTCTGATTCCCGCCGCGCTGTGGGGCCTGAGCACCGGGTCGCCGCGACGGGTTTTGCCCTTTCGGCTGGCGGCTCTGTTCACGCTGGCAAGCGTGCTCATCGCCGACTGGTATTATTTCTGGAGCGTGTACGAAAACATAAGTCGGATGTTCACGGTGCTCGTGCCCATCATGATTTTACACAAAGCCGAAGACGAGGGCGCGCGTACAGCGCCTTTCTTCGCCGTGCTGGGTGTACTGGCCCTGCTGGTGTTCGCGCGCACGGCCGCGCTCACTCCCCGTTTTCCGTATGATACCTACCACCCGTATTCGGGGCCCGATTATTCGAAGCATGTGATCGCCCCCGGCGATCTTTAGCCCGGCCCCCCCGGATTTTTCAAAAAAACATCCGCGACTCCCGCCTCACCCCGTTCCGAAACGCGCGATACTCAACGCCGCAAGTTTTTCGTCCGATTCATCAGCCAGCGCAAGCAAGGCGAAATACGGATCCCCGACAAGTCCAAGGGCGCGCGCGAACGCGGGCTCGGTTTTTTCGCCGGCCGCACGGAGCGCGACCACGGCGCGTCGCAGTGGATCACCCAACAAACTCAGGAGGCGATCCTCCACCTGAAGATGCAGGACCGCGGCCTGTCGTGCGGTGGGAACCGGCGCCGCGTACAGTTCGAAGGGCACACCGGAAAATAAAAACGAGCATACCAGGTACGGCCGGTCCGCAAGCCCGGGCGAAAAAATCGAGAATCGCGCCCGTTCAGAGTACAGCCCGGCAAGGCGGTCGTGAACGACCCCTATTTCCGGCGCGTACAGGGCGACGTCGACATCGCTCAGGGGCCTGTGAACCCCGATCGGCAGCGTGCCGCAGAGTCGGGGATCCAGATCGTCCAGAGTCTCCAGCACGCCGAGGCCATCTACCGCCGCGGCGGCCGCGCGCTGGCGCTCGTCCCCCGCGCGCATGCGCTCCAGATACCCCGCGTTCCAGGCGGCCGGGCTTTGCATGCGACTCCGCGGCTGTCGGCCTAACGCTGCATACGACAGGAACGTACGAGATGGCCGGGTTTTTCGCCGGTCAGCTCGTCCCGGGCGATGACCTGGCGACCCGAAACGATCGTGGCGATGTAGCCTTCAACTTCCTGTAAGAGTCGCTGTCCGCCAGCGGGCAGATCGCGAATCATACGCGGCGGCTTGAGCGCGAGCCGCGCGTAGTCAATGACGTTGATGTCCGCCTTTTTGCCGACGGCGAGCGTGCCCCGGTCCGAATAGCCCATGTGCGCGGCCGTTTCGGCCGTCATCATACGCACGGCCCGTTCGAGCTGGATTTTTTCGCCCGCGCGGTCCCGCGTCCAGTAACTCAGGAGATAGGTGGGAAAACTCGCGTCACAAACGGTGCCGACGTGCGCGCCGCTGTCCGAAAGCCCGGGCAGGGCCTGCGGGTGTTTCATCATGGTGAGCACGTTGTCGTACGAAAATTCGGTGTAGTTGTAAATCGGGAAGTAGATCAGCGCCCGGCCTTCGCTCTTGAGCATACTTTCGTACACCAGCTCCAGCGGGTGCAACCCGGCGGCTTTCGCCTGGGCGCCGAGGCTGCGCGTGAGCGGCTGCTCGTAATCGGGTGTTTCGCCCAGTTCGAACAGCTTGAACGCGAGTTTATCGATCGCTGCCAGGAATTTGTCGGCCAGGGGGGGGACGGGCGTGCCATCCCCGGCCAGTTTGTCCGAGGGTTCTTCCAGGATTTTCGCCTTAACTTCGGGAGTGCGCATAATGCGCACGCGTTCTTCCAGCGGGAGATGGGCGATGGCCTTGTACGCGGGTTTGCCCATGAAGGGATGAAACGTACACTGGAGTCCCAGATTGACGCCGATGGCGCGCGGGGCCACCTGAAATCGGAAGGGCACGCCGCGCGCGGCGGCCGCTTCGCCTTTTTGTATGATTCGTTTCCAGAGATCGGGCCAGAAATCGCGCTGGTTGAGCGAAAGCGAAAAAGGCCGGCCGCCGGCCGCCGACGCGAACTGTTCCAGGACGTCGAACTCGCGATCAAAGTCGTCGTGCGTACGTTCCATGTCGAAATCCGACACCGCCTGCAACACGCCATACGGTAACTCTTTGAACACGGACGCGAGCGCGGTCAGTTCATCGATCGTCGCTTCGGACGCGGGGGTCCAGCTTCCCGACGCGCTGCGATGCACATCCGAACGACCCGTCGTAAATCCGGCCGCGCCCGCCAGCATGGCTTCTTTCAAAAGCGCCTGCATGCGCGCGATATCATCGGCGGTGGCGGGTTCGTAGCGCAATCCGCGTTCGCCCATGACGAACACCCGTAACGCGTCGTGCGGAACCTGCGCCGCGAAATCGATGGTGTGCGGCATCCGATCGAGGGCGTCCATATACTCGGGAAAACTTTCCCACTGCCAGCGAATCCCTTCCGCCAGGGCCGCGCCGGGGATGTCTTCCACCCCTTCCATGAGATCGATGAGGCGCTGACGGTCTTCCTTGTGCGCGGGCGCGAAACCGACGCCGCAACTGCCCATCACCGCGGTGGTGGTCCCGTGGTTCACCGAAGGTGAAAGCTGCTCGTCCCAGGAAATCTGGCCGTCATAATGTGTATGTAAATCGACGAATCCCGGGGTGACGATGGCCCCGTCCGCGTCGATCACCCGGTCCGCATCCCCGGGGACTTTGCCGATGGCCACGATCCGACCGTCTTTGACACCCACATCCCCTGTATATCGTTCTGTGCCGGTTCCGTCCACGATGGTGCCGCCGGTAATTTTTATATCAAGACTCATGGAAATATTCCCCCTGACTGGTGTTGGCCGCCGGTTCCGAGAAACTCAAGCGAAAAAAACGGGCATACGGCGTCAAAAATAAGCCGTCTCCCAAAAAGCGATTGCAGCCTGGTTCCACACCGGCCGCCCTTGCTGCATGCGTGGAGCGGTTTCTTTTTTTATATGGGCCGGGATTGGCCTGGCCGGCGGATTCTGCTACTGGGTGCTGGCCACAGCCCGATCGGAATCAATCAGCGCGGTTTATATCCTGGTGGCCGCCCTCTGTACGTACGTGATCGGGTACCGTTTTTATTCGGCCTGGATCGCCGCGAAAGTCCTGACCCTGAACGAACGGCGCGCCACTCCCTGCGAGGTCCATGAAGACGGCCACGACTATGTGAAGACGAACAAATGGATCGTTTTCGGTCACCACTTCGCGGCGATCAGCGGGCCCGGACCGCTGGTGGGGCCGGTCCTGGCGGCCCAGTTCGGGTATCTACCTGGCACGCTCTGGATTCTGATCGGCGTCGTCCTGGGCGGCGCGGTCCAGGATTTTATCATTCTGTTCGCTTCCATTCGCCGCGACGGCAAGTCGCTCGGCGAAATGGTGCGGGATGAAATCGGGTCGCTGTCCGGGGTCATCGCCGCTCTGGCGATCGTATCGATCATGGTGATCCTTATCGCCGTGCTTGGCCTGGTCGTGGTCAAGGCCCTCGCGCACAGTCCCTGGGGAACGTTTACGATCGCCGCCACAATGCCCCTGGCGATCTTCATGGGTCTGTATCTGCGTTTCATTCGCCCGGGGCGCGTGCTGGAAGTCAGCGCGATCGGCGTCGTGCTCTTGCTACTTTCGGTCTGGGTCGGTAAATTTTTTCACGAGATCCCCGCCCTCTCCGCGATCATGACCTGGGACGGAAAAACCCTGGCCCTGGCCGTGATCGGGTATGGTCTGGCAGCGTCGGTCCTGCCCGTGTGGCTCCTGCTCGCGCCGCGCGATTATCTGAGTACGTTCATGAAACTCGGCACGATCGGCGCGCTGGGCATCGGGATCCTCATCGTGCTGCCCGAATTGCGCATGCCTCCGCTGACGCGGTTCATCGACGGCACCGGACCGATCTTCGCCGGCAATGTGTTCCCCTTCTGTTTTATCACCATCGCCTGCGGCGCGATTAGCGGATTTCATTCCCTGATCGCTTCCGGCACGACGCCCAAAATCATTACCCGCGAAACGTACGCGCGTCCCATCGGTTACGGCAGCATGCTGCTGGAATCCTCGGTGGCCATCATGGCCATGATCGCGGCCTGTTCGCTGGACCCGGGCGTCTACTTCGCGATCAACTCGCCCGCGGCCATCGTCGGGTCCACACCCGAGCAGATCACGGCCACCATCACCGGCTGGGGTTTCCCGGTCACCGCCGAAACGATGCGCACCCTCGCGATCGATCTGGGGGAAGCCACCATGTTCGGGCGGGCCGGCGGGGCGCCTACGCTTGCTGTGGGAATGGCGCTCATTTTCGCGAAATTCTTAGGAGGCAAAGGACTGCTCGCGCTCTGGTATCACTTCGCGATCATGTTCGAGGCCCTGTTCATCCTGACCACCCTCGACGCGGGCACGCGAGTGGGTCGTTTTATTTTACAGGCATTGCTCGGCCAGGTGATTAAACCGCTCGGGAATTTAAAATCGCTCCCGGCGGGGGCATTTACGAGCGTGCTGTTCGTAGCGGCCTGGGGGTTTTTCCTCATGCAGGGCGTTCTGGATCCCCTGGGGGGCATCAACAGCCTCTGGCCGCTGTTTGGAATCGCGAACCAATTGCTTTCGGTCATCGCCATGTGCCTGGCCACGACAATTTTACTGAAAATGCGAAAGAACGCCTTCGTGCTGATCACACTCCTGCCGCTGGTCTGGCTGGTGAGCGTGACGTTTACGGCCGGGATCCAGAAAATTTTTCATACGTCCCCGCAAATCGGATTTCTCGCGCAGGCCAATCAATTAAGCGCGGCCCTCGCCCGGGGCCTGGTGCCGCCCGAAAAAATCGGCGCCACGAAGCAGATTATTTTTAACATGCACATGGACGCGCTGGTCGCCGGTGTTTTCCTGGTGTTTGTCGCGCTCGTCGTCCTGGCGTCGGTCTGGCGCTGGGTCGCGATTTTTCGTGGCTCCGGCTCCGTCGACCTGCACGAAGCTCCCGCAGTTTTACTGACCCCCGAGCAACTGGCCACCGAACGTACGCCGGCGTTTTCGGGAAGCGGCGCCGCGTTCGTGTTCGCCTTCGAACTCGCGCGCCAGTTGACCGGGCAGAACGCGATGCCGGAAAAACCAGCGACGGACGGGGCGGTGGCGCACAGCCACGCCGGTGAGGCCTGGGCCAGGTCCCAGGAGGAACGTTTCAAACGACCGCGGTGTTGTTAAGATTCGCTCTGGCTCAACACTGGATTCGCCAATTGTTGCTCGCCCCCCGCGGTTCATTTCAGAAAGTGGTCAGCAAATTTACCTCCCGTGCATAATGGGTCGGGGAAGTTCAGAAACCGGATCATCAATCCAGCAAGGATATTTTCGTGCGATATTTTGTAACCGGGGCCGCAGGTTTTATCGGGAGTTCCATGGTCGATCGACTCCTGGAGGAAGGGAACGAAGTAATCGCGTACGATAATTTTTCCACCGGTCTGCGCGAATTTCTTGCCGGAGCGTCCAGACACCCTGATTTCAAATTAGTCGAAGGTGATCTCCTCAATCCCGAATTATTGAACGAGGCTTCTACGGGTTGTGATTTTGTTTTTCATTTCGCCGCGAACGCGGACGTACGTTTCGGCGTGAACCATCCTCGCAAGGACCTGGAACAGAACACGATCGCGACCTTCAATGTACTCGAGGCTATGCGCAAGAACGGAATCCATGAAATTGCGTTTTCATCCACGGGATCGATTTACGGTGAAGCCAGACAAATTCCGACACCGGAGGACGCTCTCTTTCCGGTGCAGACCTCGCTCTATGGTGCCTCCAAACTCGCCGGGGAGGGTATGATTGCGGCTTACGCGGAGGGGTTTGGCGTTAAGGCTTATATATTTCGGTTCGTTTCCATTCTGGGAGCACGCTATACACACGGGCATGTATTCGATTTTTACCGCCAGTTAAAACAGGATCCGACCCGTTTGCGAGTTCTGGGTAACGGGAAACAGCGTAAATCTTACCTGGAAGTACAGGATTGTCTTGACGCGATTTTTTTTGTCATCCGAAACGCGAAGGAACGCGTGAATATTTATAACCTCGGCGTGGACAGTTACTGTGAGGTAAACGAATCGATTTGCTGGATTTGCGAAGCCCTGGGCGTTAAACCGCGATTAGAATACACGGGAGGCGATCGCGGGTGGATCGGTGACAATCCCTTCATCTACCTGGATACGACAAAAGTGCGCAAGCTGGGATGGACACAACGAAACACTATCCGCGAAGGAATCTTAAAAACGGTGCAATTTCTCCAGGGAAATGAATGGGTACTGGAGATGCGCAAATGAAGGTTTGTGTTCAGGGACTCTGGCACCTGGGAGCCGTAACCGCGTCCTGTTTGGCCGAGGTGGGCCACGAGGTTTGCGGTTTCGATTTTGATTCGACCGTTGTCCATGGCCTGATGAACGGGGAAAAATGAGACATTATGGAACAAGTTCTGAAAGGAAGGTTCGCATTTATTACGGGGGGAAACCAGGGGCTCGGCCTCGCCATCGCGATGGCGTACGCCAGGGCGGGAGCGAGCCTTATGGTTTGCGCGCGAAATGAAAACCTTCTTGAAGAAGCGAAATTTAAAATACGATCGTGCATGACACCTGAGCAGAAGCTTCTCGTTTTGCCGCTCGATGTAACCCGGCGGGCTTCTGTCGACGCAGCAGTCAAAACAACCGTTGAAACATTTGGGAAAATCGACATCCTGGTAAATAATGCCGGGGTGTACGGTCCCAAGGGACTGCTTGAAGAAATTGACTGGGACGACTGGGTTCGTTCCGTTGAAACCAATTTGCACGGTTCAGTTTATGTTTGCCGCACAATTTTACCTTACTTTAAAAAAGAAAACTACGGCAAGGTTATTCAGCTTTCCGGAGGTGGGGCGACGAGCCCCATGCCGAGGTTGAGTGCGTACGCGGTTTCAAAAGCGGCCATCGTGCGTTTTTCGGAATCGCTCGCGGGAGAAGTGCGCGAATTCAATATTGACGTGAATTGTATTGCCCCGGGTGCGATCAATACAAAAATGCTCGATGAAATTCTGGAAGCCGGTCCGGAAAAAGTTGGAAATGCCTATTACCAGAAGGCCCTGGCTCAAAAAGAAAATGGCGGAACACCTCCGGAACGTGGCGCTGATCTGGCCGTGTACCTCGGATCGGCCGCGAGCGACGGAATCACCGGTCGGCTCATCAGCGCGGTCTGGGATCCCTGGCAGGATCTTGCCAGCCACAAAGACGATCTGGCGCGTTCCGATGTTTATACACTCCGGCGCATCGTCCCCGAGGACCGGGGGATGAAATGGGGCAATCCCGGATGAATGTGGCGATTGTTGGATGCGGATTGATCGGACAAAAACGAGCCGGCACTCTGAATAATGACCGCCTGGTGGCCTGCGCGGATACGAACGGCATTCGTGCCGAAGAACTTTCGCGGCGGGCGACCAATTGCCAGGCCTCTACCGACTGGCGCTCCGTGATCAACCGTGGCGATGTGGAAATGGTAATCGTGGCCACTCCCCATAACACTCTGGCGGAAATCGCCGCCGCGTCAATCGAATCAGGCAAACACGTTTTGATCGAAAAACCTGCGGGGCGCCGTGTACAGGAAATTCAGCCACTGATCCAGCAGGCGCGCGAAAATAAGGTTCTGGTTCGGGTCGGTTTTAATCATCGCTACCATCGCGCATTTCAGAAAGCCCGTCAAATCGTTGACGCGGGCGAACTTGGCCCCCTGTTGTTTCTTCGAGCGCGATACGGACACGGCGGCCGGGTTGGATACGACCGGGAATGGCGCGCCCGACCGGAACTTTCGGGTGGCGGTGAGCTGATCGATCAAGGCGTGCATATCATTGATCTGGCACGCTGGTTTCTCGGGGACTTTGCCGAGATTGATGGGTTCGCCCATACGTATTACTGGAACATGCCGGTTGACGATAACGGCTTTCTACTGTTGAAAACCTCCAGTAAACAGGTCGCTTTTTTGCACGCAACCTGCACGGAATGGAAAAATACATTTTCCTTCGAATTGTACGGCCGGGACGGGAAATTACAGATCGACGGACTTGGTGGCAGTTACGGTGTGGAACGGCTCGCGTTTTATAAAATGTCTCCGGCAATGGGACCGCCCGAAACCACGATCTGGGAATTTCCGATGGCGGACAATTCCTGGGAGGTCGAAATGCAGGAGTTTCGCGAAGATATCCGGCTCGGACGGGAACCGGGAGCAGGTTTGAGGGATGCGGTGGCCGCTCTCACGGTCGTTGAAAAAATTTACCGGGATTCGGGATATGATCATAGCGCGTAGTCCGTTGCGAATTTCACTCGGAGGGGGCGGAACGGATCTACCCTCCTATTACCGCGGGCACGAAGGGTTTCTAATCGCGGGGGCAATTGATAAGTACGTGTACGTTACCGTGATGCGGCCTTTCACGGAAGGCATTTTTCTGAAATATTCCCAGCTCGAACATGTAGAACGCGTTCAGGATGTCCATCACCCGATCATTCGCGAGGCCATTCAGATGATGGACTTTAAGACGCCACAGATTGAAATTACGACCCTTGCCGACATCCCCGCCGGGACCGGGCTCGGGTCTTCGGGTAGCTTTACCACCGCGCTTCTAAAAGCCCTTTTCGCGCACCGCCGTCATTTACTGCATCCTCGCGAATTAGCCGAAATGGCCTGTCACATTGAAATTGATCGCCTCGGAGAACCTATCGGCAAACAGGATCAATACATCGCAGCATTCGGCGGCATCACCTGTTTTTCATTTCGCAAAGACGATTCCGTCGAAGCGGAACCCCTGCAAATCAGCACCGATACAATGATTGATCTGGAAGACAATCTGATGTTATTTTTTACCGGGCATTCCCGCAGCGCGAGCAGCATTCTCAAGGACCAGAACACCCGAACCAGAGAGAGCGACGACGAAATGCTAAAGAATTTGCATTACGTAAAAGAGCTTGGCATTCGCAGTAAAGATGCGCTGGAGAGCGGCCAGTGCGCCCTGTTCGGTGAATTGATGCACGAACACTGGGAACACAAAAAACGGCGGTCCGGTGGCATGAGCAATCGACAAATCGACGCCTGGTACGACCTGGCCCGACAGAACGGCGCAATCGGCGGCAAACTCGTCGGCGCCGGGGGCGGCGGCTTCCTGATGTTCTACGCCCAGGATCGAAATAAATTGCGCCACGCGATGGCCGGAGCGGGTCTGGAGGAAACTCGTTTTCGATTCGACTTTGAGGGCACAAAAATAATTCTAACTTGAAAGCGAAGAATCGTCCCGAACACTATAGATTCAGCGTCAGTGAGGAGCACGAGAATGAGTTATTCACAGCAACATTTAAAAGAGGCGGGCCAGATCATTGATAAACTGGATCCGGAACAAATAGAAAAAGTTGCCGGTCTGCTGGCGGAAATAAAATCAGGCGGGGGCCGGTTATTTTTTCTGGGAGTTGGCGGGAGCGCCGGGAATTGTTCCCACGCGGTGAATGACTTTCGCAAAATCGTCGGAATTGAGTCGTACGCTCCCACGGACAACGTCTCCGAATTGACCGCAAGAACCAACGACGAGGGCTGGGCGACGATTTTCGTCGAGTGGCTAAAAGTGAGCAGGCTGAAACCCCAGGACTGCGTTTTCGTCTTTTCGGTGGGCGGGGGGAACCTTGAAAAAAATATCAGCCCCAACCTGGTGACAGCCCTGGAATACGCGAAAAAAATCGGAGCGAAAATAACCGGCGTCGTTGGACGCGATGGCGGGTACACGGCCCGGGTCGCGGATGTGTGTGTAATTATTCCTACGGTTAATCCGGAAAATATCACGCCGCACTCGGAAGCGTTTCAGGCGGTCGTCTGGCATTTGCTCGTATCTCATCCGCTTCTAAAAGCCGCTCAGACCAAATGGGAATCGGCGGTAAAATAGGACGTTCCCAGAAATCCATCATTGCCAGGAAAGGAAGTTCCATGATCTCCATTGAAAAACTGAAAGTTAAAATTTTCGCCGATGGCGCCGACAGAGCCGGAATGCTGGAAATGTACCGGCAACCGTTTGTGAAAGGTCTGACCACGAACCCGACGCTGATGCGAAAGGCCGGCATCTCCGATTACAGGGCTTTCGCAAAAGATATCCTTGCCGCCATCCCCGATCGGCCCATTTCCTTCGAAGTTTTTTCCGACGAATTTAACGAAATGGAACGCCAGGCCATGGAAATCGCAGGGTGGGGTGAAAACGTCTACGTCAAAATTCCAGTAACGAATACACGGCGTGAGCCGGCAACCGACCTGGTACGCCGCCTTGCCGGTAAGGGGGTTAAACTCAATGTAACCGCCCTGATGACCCTCCATCAGGTACGGGATGTCGTTACCGCGCTCAATCCGGCCGTACCCTCGTATGTTTCTGTTTTCGCCGGTCGCATCGCCGATACCGGCCTTGATCCTAAACCGCTGATGGCGGCAGCCGTTGAGTTGCTCAAATTGAATCCGCTTGCTGAATTAATCTGGGCCAGTCCGAGGGAACTTCTCAATATTTTTCACGCGGACGAAGTCGGGTGTCAGGTTATCACCGTTACAAATGACATTCTCAAGAAACTCAGCCTGGTTGGGTACGATCTGGACGATTACTCCTTAGATACCGTCAAAATGTTTCATTCCGACGCGGTCGCGGCGGGTTTCAAGATTTAAGGCCACCAGAGGAACGATTATAAGGGACTTTTTCCGCAACCTGTCAGGACTCAAAAAAAAGCCGCCCTCAATCGAAGGCGGCTTTTTTTGGGCAGAGCTGGATTCGAACCAACGTAGGCGTAAGCCAACAGATTTACAGTCTGCCTCCTTTAACCACTCGGACATCTGCCCGGATCTTTAACGTGCCCGCGCACGGCCGGAAAATACCGGCGTTTTGCTGCCTGTAGGCTTCGAACCCACGACCTGCTGATTACAAATCAGCTGCTCTACCAGCTGAGCTAAGGCAGCCTCTCATCTGGGATCCCCTCGCCTCGCGAAGTGGAATCTTTACTCAAACCCGGCCTCAGGGCTTTCTGTCAAGCAAAATCATCCAGCTTGCTTCCGACGAAACAACGCAATCGCGTGGATCATGGAACCGAGCCAGGCGAGCGCCATAAAATTCGCCCCCGCTTCCACCAGGCCGCGCAGACCGGGAACCAGCAGGCCGACAACTCCTGGCCCACTCGCGAGGGCGTACAGCAGCGGGAGCACCAGAGCGACCCGGGCCCCGAAGTACGCGGCATAACCGGTTCCCACGACGAGACAGGCGCAGAACAGAGCGCCCCATTTAACATTCGTCGCCACGGTCAGCCAGAGCATATCGCTGTCCGGAATGGCGGACGGATCCGCGTACGTCGTGAAGCGCAGGAGGGGTACGTTTTCGAACGCATCGGCGCCCCACATGAGAACGGACAGAACCAGGCCGGCGTTAAAAAAACGGGTCGAGCCAAAAAAAAACGTGCCGCGAGTTTTATTCAATTTCCACACGAGCAAAAAACAGGCCGCGTTCAGAGCTGAATAAACGATCATGAATGCGTAATCGATAGTATTCATGAGGTCCATTTTCCCGCGCAGGGCCTGGCCGGCGGGTTCGGCCGGGCTTCCCAGAACCTGGAAGACCTCCGCTTTTGTCCCGACCAGTTCCAGCCATAAGATGGCCGTTGTAAACGGCGCTGCGGGCTCCGCTCCGGGCAGCGCGAAACGCGCGTCCGCGGCGGGCGGTGGGTTCCCGGTCAGGACTGTCATCACGACAGCGATGGCCAGGGTCAGCGCCGCGCTCAAAATCACAAGCAAGGCGGCGCGGCGAGTGTCAGCGAATTCGGATGGGTTCATCCAGAACGAATAACGAAACCCGCCGGGCGATTTAAACAAAAAAACTCTAATTTTTGCTTGTCCCCCGACCACAGCCCGACAAGCCTCCTTGTATGTCAGCTGAGGCGCCACTGCTTACGCGGGAGTTCGCGGTCCCGGGCGGCAAAATTTTCCAGATCACGATGAATCGCCCTGAGCTTCACAATTGCGTGAACGGGGCCATGGCCCGCCTCTTTCTCGACGCCTGGCGGCGATTTCGCGACGACCCGGAACTGGTCGTATGCGTCCTGCACGGCGCGGGCGAAAAAAGTTTTTGCTCCGGCGCTGATCTGGCCGCCCTCGGCGAGCTGGCCGAATTGTACACCGATCCCGAGCGCATTCGTGACCGCGTCAAAAACGGCACCGGCCCCCTCGGCGGTTCGCGGCTATTACAAAAAAAACCCGTCATCACAGTCTCTCAGGGTTACACATACGCCGGTGGACTGGAACTGTACTGCCACGGCCATATCCGCATCGCTGAAAAACAGGCCCTGTTTTCGGTGGCCTGCCGCCGCTGGGGAGTGCCCCTGGTGGACGGTGGTACGGTTTATCTGCCGCGCCTCCTGGGACTGGGCGGGGCGCTGCCGCTCATCATCACCGGTCAGCGCATTCGCGCGCAACGAGCGTACGAACTCGGGCTGGCCTGGGAAGTCGTAGCCCGCGGGCGCGGTCTGGAACGCGCGCTGTACATCGCGCGCGATATCTGCGCACAGCCGCGCGACGCCCTCCTGGCCGATTTGAAATCGGCGCTGGATGGCTTCCATCTGGACTGGGCGGGCGCCCTGGAACTGGAAGCGGAGAACCTGGACACCGTAGTCGCCAGCGAAAGTATGCGCGCGGGCGTGGCGCGCTTCAACGCGGGCACACGATTCTGGGTGCGCTGAGATTGATGTGTACGGCCGATCAGGCCATGTTCTTACAATTTAACAGGTGAAATAAAACCAATGGCGGAAATGAGCGAAACTGGAAACGTGTGGCTGGCCCGACTGAAAAACATCCCGGTGAGGACGCGCGTCGGCTTCGAAACAGGCAAACAATTCGTGCTGGGACTTTCCCGGGACGGACACGCACGGATGCTGACCGTCCTCTGGACCGTGTGCGTGAGCGTGCTGGGCATTTCGATTCTTTCCGTATCGAATCCACTGCGGCTCCTGGTCCCCGGTCTGGTGTTTCCGCTCCCGGCCGCGGATAACCGGGTTACGATCGAGATCATCGGCATTGGCCGCACCACCAACGCTCTTACCACCTATCGTCGCCGACTGCAGCCGGCCGCCGATACGCAGGGAATGATCCAGCGTCTGGTGCACCTCGTGAGCGAGCCCGTCGGTCTGCGCGAGGGCCTTTCCGATCAGGCGGGTTTCGCCGATCTCGAACCCCTCCCCCGTCTGGGGTTCGCGCTTCGCAAAGTCTGGTTTCGTTCGGCCGGAGGGGAAATGATTCTCGATTTTCGACGCGAAACACTTGAGAAAGAGACGGAGTTGTTCCACAAAAACCGCCACCGCGCGAGCAACGTGCCCGCCGAAGGCGATGAGGATCGCCCGTCCGTGGAAGCGGACGCGGACGCGGAAGAAGAGGCAGGAAAAGAAGGCAAAGATTCGGAAAAAAAAGCGAAAAAAAGCCCGGCCGAATCCAACGAGGAAGCGCTCGGCCATTATCTGGACAGTTACTTTCGTTCCCTGACCGCCTCCATCTTCCATTCGCAGAAAGACGTCCGTTCGATTCTGTTCCTCCTGGACGGTGCGCCCGGAACGCTCAACGGCATGAGCTTCAAGCTCGATCGCCGCTATACGCGAGAATAAGAATATGCGCGGCGCAGGCGAAAAATCCAGCGGCTTCGCCCGGCGATTTTTGCGCTGCGTTCTCGTGACCGCGCTTGCGGCCGGGCCCCTGTCCCACGCCTCCGCGGCCCCGAATAGTGGACCCGGAGCCTGGGATCGTCTGGAAGCCTCCGGTCCCGGCGGACCCACGGGTCTGAACATCGACACGGTCGACGGCTTCACCCTGCGCGCTTTTTTTTACCCGGCCGCCACCGATCCGAAACTGCCCGCGGACCGCCTGATCGTCGTTCCGGACGTGTACAACGAAAACCTGGAAACGCTCGAACCGATGATCGCCAATTTAAATCGCGATTTTCACGTCGTATTGTTGATCCCGCGCGGGCACTTACCGAGCGATCGGGATTTTATGGGTCGACGGCGTCAGGTGGACGAAATGGCCCGCAACCCCGGAGAGTCGGCGCGGTTCCTGAACGATTACCGCGCCCTGCTATCCCTGCTCGGGCGGACGCGCGAGCTGCCGGGACACCAGGGCCGAACCTGCATTCTGGCGGGAAAATTCCATGCGACGATTCTCTTGCTGGATGAGTTACGGGGCGTGGATTGCCTGATTTTACTTTCGCCCAATCCGAATTTTTTTGACCGCGACCTGGTCGGTCTGGTATCGAGCCGGATCAAGATTCCGGTACTGCTGGTCAACGACGAACGCAGCGCCTTTCGACTCAAGCCCCTGGCCGAAAAATTATCCGCCGCTTCAATCAGCGCTTTCCCACTGGCCGGTGTGGGCCTGCGGATGTTGTATCGTCGACCGGAAATTCTCGATACGATTCGCGGCTTTCTGAAAAGCTCCTCCCGGCAGAAATAATGTCCCGGCGCAGGCCTCGAAACGTTCTCATTTCGCGAAACGCACAAACCAGGTAGAAACCAGTTCCGCCACAGGCTCAGGATTTGCCGACGCATCGAACGCCTGCGACGTTAAACGAACCACCGATCGTTTTTGTTCCGTGATCGCCGTGCGAACGCGCAGAGTCCCCCCGGTGACCGCGCGTTTATACCGAATCTCCGCAGTGGCGGTGGCCATAAACGTCAACTCGCGGCCGGATGCTCTGGCCCAGGCGGCCATTGCCGCGCCCGCTGAGCTGTCCATGACCGAAAAGAGGGCCCCGCCATGTACGATCCCGACCGGATTGTAAAAGGACTCATCCACGGAAATTTCGTACTCGCTCGTACCGGGAGCGGTCGAAATCACCCGGTATCCGATTTTTTCGGCGAACCGGTCAAGGCTTTCAAAATATTGGCCGAATTCCGGGGAGGTCGGATCGGGCATCGAATTGACAGAAGACATTGCCATACGGATTGGGAGGCTCCTCCAGAAATCTTTCTTTTTTTTTTCCTGTTTTGTACCTTTTTCCCCGAAATTTTGCGACAAAAACCTGTTCCAGTCGTATTAATAATAAGAGCCCATCTCAAAACCTTTTTTGGGATGGGCGCGGGGCTACAGGGTGGTAGCCCCAATCGGCGAGCACATAAAATAGCGCCTCTGCGAGAATTTTTTTCACGCACCGCGACCAAAGGGGAGCGGTGCCTTAATTTCCGGAGCGGAGCCGATTGCGAGGGCTTCCATGAATGGAAGCTCTGGCCATACAGGCGGAACAGCCTGGGAAGGTGGGAAGGCAATGCGACAACCAGACGAAAACAGGGACTCCGCCGAATCCGGGATCACGCCGGAACAATTGCGCGGGGAAATGCAAAATTTATTCGGAAAACTCGACGCGATCCAGCAAAGCCTCATGCGGAACCTGGCAGCGCGTTCGCTCTATTTCATGCACAGCGTGAAGGAAAAAGCCGAAGGCGGGGACGAAACCGCACGGCGTATGTACCTCGAATTGCACGCCTCGTACCTGGAAGCGCGCGAAGAGATCGGGATCTACCCGGAGTCGGTAAACTGACCCGGATTAGGCACGAAATTCCCGGTAAATATTCTTGCTCAAAGAAAACCGCCTATCAAGGCGGTTTTCTTCATTCCTCAGTAGCCCCGGAATTTTTGCATGAAACAGTGTGTTGCCCCCACAGGTTTACGCTGCTGCGAAGCCAGGGATGGCGAAGCGCCGGCTGTTCGGCCACGGCATTTTGCGAGCATGGCGAGCATAATGAACCCGCGCCTCCGCGACCCATAGGGAGCGGGGGCCATATATTGGCCGCACAGCCGGCCTGCGTATGCCTGTGGGGCGCATCATATTTTCGTTTCATGCATAATCCGGGCTAACGCATTTGCGATGCGGGGCCGGGACGGGCTGCTTCGCGTTCCTCGTTTTTTTCCGTCTTCACCGCCCTTTCTACTTTCTCCGCCGGTTTATCGGCCGGTTTATCGGCCGGTTTATCGGCCGGTTTATCGGCCGGCTTTTCGGCGGGTTTTCGGGCCGGTTCGATCAGCTTAAAAAACTGGTCCAGCTTCGGCAGAATCAGAATTTCCGTACGACGGTTGGCGCTTTTGCCGCTTGGCGATTCGTTGCTGGCTTTGGGCACGTATTCGCCGCGTCCCGCCGCGGTCAGGCGCTCCGGTCGAACATTGTAACGTCCCTGCAACACCCGCACGATTGAGGTCGAACGCTTCGTGCTCAGATCCCAGTTGTCGATCATGCAGGCATTGCTGATCGGGTCGCTGTCGGTATGACCCTCCACGAGTACGTCAAGGTCGCGATGGTCGTTGATTACGCTCGCGATTTTTCCCAGCACCCCGTCGGCGGTGGGCAGGATTTCCGCGCTACCCGAACGAAAGAGCATCCTGTCCGAGAGGGAAATGAATACGACGCCTTTTTTAACGTCAATGGTCACGTCTTCGTCGTTCTGATCCGCGAGTGATCGTTTCAGGCTGGTCACCAGCGCCAGGTTCAACTGATCCTTTTGCTGGATCATACCGTTCAGATCTTTGATATACATGTTCTGCGAGTTGATCGCGTCGATGGATTTTTTAATACTGTCCGCTCCCGCCTTGCTGATGACCGATAAATCGCTCAGGCGGTCCAGGAGACTTTTATTCGTGGACTGTAAATTTTTCAGCTGGTTTTCCAGGGATCTGGTCCTTGCCCGTTCCGCGTTCAACTCCGCGTCCCTGGCGGTGAGTTTGTTATTTTTCGCGTCCAGTTCAGTCTGCAGCTGATCGTGTTCCCCATCTTTTTGTTTGATCTGTTCTTTTAATTGCGCGGCGGCTTCCCGTTCCGTGTCCCGTTCTTTTTCGACTTCCTCATATTTCTGACGACTGACGCAGGTGGCCAGAACGAGTGGAGCCAGAAGGAGCAAAATTCCCGTTCCGGTTTTGAAATAGAAGCGCGGGGGACCGCTTATGATCCGCATAATAGATTTTCGTTTTCAGAATGCCCGTGCTGCAAGCTTTTTTTTCGACCGCCGGCAATCGCGCATGCGCGGTACGGCCGCCTTACAATAACAGAATCGTAACATTGGCCAGGCCGTGGACCAGAACCGGAAAAAGCAGGCCCTCGGTCTGGAGGCGTACTGTGGATAAAAACAGGGCCGCTATTAGATACAGGGCGAACATTTCCAAACTGGAAGGAACGTGCGCCGCCGCGAAACCAAGTCCGCTGAGCAGGTGGCCGGGGTAATGCGGGGGGCGACCCACCATGCCCGGGAGCACCTCGCGAAATCCGATCTCCTCCAGCAGGGGGGCCGTAGCCGCCCCCGCGCACAGAATCAGGAGTGTGAGCCCGGTCGCCGTAAAACGCGGGCCTGTTTCGGCCAGACCGATGAACACCAGCGTCCAGATCAGGCCCAGAAGCGCGAGAAAGGTAATCGCCGCCGATTGCGGATCGATCTCAATATTGAACAGATTACGCAGACGGTACGCCGGAATGAGATAACAGGCAAGGGGACTGACCGCGCCGAAAAAAAGCGGGGTAAACACCTGGTATCGGACCAGGAGCCCGACGTTCGGCGCCAGTTCAAGGTGCAGCAAAAACAGCACCGCGAAGGCGAGCATCCCGATCGTGAAAAAAACGGCCGGCAATCCCCCATGGCGCACTTCCGCGAGGCGTCGGGTTTCCATTTCGATCCGACGGCGCTCGGCCGGCGGAGTCGCGCGGTACGCGCGAAAGGACTCGTTCAGAGCGCGGATTTCGTCGAGCGTGAGATCCTGCGCGATGCGGCGGCGCGCGGTTTTCCCGAGGAGGTGCCATAACAATCCCGCGCGTCGCCCTGCTGTGGACTTTTTTTTCATTGTTTTTATTTATCGCACGAGGGGCGATTGACGCCCGCTTAATTGATTGTCGGCAGACCCCGTTAAAAAAATCGTCGTCGTAGAGCGGTCCCGCGGGCCGTTATACGGAGAGTGGTATGTTCGATCATGTTGCCATCGTGGGCGCGACGGGAGCCGTCGGCCAGGAATTCCTCAGAGTCATCGAGAGGCGCGCCTTTCCGTACAAAAAGTTAACGCTCCTGGCCAGCGCTCGTTCAGCGGGAAAAACCGTCACGTTTCGCGGGGAATCGCTGACCATCCAGGAGTTGAAGGAAGACTCGTTTCAGGGCGTGGACCTGGCGCTGTTTAGCGCGGGCGGTTCGATCACGAAACATTTCGCGCCAATCGCCGTGCGCGCGGGGACCGTGGTCGTCGACAATTCCTCGGCCTATCGTATGGACCCGGAAACCCCGCTCGTGATTCCGGAAATCAATCCAGAAGACGCGAAGTCGCACAGGGGGATCATCGCCAATCCGAATTGTTCCACGATCATCATGCTGATGGCCTGTTATCCGATTCATCGCCTGAGTCCGATCAAGAGCATCGTGGTCTCGACCTACCAGGCGGCGTCCGGCGCGGGCGCCGCGGCCATGGAAGAGTTGCGTGTCCAGGCTCGCGAATTTCTGGAAGGCCGCTCGATCGAAACACTGACGAAACAGGCCTTTCCGTTTCCGATCGCGTTCAACGCGTTCAGCCACAACTCCAGCATGGACCCGGAAACCGGTTACAACCAGGAAGAGACGAAAATGATCAAGGAGACGCATAAGATCCTCCACGACGACCGGATCGAAATCGCACCTACCTGCATTCGCATTGGGACCTTTCGCGCGCATGCCGAATCGATTCACCTGGAACTCCAGGGCGCCGTGGAACTGGAAGATGTGCGGCGCGCCCTGTCCGAATTCCCGGGCGTGAAACTCATCGACGATCGCGCGAACAACCGCTTCCCGATGCCGCTGGAAGCGAGCGACCGCGACGACGTGTTCGTCGGCCGACTGCGCCACACCCACGGCCAGAAGGGGGGGCGCACGCTCGACCTGTTTTGCTGCGGGGATCAGATTTTGAAGGGCGCGGCGCTCAACGCCGTGCAAATCGCCGAATTACTGTAACCGCGCCCCGCGAAAGGGACACGAGTTCGCGATGATCGATACCAGACCTGAATTTCGTCGCCTGGCCGCGAAACTCATCGAGCTGCTGGGGACGATCGAAGGCGACGACTGGAACCGGGCGACAATTTCCTCGCGCTGGTCGGTGCGTGATATCGTCGCGCACATGCTCGACGGCAGCATGCGGCGCGTATCGCTCCACCGCGACGCGTACACGGAATTTTACCTGCGCCCGGATCTGCCCGCCGGCTTCGACTCGCTCTTCGCGTACCTGGATCACCTCAACGCGCAGTGGGTCGCCGCCGCCCGGCGCCTTTCTCCGGCGATTCTGGTCGAGCTGGTCACCCGGTATGACGCCCTGTTCGCCGATTTGATGGACGCGGCCGATCTTGAAGGCCCGGCTTTTTTTCCGGTAGCCTGGGCGGGGGAAACCAGTTCTCGCAACTGGATGGACTTCGCGCGCGAATACACTGAAAAATGGTATCACCAGCAACAGATCCGCATGGCTTTTCAGTCGCGCGAAATTGAGGCACCGGAGTATTTACACCCGGTTTATCGCATTTTCATGCGCGCGGTTCCGTTTTTTTTATCACAATTACGCGAAAACGATGTCGGTTCCGTTTCCATACGAATTATCGGTCCGGCCGGGGGCCAGTGGGATTTTCGCAAGGTCGCGGATGGCTGGATCAGGTCTGAACGGTTGCCCGGGGCCGACGCGGTGTTGCAACTGGACGCTGCCTGGGCCTGGCGCTTTTTCACCAACCGTGCGTTCAAAGCCAGCCACCGCGATGCCGTGGATTACGCCGGGCCACCGGGCGCGGAATCCGCCCTCCGCGACATGCTGATGATGATGGCGTGACTTGATGGAGTGCGGCGCGCGGGATTTCGGTCCGCGCAACGTTTACGAAAGGCCGAGAACCAATCGCAGTCCTTCTTCGACCGCGTTCATTCTGCTCTGTTTTAGTTTTCCGGCTTTTCGCAGAAACCGGCCCCGGTCTATCGTGGCCAGTTGAGAAACATTTAGAACAGAATCTTTCGGAAGATTCGAATCCTTTCTGGAAAGAATCGAATTTCCTGGGGCATCTGCCAGCCTTAAATTCGAAGTTATCGCGAAAACGACAATGGTGTTGATGTTGCTTTGATTGAACACGTCATCCTGAATTACCAGGACGGGGCGCTTGAAGCCCGGTTCGGAACCGACAGGAAGACCCAGATCGACCCACCAGATCTCACCACGCGTCATGTTTCAAACTCTCTCGCAGCGCAGCGACCGACATCCGGTCAGAAACTCTGGCCGATGGTTCATTCGGATTCGTGTAAACCTGATTCAAACGATCGGTAACAGATTCCCGGTCGCGCGCCTGAAGGAATTCTTCCAGAGCTTTCGCAAAAAGCTGGCTGCGCGGAATTCCGAGTCGTTTTGCCGTTTTTTCGGCTTTATTAAATAAATCGTCCGAAATCGAAATCGCGGTCTTCATTGACAATAGTATAACCATAGTTATACTATTGTCAATCAGAAATCCACCCGGCGAAATAACGGGAGCCCACCACCGGAGCGAGCAGAATTGAGCGGTGAACCCACCCTGCCCACGGAAGGGGATATGGGTTCACCCGGGTGTGCGCGAACGTCTATTCATCGCGCAGCACGGCGAGCGGACTTGACGTGGCCACATCGCGGCTGATGAGAAAGCCGACGGTCACGTTCAGGAGGGTGATACCCGCCAGAATCAGAAAGATCGCGCCGTAGGGCACGACCGCGGTTGATTGAAAAAAGACGGTCAGGGCGGGACGGTTGATCGCCTCCGCAAGGAGCCAGCCGGCCAGACAGCCCAGCAGGGCCAGGATCGCGTATTCAGAAAGTAAAATTTTGCGAAGATCCTTCCGCGAAGCGCCGAGGACTTTCAGGAGCATCGATTCGCGTAAACGGGCGAAGCGACCGGCCGCGATCGCGCCCCCGAGGATTATTATGCCGTTGAGCAAAGTGATCGCCGCCAGGAATCGAATCACGAGCGAAATCCGTCCCAGGATAAACCGTACATTGTTCACGGCCTCGGTGACGTCGATGACGCTGAGGTTGGGAAAGGACCGCACAAGCGTTTCCTGGAACGCGAAAATGCGATTTTCCTGTTTTACGCGAAAACTCGCAACGAACACCGGTGGCGCCTGTTCGATGATCCCGGGCGAGAGCACGATCAAGGAATTCGGCCGCATGGCCTGCCAGCGCACGCGCCGCAAGCTGGTGACCCGCGCGTTGATTTCCACGCCCTGCACGTCGAGCGTGATGACGTCGCCAGGCACCACTTCCATGTCAGCGGCCCAGTTTTCGTCGACCGAGGCTTCCTGTTCGTCGGGACGGCCCTTCCAGAACGCGCCTTCCACAATCTCCTCCGAATCGATCAGGTAATCGCGGTAGGTAATGAAGTACTCGCGCGTTCGCATCCGGTCCTGCCAGGAACGTTCCACCGCGTTTCGTTCCATGCCGGTTTTGTCGATGGGCTTACCGTTCAGAGCGCGCACCCGCGAACTCACCATGGGCGCGATCAAAAGATCGGCGACGTCCTCATGCGCGAGCATTTCTTTCACGGCGGGCAACTGCGCGGGTTGCACATCCACCAGGAACATGTTCGGCAGGTCGTCGCGATTTTCCACGGCGATCTGGGACTGCACGGAAGACTCCATGATATAAATACTGGCCACGAGCAACATGCCCACGCCGATCGCCGTGATGACCGCGGCGGTCTGGTTGCCGGGGCGATAGAGATTGGCCACGCCCTGACGCAGATGATAACTTTTGATGTAGGGCAGCGTACTGCGCGTGAGTAAAATGACCAGTCGAGACACCAGCCCGAGCACCAGCAGGGAACCGGCCACGGCGCCGGTGAAATACAGGGCCATGCGAATCGAACCGGTCTGCGTCACGGTCACGAGCAGGATAAAGATGAAGATTAAAAAAAACCCGCCCAGATACACGGGCAGATCGCCCGGCGTGACGCCCGGAAAAATTATACGAAGCCAGCGCACGACCGATCCGAGGGCCCCGGCCGGGGTGGGCGGCTCTTCCTCCGAATCGGTCTTGCGTAAGATGCGCAGCGGCGAGACGCGCCGGGCGCTGTACACCGGAAACAGCGTGAATAAAAACGTGGCGACAAGACCGGCCGCGACGCCCTGCGCGCAGGCCAGCCAGGAAAACTGAATATCGAGCGCCACCGGCAGGAGATCGCCCGCGAGTTCCGTGGCCGCGAATTTCGCGGCGAACACCGGTAAAAACGAACCGGGCACGACACCCACGACCGCTCCCAGAACACCGAGCACCATGGCCAGTGCCAGATAAATGAAGAACACCTGATTGGGACGGGCGCCGAGCGAACGTAAAATCGCCGCGTGGTCGAGTCGATCTTTGATGAAGACACTCATGGCCGAGCCGATACCAAGGCCGCCCAGCAGGAGGGTAATGAGGCCGACCACGGTCAGAAAGTGCGAAAGCTGTACCAGGAAACGCTGGATGGACGCCGCGCCCTCGCGAAAACTTTCAATTGTGAGATTTTCGGCCACCGCGCGCTCGAAATTTTTTTCTTTCCAGGCTTCTGCGTCAAAAGCGGCGGGAGCTCGAAACAGGCGAAAATAACGAATGCGGCTGCCCTGCTGGATGAGGCCGGTGCGCGTCAGGAAGTTTTCGTGGATATAAACCGCGGGCGCGAAACCGAAGCCGGAGGCGGGCGAACCCTGGGTTTTTAGAAACACGCCACCCAGACGGAAGGACAGGTCGCCCAGAAAAACCTGATCGCCGGGCTTGAGATTCAGGGTGGATAAAAATACCGGATCGGCCAGGAGCAAGGGTTCGCGACCCGCGGCCAGAGAGGACCAGAGACCGGCGGGTTCGGTTTCGATGCGACCGTACATCGGGAAATTGCCGGACACCGCTCGGATCCGGGCGAGGCGCGTGGTGCGCGTCTGTGTCAGGGGAGCCTCGAGCAACCCGGCGGTTCGCGGCCGGTCGCCCGTCTTACGATAGAGCATGGAATAAAACTCGGTCATCGAGGCGCCTTCGGCTCCCGCGGCGCGCAACTCGTCCGTGAAGGCGCGCATCAGGGGTTCGTCCAGGCTGACACCACCCTGGATCATCAGGTCCGCGCCCATGAGGTTGCGCGCCTGGGCGGCGATGCTCGATTCGAGCGAAAGGATGGCGGTGCGCACGGCGGTGAGGCTGCCCACGCCGACGGCGATCGAAAAGACGCAGAAGAGTAACTTCCCGCGCGCGCGCCGCGTTTCGGCCAGGGCCAGGCGAAGAATAGTTTTCCAGTTCATCGGGTGCTTTTCACTTTTTGTTTTTTGACCGGCTTTGCGGAATTGTTTTTTCCGTTGCGCGAAGGCCGGGCCGTGGTTGCCCCGGCGTCCCGGCCCGCCTTTTTTTTATTCACGACGATCCGGTCCACGGAGCCGTCACGCAGCCGAATTTCACGGTGGGCCATGGCCGCGAGACCCGGGTTGTGGGTCACCAGCACAAGCGTGCAGGAACGATTCATCTCAAGCAAGAGTCGCATGACCATTTCGCCGTTGCGCGAATCGAGATTGCCGGTGGGTTCGTCGGCGAACAGAATCCGTGGCCTGGTGATCGAGGCGCGCGCCAGAGCGACACGTTGCATCTCCCCGCCCGATAATTGATTGGGATAGTGCGACATCCGGTCCCCGAGGCCGACGGAGGCGAGCAGGGCCTCCGCCCGACCGGCCGCCTCGAAATCACCCTGGATTTCGGCGGGCACGCGTACGTTTTCAAGGGCCGTGAGCGTCTGGATCAATTGAAAACTCTGGAACACAAAACCCATCGTGCGACCGCGCAGATCGGAAAGTCCGTCCTCGTCAAGCGCCGTCAGTTCGACGCCATCGACAAAAATCTGACCGCGGGTGGGACGGTCCAGACCGGCCAGGAGACCGAGCAGGGTTGACTTGCCCGATCCGGACTGACCGGTAATCGCGACGAATTCCTTTTCGTGGATGGTCAGATTGATTTCATGCAGAGCGGTCAGGCGACTGCCGCCGGTGACGTAATCGCGGCCCAGATTTTTCACTTCGATCATATCGGGTTAAATTAGGAAAGCCCCTCCTGTCCGGATAGAAAAAAATCATTGGATTGCGGGAGCTTTCCAACCGCGAAATGTAAAACATTGTAAACAACGAAGCGGGCCAGCGGCGAGGTCAAAGTCGATTGACAGGTATTCTCGTCCGGGGAACTGTTGACCTGTTTAATGCAAAAATTCGACCGAAAGAATATCATCCTGATCGTTCTATCGACCTTCGTCGGCCTGGTTCTGAGTGAAATCGGCCTGCGCCTCTTCGTGCCCGAATTGGACATCCTTCTTCCGGATAAAAATTTATTGTTTGCCTCCTGGCCAGCTGGAATGCGAGTAACCGTTGACCCGGACCAACGTTTCATCAAAGGGATTACAGGCCCCTCTTATTTTCGCACAAATTCCTGGGGTATTCGCGGAGACGAATTAAGCTCGACCGATGAGTATCGGATTCTGATCATCGGCGGCTCCGCGGTGGAATGTCATTATATCGACCAGGAAAAAACATTTTCCGCCCTTCTTCAAAAGCATTTGAGCAAACAACGCCCGACCTGGGTGGGAAACCTCGGAAAGAGCGGATTCGCGATGCGCGACCATTTTTTTCAGGTGAAATTCGCGCTCGATAACATCCCGGACCTGGATTTGATTCTGGTCATGGCGGGTGTGAACGACTTACAATATTTTCTGGGATCGACGAAAACGGTCAACCAGCGAACAATCGAAACCGCCCACCCAAATTTAATGATCGAACAGAAACGGGGCCTTGCTGATTTTTTCTATTTGGGGAGGCTATTAAAAGATTTGTTCTCGCGAAGCGACTATGGCCAGCTCAGGGTGGATCTGGACGGTCGGCAATTGGAGGGGCTTCGCGCGAAACGCTTCAACGCGCCGAAAATCGAACAAATGCCAGATTTACAGACGGGGCTTGAATCATTTTCAAATGGCACGCTAATGATTCAGGAACTGGTTAACACCTCGGCAAAAACGAAAGTCATTTTCCTGACTCAGCCATTTCTCTGGCGTGAAAGGATGCCGCAGGAACTCGAACAATTGCTCTGGTATGGCGGTAAGGGGTTTTTCTTCTCCGATCCAAACCCGGAATTTTATTCAACTTCGGTTTTACATCGGTCAGCATCCGCTTACAACGCGGCCACACTCACTCTTCGCAAAGCCGGGAAAATAGCGGCCATAGATCTATCTGCCGAAATCTCGGAAAACGAGGAGAATTTTTTTGACGACGTGCACCTGACAGAAAAGGGTTCCGAACGAATCGCCGAAATTCTTGCGCGAGAATTGCGACCCCATCCGCCGTAGCGTCGCGGCACGCGTTTACGATCACACGCCGATCGATTTGAGCTTCTCTTCCCGTTCCGCTTCCATGAGTTTGTCGAGCATGTCCCCGATCTGACCGCCGAGAAAACCGTCCAGGTTGTACACCGAAAACCCGATCCGGTGGTCCGTGATTCGTCCTTGCGGAAAATTGTACGTACGAATTTTTTCGGATCGATCGCCGGATCCTACCTGTTTCTTTTTCGCCGCCGCCGACTGCTCGTGCGCCTCACTGGCCTGACGTTCGGCCAGGCGCGTGCGCAGGACGCGCAGGGCCTTCGCTTTATTCTTGTGCTGTGAACGTTCGTCCTGGCAGGAAACAACCAGGCCACTGGGGATGTGGGTGATTCGGATGGCGGATTCCGTTTTATTCACATGTTGACCGCCGGCACCGCTCGCGCGAAATTTATCGATCACGAGGTCTTTTTCATCAATCTCGAGTTCGGTCTCCTCCACCTCGGGCATCACGACGACGGTCACCGCGCTCGTATGAATGCGACCGCCGCTTTCCGTCACCGGCACGCGCTGGACCCGGTGCGTGCCGGCTTCCTGGTGCAGAAGATCATAGGCGGCGGGGCCTTCCACTGAAAAGATCGCCTCTTTGATCCCGCCAATTTCGCTATCCTGAAAAGAAAGCATTTCCAGGTGAAATCCATTGTTTTCCACAAAGCGGGTATACATCTTGAGCAACTCACCCGCGAAAAGGGAGGCTTCCTCGCCGCCGGTGCCCGCCCGGATTTCCATGATGATGTTTTTTCCGGAATTCGGGTCCGGGGGTACGAGCAGGGTTTCAATTTCCCGCCGACGGCGCAGGGCTTCGGCTTCCAGGTCTTTTTTTTCGTCGCGGGCGATTTCGCGCAATTCCTCGTCGGACCCCGGGTCGGCGAGAATCGCGTCCGCCTCGGCGATGCGTTTTAAGAGTCCCAGGAATTCCTCGATTCGTTCGGCCCGGGTACTGAGGCGCGAATGGTCGCGAGAGACCTGACGCAGGCGGTCCGGGTCGTCCGCCAGGCCCGGCGATGAAAGCTGAGCCTCAAGGTGGCGATACGCTTCCAGCTCGTGCTCCAGTCGATCTTTGATAGCGGGGGAAATCATGGCGGAGCGGTATTTTGCCCCCAACAGGACTCGAACCTGTGCACATGGTTTAGGAAACCACCGCTCTATCCACCTGAGCTATGGGGGCTCGGTTTTTTGCATGGGGCCGGGAGAATTTGCCCGGGTCAAGAAAAACCTGGCACCACCCCCAACAGGCTCGATCCCAAACTCCGAGCGGAGCCGAGGAGTTTGCACTCGCAGGTTCCGCAGAATGCTCCGGTGGAGCGTTCGCAGGAATCTGCTTTTTTTTCGCACATGGTTTAGGAAACCACCGCTCTATCCACCTGAACGATGGGGGCTGTATTCTGTTGCCGAACCAGTTATCTCCTTGCGCCCGGGCCCCGGGTCAAGTAAAAGATGGACCAGCCGCCATGTCGCAGCCAACGCTTCAATTGTTTCACTGGATATTCCTGATCGGGCACGGCGGATTTGTGCTGTTTCTTTTATTCGGCTGGCTGGCTCCGCCTCTGCGGCGAGCGCACGCCCTGTGCGTTCTATTCACGGCGCTTTCCTGGCTGGGCCTGGGTTTTTTTCGCGGGTGGGGCTACTGCTTCCTGACCGACTGGCACTGGCGCGTGCTGGAACAGGCGGGTAACCATGACCTGCCGGCTTCCTTCATTAAATACGCCCTCGACAGGCTGACGGGACGGGACCTCGACCCGCGCCTGGTCGACCTGCTGACGCTGGGAGGGTTTTGTATCGCGACCCTCGGAGCGGTGCGTTCGGTTCGGCGCGAGTCACAATTTCTTTTAGATTTAAAGAAAAAAATTTTTCGCGAAATAACAGCACCGGAGTGGCTGCGCCTGCTCCTGACCGCGGCCGCCGTTTTGTTCGGTCTTGTCCAGGCCCTGCGCCTGGCCTGGACGGCCGACGACGCATTTATTACGTTTCGGTACGCGTTAAACTGGGCGCGCGGACTCGGCCCGGTGTTTAACGCGGGAGAGCGTGTAGAAGGATACACGAACTTTTTATGGATGGCCCTGCTCACTCCCTGGGCCGCCGCCGGTTGGGACCTGGAAATTGTCGCGGCCTGCCTTGGCGTATCGTGTTACGTTCTGTTATTCGTTGTCGTCGCTCTGCGCGGCGGAGTGCTCGCGGGAGGGAACGAAACCGGTGCGGAATCGACTCCCTTCACGCGGATCGTCGCGAACATTCCGTTGACCGTACCCGCTCTCGCTTTGCACGCGCATTTAAGCGTGTTCGCGACATCGGGACTCGAAACCGCGCTGTTTACATTGTTCGTGACCGCGGGTTATCTGGAAGTCCTGGGCGGGACACCGACAGACCGCCCGCGCGGTTTCGTACTGCTCACGCTCGCGTGTTTGACCAGGCCCGACGGACTCCTGTTATACGCGGTGGCCGCGATCGGAATCGTACTGAGCGCGGCTTCTGGCTGGCGTGAGCGATTGCGACCGCATCTATTTTTTGGCGCGGTTTATATTCCGTACTGGTTGATCCGTTTCGCGTACTACGGCGCCCCGTGGCCGAATACCTTCTACGCGAAATCCGCCGACTCCGCGTACTTCGAGCAGGGCCTGGTCTACCTGGGGCTGTACGGAGCGTCGTACTGGCTGTTGGGATTGGCATGTTTCGTTTCGCCGATTTTATTGCTCTGGCGTCGCATTCGCATTCCGGGAGGAATGGCGATCGCCGCGTCCGCGTTCCTGGCGTGGAGCGGGTACGTCGCCTTTGTGGGCGGGGATTTTATGTTCGCGCGCTTTTTGATCCCGATCACGCCGCTTATCTTTTTAGTCGCGGAAGGAAGCGCGCGACGGGCGGTTCCGGCCCTGAACACCGGACCGGCGGCGACGGTCTTCTCGCTGGTGTGCGCCCTGGGAATATTACTACGCTACGATCCGTACCGCGGCCGGACTCTGCCGGAAATCGCCGGGATTTCCGAAGAACACGCGGTGTATACGCGCGCGCGACGAACCCGGTTGCGATGGGTTGCCGAACAACTGGGCCCCGCCCTGCGCCAGGCGGGTCCCGTCGTCGCGTTTTACGGCAGCCAGGCGGCTCTCGTGTATTACTGGAAGCTGGAGCGAGCGATTGAGGCGGAAACCGGTCTCACGGATTATGCCCTTGCCCGGCGTTCGTTGTCGGAACGCGGTCGTATCGGACACGAGAAGCGGGCCACGCGTGAGGACCTGACCCGGCGCGGGGTCGACTGGGCCCTGCGAGCGCCGGACGACCTGCCAGCTTTTCGCAGGCTGGAAGCCCACGGCCTGGGCACTTTCGAAATCCTCTGCTACAGGCGAACCGTCATGGACGCGATCGAAACCGGGCCGGACCTTACCTTTGTGCGGTTTCCACTTTTCCTCGATGGATACCTGGCTGGCAAACCGGACCGGGACCGGGTCCGGGCGGATCTACCGGAATTCGAAAAATTTTATTTTCAATGCAATGATGACAGGGTTCGTTTTGATTTGTTAAAAAAGGCTGCCGGTTTTCCAATTATGTCACCTTAGAATCGGACGCGGACGGGATTGGGTTCATGAAATTATTTTATATTTTTTTTAAACAATTCACCCTGGTCGCCCTTACGGCCACCGTGCTGACCGCGAGAGCGGTCGCAGCACAGCCCCAGGCCGATTTAAAACTCCCGACGCTCGAAACCATCCAGGTTCTGGACGGTGACCCGGCCAAGCGAGAACCGGCCTGGTGGTTCACCGAACAGCGGATCGATCCCGCGCAATTGACCGCGCGATTGCTGGAAGGAGTCAGTCCCGGGGATCTGCCGGGCTGGAAGGCGGTCAAAGTGCCAGCGGTGATTGAACCGGTGAACGGACTGGCTCCCAGGGAAATCTGGTATCTGAAAACATTCGAGGCGCCGGGCTCCACACGACCGCTGGCTCTGCGAATCGGCATTATCGAAGACCGGGATGAGGCCTACCTGAATGGCCGCCTGATCGGCTCCACCGGGCAGTGGGATTCACCCCGCGCCCAGGCGTATGATAAGATTCGACTTTATGAAATTCCCGAGCATCTCCTGCGTGAAAATCGTCGGAACGTACTGCTGGTCCACATCCAGGCGTACTTCCCCGAAACCGTCGGAATCGTCAGCGATTCGGTTCGCCTGGGACCCGCGACGGAAATTTTTCGCGAACATTATTTCACGCAGTTTACACAGTTGATTCTGCTCGCGATTTATTTCGCGGCCGGTTCGTATTTCCTCTTCCTGTTTTTGCGCCGGTTGAAGGAGCGGGAAAACTTACTGTTCGGTTTATTCGTTCTGTCTTTAATCGCGTATCAATTTTTACGCACACAGCTTAAGTACGAACTGGGTATGGAATTTCAGTTCCTGAAAAGAATCGAGTATATCATACTTTTTTATATGCCCGTTCTGTTCTTTTACTTTTTGCGCGTGTATTTCAATTTCCCGAAAACGCGCTGGATGCGTTTTTTCGACATTGGTATGTTGGTCGTCGTGGCCATCCCGATGTTCGGCATCGTTCTGATTCTTTTTAGAGACGAAGCCGATTTCTGGAACCGGTTCAATCTGGCCTGGATTCAACCTTCCTATCTTCCATTGTTCGGCGGGGTACTGGGTGTATTGATTTACAAGCTCATAGACCGGGACCGGGACGCGTTATATATTTTGATCGGAATGGTGGCCATGCTGGGAGCGATGGGGCTCGATATCGCCAGCACCCGACATATTATCAACCTCCCGCGCATGATGGGCTACGCGTTCATGTTTTTTATTCTGAACATCGCTGTGGTCCTGGCCAATCGCTTCGTTCGTCTGCACGAGGAAGTGGAGGATCTGAACATCAATCTGGAACGAAAAGTCCAGGACCGCACCGAACAATTACAAAAAAGCCTGCGCGAAATCCAGGTGCTCAAGGAACAGCAGGACGGGGACTACTGGTTGACCTCGCTCCTGGTGAAACCTCTGGGCGGTCTGTTCAGTCGCACGAAAAACGTTTACGTCGATTTACTGGAACGACAGAAAAAAAAGTTCTCGTTCCGAAAATGGGAATCGGAAATCGGCGGCGATATCAACGCCGTTCACGCGATTACCCTGCGCGGTCGCCATTACACAGCATTCATTAATGGAGACGCGATGGGGAAATCCATCCAGGGCGCGGGGGGCGCGCTGGTCCTGGGCGTCGTGTTCAAATCCGTCATCGCCAGAACGGAAATCGCGTCGCACACCCAGAACAAATACCCGGAACAATGGCTCAAGGAATGTTTCATCGAATTTCAGAACGTGTTCGTGTCGTTCGACGGGAGTATGCTCATGTCCGCGGTCATGGGCCTTGTGGACGATGAAACCGGATTGGTGTACTACATCAACGCGGAACACCCCTGGGTGGTTCTGTATCGCCAGGGACAGGCCCGGTTCATTGAGAACGAATTGATTTTCCGGAAACTCGGCACGACCGGAATCGAAGGACATATGCAGGTGAAAACGTTTCAGATGGAACCCGACGACGTGTTGATCATCGGATCGGACGGGCGGGACGACATTCTTCTGTCGGAACGCGCGGACGGCGGGCGGGTGATTAACGAGGATGAAAACGAGTTTCTGCGGAGGGTGGAAGAAGGCGGGGGCGATTTGCTGGCGATTGAGGAAGCGATTCTGCGACGTGGACTCTTAACGGACGATCTGTCTTTTATTCGGATCGGTTATCGCGAGGATGCTCCGTACCGCGACACTTCGATGCCGGAGCCGTTTCGAAACCTTTTACAAAATGGGCGCAAAGCGTTTCACGAAGGAAATCTGGAACAGGCCGCGGGTCACTACGCAACGGCCCTGTCTACCAGACCGGATCATCCGGAGGTTTTACAGGAGTTGGGGCAAATTTATTTCAAACTGAAAGACCACGCGCGAGCGGCGGAAATCCTGGAACAGTTCACGGACCTGTACCCGGCTGACGCGGAGTTTCTGTATCTCGTTTCGTTTTCGCTTAAACAGATAAAAAATCTGAAACGCGCCGCCGACTTTGGCGAACGCTGCCGCCTGCGCAATCCGGGTAATATCAAAAACCTGGTCAACCTGGCGGATATTTACCGTTTGATGGAGAACAACGAACGCGCGGAGATGCTGCTCGCCCTGGCTCTGGAACTGGATCCGGAGTATAAAAACGCTCTGCGATTGCAGGAAGCCCTGCGCAAGAACGCGTGAGGCGCGGTGTGTGTGAATCAGGCGGGGAGGTCGGCCCACCACTCCCGGTGGGCCACATACCAGGCAACTGTTTCGCGTAGAGCATCATTAAATGGTGTCCTGGCGAACCAGCCCCGGGTTGTTCGAATTTTCGAACTATCGAGCGCGTACCGAAAGTCGTGGCCCGCCCGGTCGGCCACGAACATGATCCGCGATTGGTACACCCGATCAGCGGGGGCCGCTTCGTCCAGCAGGCGGCAAATGTTTCGAACCAGATCGATGTTTTTCCATTCGTTTCCAGAACCAACGTTATACGATTCGCCCACACTGCCATCAAACAAAAGCCGGGCCAGAGCTTCACAGAAATCGGTCACGTACAACCATTCGCGAACATTTTCACCCTGACCAAAAACCGGAATCGATTCTCCGCGCAAACAGCGCACGATGGTTCGTGGAATTAATTTTTCGGGAAACTGGCGCGGGCCGAAATTGTTGGAACCATGAGCGATGAGTACGGGGAGTTTATAAGTATGATAATACGCCCGCACCAGATGGTCCGCCGCGGCTTTGCTGGCCGCGTACGGCGATCCGGGTCGGTACGGGGACGTCTCAAGAAACGCCCCTTCTGATGGGAGAGGTCCGAATACTTCATCGGTCGACACATGGAGAAAGCGACAATCGCCATCAGCGCGCCATCCGTGGGCCCGGACAGCATCAAGTAATACGCCGGTGCCCGCCACGTTCGTTTGTATAAAATCTTCCGGTCCGCTGATCGACCGGTCCACGTGCGACTCAGCGGCGAAATGCGCGATCCACTGAACATTTTCGGCGGAAAGTAAATGTTCCAGCAACGATCGGTCCTTGATGTTCCCGTGTACGAATTGAAAACGCGAATCGCCATTAAGATGCGCGATGTTTTCACGTCGGCCGGCGTAAGTCAGAGCGTCGAGGACGATTACGCGAATTTCCGGGATCTCCCTCAGCGCATACTCCGCGAAATGCGAACCGATAAAGCCCGCACCGCCCGTCACCAGTATTGTGCGCATATTTTCTGTAAGAATTCCGCGAGTCCGATTTTTTTCAGGCGGGTAGATAATGGTCGCATACGTACCGGGCGAAGGGAAGCGAGCAGGTAAAGGCGGGAGAAACCGCGTTGAGAACGTGCAGGGATTTTCCGTCACCCTGAACACAGAAGTCCATTTCCAGTTTACGTTCTTTCACTTTGAGGAGCTGGGCCCGGATGCCGGGTTTTCCCCAGACCGTGTAATCGGACGGCCGGACACCATCGAGCATGTCCGCCGATTGACGAACGAGCACTTTGCGAAAATATTTTTTGATCTCCGTCCAGGCAAGCGACCTGAAATTGAAGGAATTGTTCAGAAACAATTCGGCCTGGCGCGCGAGGATTTCGCCCATTTCGCCCGCTCGAAAATTTTCGAATCCGACGTACTGCTCGCGCCAGAAGGCCGGAATGGCGGTCGGGCCAATTTTACTTTTTCCATCTACGGTCAGGGTATGATGAACCCCTAGAAACGGGTTTTTGAGATCCGGAACGGGATAGATGTTCGTCCGCAGCGCTCCGGCCGGTTGAGAGCAATACAGGTAAATACCCTTAAAAGGCAATATTGTATATTCTTGCGAAAAACCAAACTCACGGGCGACTTTATCGGCGTACAGCCCCGCCGCGTTTATGACGAAGCCGGCCTCGATCGGGCCGGACGTGGTTGGCACCGGCCCGAAGTCTTTTCGTAAACCAGTCTGGTAACCAGATTTAAAGCGAACTTCAATTCCGGCGGCGCGAGCATCTCGCAGAAATCCGCCAAGCACTTCGAGCGGGTCGACCGATGCCGTGCGCGACGACCACAGAGCCTGCTGGAAGGTGCGTACGCGGGGTTCGATTTTTCGCGCCTCGGCCTCCGTGATGAGATCCAGTTCGACTCCGTTGGCCCGGCCGCGTTCGGCCAGGGTTTTCAGGCCGGGCAGTTCGCTTTCGTCTTTCACGACGACCAGCTTCCCACAGGGGTTCAGGCGCAGACCGTTCGCGCGGCAGTATTCGGTCAATTCCCGGTTTCCGTCGCGCGTGAATTTCGCTTTAAGACTCTCAGCTGTGTAATAAAAACCAGCGTGTAATACGCCGCTGTTGCGACCGCTGCCGTGCCGCCCAGGCCCGGCCTCTTTTTCGATGATCAGTACATTCGCCCGGGGGTGGCGGCGTTTGACTTCGAGAGCGATCGCGATTCCGATGACGCCACCGCCGATGATGAGGTAGTCAGTGGTGGTCATGATGTGGATGTCTCGTTCAAAATTTTCTCCCACCAGGCCCGGTGGTCGAGTCCAGTCCCCCTGCACTCCCGGTTAAGTTAGAAGAATAGTCTCCTTTGATCGTTCATTTGAAACTTTCTTGAAATAGTCAAGATACAGATTTCCGATTTTTTCTGATGAAAAACATTTTTCCACAATTTCTCGAGCATTTCTTCCCATGCTCAACCGGGTTTCAGTATCAGTTATTAGCATTCCGACACCCCTTGCTAACTCTTCAATATTAAATCTCTCTGCGAGGATTCCATTTTTGTTGTGGTCAATCAAATCAGGGATACCTCCTGTTCGAAACGCTGCGACAGGAACACCGCAAGCCATGGCTTCCAGAATAACATTCGGAAGGTTATCAGCACGAGATGGAAGGATTAACAAATCAGCGGCAGAATAGAGGGCCGCAAGGCTAATATCATCCTCCAGTCGCCCCATGTAATGCGTTTTAAAACCTGCAACATTCACAACTGCCCCCGATGCATTGCCGAAAACTACGAGTTCCGTTTTCTCTGGATTTTGCAAAATGAGGGCACGCAAAGTTTTCTCAAGTAAATCAAATCCTTTTCTCGGGTCAGAAAGGGCATTCACGCTGCCAAAAAGTAATAACGTTCGATCCACCGGGAGATTGAACAATCCTCTGGCAAAATTACGATTGTAAGGGCGATATATTGTTGTATCAATTGCATTCCCAATTACACTTACTGGGAAGTTTCTTGTCAGCGGAGCGTCCTGAAGGCTTTTCGCTAACCAGTTGCTTGGGGAAATAAAATGAAAATTTATCCCGTTCCAGGATTTCTTTTTTGAATTCCATATTTTCCTGGATAAATCCCAGCGATGATTTGAATCCAAAACCGGGCAGGTTCCGCAGCCAGTCTTAAACGCCAAACAATCCCCCGGATAGTGGCATCCGCCAGTAAAAGCCCACGCATCATGAACTGTCCAAACTATGGGAGGAAAACCCGGGCCCGTTAATTTACGCAGATGATCTATACTGAAAAAGCCATTCGTCGCCCAATGAAGGTTAATGATATCCGGAGAAAAACTCCGAATCCTGTGGACAAAATCAGCCCCCCAAAAAGACGCAGAAAAGCTTTCATTGTTTTTTTTTGGGTAAATACGAACTGGAATTTCATTTAACCATGAGCGCAATTTCCCCGCATATAGTTCAGCTCTATTTGAAGGACCAACGATAGTCGCATCGTCGCCCCTTTTCTCCTGAACAACCATTTGAACCTTCGCTCCAGCAGCGACCAGACTTAAGTGAATCCTGGAAGCGGCCCGTGCGGCTCCACCTACACGATCAAACGAGTTTATCATCAAGATTTTCAACAATATCCCTTGAAATCAATACCCGTACTGGCGACGCAATAGGAAATCCCGAAAGCGCTTCAGGCGCGTCCGAATTTTTAACAAATATCGGAGCCGACCAAATATTATCTGACCTGCACGAAACCAGATACGGTCAGTATGATATAGAATTTTCTGACTCGAAGATAAATCCGTGAAGTAGGGCTTTATCATTTCCTGGAAAGCTCTCACCTGCTCCGCATCATCGCCTTCCGACTTGGCGCCTTTTCTTTCAAGCCTTGCGACCGACAATACCGAATCAATTTTGTAAAACTTAAACATGCGTCGCATCCGCAACCACATTTCCGCATCAATACAATAGTGCAAATCCTGTCTGTAGCTCCCGACCGCTTCAATAACCACCCTGGAAAAAAACATAGAAGGCTGGTGGGGCATCGTATGGTGTCGCCATAACTTGAGCAAGTGGGCAAAACTCATATCGCGTCTCGGATTCTTTTCCCAGGAAAAATTATCCGCGTCGTCAAGTATCCGTGTACGCCCATATACAACATGGATATTGTTTTCCGGGTCGATTTTTTTCAGGACTTTCTGAAAGGCTCCAGCCACCAGATAGTCATCCGCGTTTAGCCAACAGATTATGTCTCCACTGACCAATTTCAACGCTTTGTTCAACGCCTCTGCTTCACCCTTATCCGGTTCAGAGATCCATTTCAAATGTTTGTATGATTTCAAAATCTCAACGGTTCCGTCTCTGGACGCTCCATCTACAATGATGTGTTCGAAGTTGCCGTAGTTCTGCGCCAGAATGCTTTCAATACAATCGCGAATGAACTTTTCACAATTAAACGAAGGAGTAATGATCGAAATTTTTGGATTTTTCATTTTACTTCCATCTGATCGTACCTGTCACTCCAATCCCCCAGCAACTTTTGCGCTGCGAAATAATCTTCTGGAACGCCGATATCGATAAAAAATTCGTCCTCGACACTCGCGTAAAGCTCATTCCTGGCAACCACTTTCGGAAATATTTCGCGCTCGATCGAACAGGGTACAGAGACGGGAATTCTTTGAATGATCTCTCCCTCAAGCAGGTAGACTCCAGCATTAATAATTCCGGGTTCTTCTCGTCCTGTTTTTTCCAGAAAACCCTGAACGATTCCCTCCGGGCCCAGTTGCAGGGTCCCAAAGCGCGCCGCGTTCGGGACTTTCGCTGCGGCCAGGGTTCCGCGGGCCCCTGTTCGTAGGTGAGCCCGGATCAATTGGGCCAGATTAAAATTAAAAAATGAATCCCCGTTGACTACGAGGACGGGAAATGAAGAGACCAGAGGAAGCGCCTGGCGCAACGCGCCTGCCGTTCCCAGCGGTTGCTCTTCATGCGAACAAACAAGACGAGATTGCCCGAAATTCACGGAAGCGACGTACGCGTCGAAGTGAAACGTCTGGTATCCGCAACAGAGCACAAAATCGCGAACGCCCTGCCTGGCCAGGAAACCCAGAAGGTAATTGAGAAATGGTTTCCCGGCCACAGGTGCCAGCGGTTTGGGAAGATCCGGAACGGCCTCACGCAACCGCGTGCCGGATCCACCGACAAGTACAAGGCAGGTTAAATCCATTGTGGCCACATTCCCTCAGCAATGAACGATCTGAGAGCCACCGGCGTTAATATGAAATGGGATTTCATAAAAATCCTTCAGCGCGGCACGCACGGAAACCTGGCGTTCCGCTGGAACAAAAAACAACATAAAACCCCCACCGCCCGCTCCGAGAAGCTTTCCTCCGAGGGCCCCGGCTTCAATCCCGGCCCGGTACATCAGATCGATCGAATCATTTGTAACTCCGGTATCGAGCTTTTTTTTTAACTCCCAGGTGCGATCCAGCAGACAACCGAATTTATCCAGAGGCTGGTTTCCCACCAGAATGGAGTAACCCTCGTCAACTAGGCGACGCATATCTACCAGGTGGTCGTTGACGATATCGAGATTTTGTATTTTGCGCTTCTCCACTTCCTCGGCCCGCCGACGAATGCCCGTAAAAAAAAGCAGCAGCGATTCGTCCAGCTCCCGCATGCGATCAAAACCGATCGGCAGACGATGGACCACGATGTTATTAACGTCCATGAACTCAATCAAATCGAGCCCGCCGACCGCGGCGAACACCTGGTCCTGACAACCAACCGTTTCTTCCAGAATTTCCCGCTCGATGCGGATCGCGTCATAGGCCAGTTCAAGCCGACCCGCCTGGGTCCGGCGATAGGCCTGCAGTGCGTTCAGCAAACCCACAACAAAACTCGAAGAAGAACCCAGACCAGAAAGCGAAGGCAGATCGGCGGTCAGGCCGATTTCGATGTCCTTCTCGATCCCCATAAATTTTAGGACTTCGCGAAAGGGACGATGTTTGATTTCGTCAGGCGAAGATACACATTCAACCTGTCGATAGGCGATTCGAATGTTGTAATCAAACAGCGCCGAGTGGAACGGAATAACCGAATGATAAATGTACTTATCGATCGCTGTGCCAAGCACGGCTCCACTACCCGGGTGTTTGCGGAAAAACTCCGGGAAATCGGTACCGCCGCCGAAAAAGCTGATTCTGAGTGGGGTTTTGGAAAGAATCATTTTGTCGAGGTAAGCGAGGGAGCGAAAAAATACGATCAGCCCGCCCGGGAAAGGAGAGCACTCTGACGCCGAAACCAGTCAATTGTCCGCCTGAGTCCTTCGTTCAGGTCCGTGAAGGCAAGGCCCGGCAGGTTGTTTCGCAATTTCTTAATATCGAGGCATTTTGATTTTGCGCCAACATACCGCGACGTATCGAATTGAATGAGCTGGAAATCATAATCAACGTATTCACATATAATTCGCGCGAATTCGCGAATCGAAAATTCTTCACCAGCGCCGATGTTGATCACATCGTTTTCGATTTTTTCATTCAAATCCAGCAAGGCCCGAACGAAATCTTCCACGAAAACAAGTTCCCGCTTCTGCGTCCCGTCCCCCCAGAGCGTCACAATTTCGCCCAATAATTTTCCGCGCAAAATCTTGCGAATTAGATCAAAAATAAAATGCATCTGGCGCCCGTCGGTATGATACCCGGGACCGTAGAGCGTGGAAGGGACGACCGTAAAAAAACGGTGCCCGAATTGTTTATTCAGGGCCAGTTGACCAATGTAGAGCATCCTCTTCGTCATTCCGTATGTATACAGACTTTCGATCGGTTCACCAAGAAGATAGTTTTCTTCTATCAAAGGGTGGTCGATCGGATAGGAACAACTGGTGCCGATTGTAATCAGTTTCGCGTCCGGATGCGCCGTGTGCCACCAGTCGAGCACATTGGTATTCATCTGCTGATTTATGATCCATTGTTCACCGGGGTGATACAAACAGAAATCGCCAGCCTGGGTCCAGGCGGCGAGGTGAATGATCTGATCGAATTGTTCGCCATCGAATTGTTTTAGCGAACCCCGGACACGCAGATCACAATTTTGGGAGTTGACCCGAATCAGAGAATGGCCGCGCCGCTCCAGTTCGGCGCAGAGAAAGTTTCCGAGAAAACCGGATGCTCCCGTAACGAAAAATTTCATAAACTATATTCGGTAATTGTCGGGAAATTCTCAGACTGACGTTCGCGTGCGGTCGGGGTCGATCGGGAAGTAAAAATCAACTCCCCGATCAAGCAGAGCCTTGTTATTGGCCAGTATCTCTTTTTTAAAGTTCCAGGCCAGAACATAATAAATATCGGGGACTTCAGTTAACTCTTTTTCAATTACAACCGGGATATGTTTCCCGGGTGAAAATAAATTTTTCCGCAGTTCATTTTTTTCGACCAGGTATTCAATGGTTTCGGGACCGATATCGAAGTAATTGAGCAGGGTGTTGCCTTTCACGGGCGCGCCCATGCCCCAGATCCTTTTTCCGGACTGTCGCGCGCCCAATAAATAGGTCCGGTTCTCCTCACGAAGACTTTTAATATCGTTCGCGAATTTTAGGTAGGCTGGAAATTCATTATAACCGAGCTTTTCCTCCTCGGCGAGTAACTGGCTCAGGCGACGGGAGGGCTCGCGTTTTCCCCGATGGCTGACGAACGCGATCATCGATCCGCCGTGAATCGGGGCGAGATACGCGTCGAAAATGGACATACCGTGCCGATCAAGCAGCTTCGAAAGCGTGGCCAGATTGTAATAGAGCAAGTGCTCGTGGTAAATCTGATCGAAGGCCAGGTTTTCCATTATTTTGCGCATGTACAGAAATTGAACAACAAAAACCCCTTCCGGCTCAAGTGCGAGACGAACGCCTTCCGCCGCCGAATGTAATTCTTCGAGATGGAAAAAAACACCTGCCGCGTTGATTGCGTCAAATTTTCGATTCAGCTTTTTCACGAGCGACTCGTCGAAAAAATCGTTTACGGTCTCAATTCCGTTTTCAATCGCGATCCGGGCCGTACGCGTGGAAGATTCGACGCCGAGCACATCCCAGCCGAGGCCCTTAAAATGTTTGAGCTGGGTTCCGTCGTTCGAACCGATATCGAGGATCGATTTCGTCGACTGGCCATCCGTGAAACGGTCGTTCACTTCCCGCGCGATTCCCTGGAAATGATCACTCAGCGATTTGGTGACTCCGGACAAATAGGTATGATTCCCGAACATGATTTCTTTCGGTACGGTATAATCGAGCTGCGAGGTGTGGCAATCGTGACAGAAAAAAACACGCAGAGGATAAAAGGGCTCCCGACCGACTTCAGCCGCGGCCAGGAAATGATTACACCAGGGCTGCTCGCCGAGGTCGACGGCCAGCTCCAGATTTGTTGAATCACAAACACGGCAGATCATAAAATTTCGCAAAAACAACCTGTCAATCAGGCGTTATAAAAATCGCCCCGGGGCAGCATTCGGTACGCTTTCAATAACTGGGAGATTCCCATTTCCAGAGATCGCCTAGCTTCGAAGCCCTTATTCTTCAATTTATCATTGGAAACGATATAGTTTCGCTTATCCGGATCGCTCCCGATGTTCGCGTAATGAATGTAAAAACCTGGAACGAATTCTTTAACTTTTTCGGCGAGTTCAGCCTTCGAAAGGTTGGCCTCGTTTAATCCTACGTTATACGGCCCGCCTTTCATTGATTCGAAATTGTCGACGCAAAAACAGAAACAATCAGCCACGTCTTCAATATGGACGTAGTTACGTTTGAAATCCTTTTCGTAAATAACGATGAACCCGTCCTTATAAGCCCGGTACACAAAATCGTTAACGAGCAAGTCCAGGCGCATTCGTGGCGAGGGACCGAAAACCGTGGCCAGTCGCAATGAAATCGTATTTTCGCTGCCGAGCAGTTCTTTTTCAGCGGCCACCTTGGTTTCGCCATACAGAGAAATCGGCTCCAGCGGCGATTCCTCCGTACAGTACATCGCCCCGCTTTTCGCCCCATATCCGCTGTTGGTACAGGGCGAGATTACCCATTGCTCCCGACTGCGCAGGCGATTGAGCAATTTTATGGCTTCAAGGTTCACTCCCGTCGTAAGGACAGGATCACGGTCACAGGCTTTCGCGCCGACAATGGCAGCCAGCGGTATAATCAGATCGAACTTCGGAAGCAGCGATTTGAGGAGGGGCTCGTTGCGCGCATCACCCTGAACGAAATCGAAGCCCGTGTGCGAACAATAGCCGAGCAAAGAAGGAACCCCGAGTGAAATATTGTCCAGAACAGTAACGGAATGCCCTTTTCGCAAAAGGAATCCCGTCAGAACTGAACCGAGGTAGCCGGCGCCGCCGGTGAGGAGAATTTTTTTTGAGATCATCATTTTTTCGGGAAGCGAGGAATTTTCAGATTTTTAATTGAGCCAACGCGCCTGCCGCAACGTCCCTGCGAGCCCGTTCCAAGCTGGGAAGAGTTCCAATATCACGATGATAGCTTACTTCTTCGAACGTCTGAATCCGGCCGATCAACTGTGGTAAGATTTCCTTACTAAAATCAATTTCACGGTGCCCGGTCGCTTCCAGATACTCGAAAATTTCCGGTTCAAGTATGAATGTGGCTCCGCTCGCCAGGTTCCCCGGGGGATTGGTGGTTTTTTCGTGGAATTCGCGTACAATCCCTTGCTCGTCCCGGACCACGATACCGCAACTCTCGGGTGATTCAGTTTCGAACACAAGCATTGTTACCAGACAGCCTGCAGGTCTCTTCCGATGCCTGGCGATAAATCGTCCCACATCAAAGAGAGAAAGGTTATCTGCGTGCAATAACATGAACGACTCATTGTCGAACCAGTTTCGATTGGCGAGCAAAGTCCCCCCGGTTCCGAGTAACTCCTCCTCAAACACAGTGCTGATTTGATCCGCATACGGACTTCGTTTCAGGTGAGAACGCATCTCATCCGCGAGGTAATGGAGATTAATCAGAAGAGGACAGATTCCTGACGGAACAAGCATGTCAAGCCAGTAATCAATTAATGGACGACCGCCAAGTTCGACCAAACATTTTGGTATCGTATCCGTAATTGGACGTAAACGGCTTCCAACCCCGGCAGCTAACAATAGTGCCTTCATATTTCCAATCAGCTCCTCCGCCAATTTTCAGCGAACTGGTGGACGGACGTCATAAACGGAGAGAATTGGATTTTAACCGTCTCCTGCAAGCGGGTAGATACCATGCTCGTATCAAGAGGGCGGCCTTGCATTGAAGGAATATCATAAAGCAAAATCGGTTTGACGAGCGCAAGATTACAAGAAATCGCCTCGGCCAGTTTTTTGGCGATTTCGTAACGGGACCACCGTTCTGGAGCAGCAACGTTCATTACACCGCGAAGTCCTTTAGACTGAATGCCCTCAATTGCCGCTGTCAGCTCATCAACACGTGTCGGACAAAAAAACTGATCGCGGGCAACCTGAACTTCCTTGCCTGCCCTCAGGTTCTGGGCGAGTTCGTCCAGAAGGGTGCCGTCTCCTGGAGTGATTCCGAACATTTTACTCAAACGTAAAATAAGAAAATTGTCGGTGAGGTTCGATATTTCCTTTTCAACTATGGCCTTCTGCCTGCCATATTCCGTGGTCGGCCCGGTCGGATGATCGTCTCCATAATTCCCCGATCTACCATCGAAGACATAATCGGATGATAAAAAGATCACCTGCAGGGAGGTGCGCCCGATCTGTTCGATAAGATCAAGCATTCCCTTTACATTAACAGCATACGATGCTTGCGGCTCATTTTCACAGTAGGCCACGTTCGGTTTGGCCGCTGAAATCAAGACAGCCCTATGGCCCGTAGCTTCCAGTCGCAGGGGGATTATATCCGGGCTGCGAATGTCGAAAGCGATCAAACCCGAAGCGGGATTTGAAAATGAAGTACCCACGCAATCGGGAAACTCCCGCCGGTATGCATTCCAAAGACTTCGCCCGACGTAGCCGCTAGCGCCTATCACAGCAGTTTTTATCATAGGCTAATTTATTTGCGGAGATGAATAATAAATTTCCGCTCATCCAGAAATGCGAATGTCTTCCTTCCAAATAGTTTCGATCAACCGCAAATCCTCAAGAGAATCTTCACCCGAACTGATCGATGAGATGTTCAAACGAACAGTTTTTATGAAGGCGTCTGCCTGGCGGCGAAATGACCAGGACCAGTACGGCTGAGGCACGACGAGTTCCTGCTTGTTACCGGCTCGATATATCTGCACCGTTGCGGGAATATTGCGTAACAGTGCCGGTGGGGTCTTTAGAGTGATGCGGCCATCGTCGAAAAAAATTTCGGTAACCTCGTCCCACCCACGGTTGGAGGTGCGACCCGTCTCCACGGTCGCCGAAAATTCACCGAAATCCAGAACGGCAATCTGTCCATTCGACCGCGAAACGTCAGCATGTTGCACACGAGGTGTACGTCCGAAAAGATAACGCAGTAGATTTGTGTTGTGTGAATAAGTATTCACATACGCCGCGAACGGTTTTTGCCATTCCGGAGATAACCAATCCGGTGCGACGGGCCAACCACTCCCGATATAATCAGCTTTTTCATCCGTGATTACATGGCCCCAGGGATTGCAATACGAGTCGCCCATATAACAATGAGTGCGGGCGTAAGCGATTTTACCCAGTTCACCCGTGGCGATTGCCTCGTCCAGTGCTCGCTTCGCAAGCTCAACACCTTCATCGTAGCGCTTCATGTAACCGACGACATAATGTACTCCACGGGCCCTGGCGGCAGCGACCAGGCGCTGACCTTGCTCAACAGTGCCTGCCATAGGCTTTTCGGAAAGAACGTGCTTTCCCGCTTCAAGGCAATCGAGGACGGTCAATCCGGTAAACGGACGGGGTGTCACGACGACCACCGCCTCCACGTCTGGATCGTTTAGCAATTCCCGATGTGTGGCGTATGAGCGCGGGATAGCGTACCTTTCGGCGACTCGTCTGCGCAATTCCGGACGAAACTCCGCGACGGCAACAACATCGCAGTCCGCGGCTTCCACATAGTTCATAAGGTGCGCGAGCTGTCCTATGAAACCGACTCCAACCATTCCAATTTTGACCCTGGCAGCCATATTTTTCAATATTTTAAACGTCTTCCGCCCCGATCACCTGGACATCCGGGTAGCATAAAACGAAATGGCCGCCCTCCTCAAGGTACCGCTGGTTGTTCGCAATAATCTTTTTTCCATGTATCCATGCAAGAATAATGGTATAATCAGGTTTGCGGGTGTTAAGTTCTTTTGTCGGCAAAACTTTAATGTGGTCTCCTGGCGAAAACTTATTCACTTTCTGCGGGTGATCGTCAAAAATGTATTCGATCACCCCGGCCAGCGAATAATTGGCGATCAGAGTTGGCCCGCTGCGCGCCGCCCCATAGCCGGCAACCGAGGCGCCTTTCGCCTTCCATTCGGCCATGAGTTCCGCGAAACGATTTTTTGCTTTTTCGAGGCGCTCCACGAATGCGCGCATAGCCTCAGGCCTGTCCAGTCGGCGCTCTTCTTCAATTGCCAGCAAATCTCCAACCGCGGGCGATACTTTTCGTGGACCCCCCTTCAACTGCGCGGTTCCAACAATCGAGCCGTGCTGAATATTGTTGCGCTCTACGTCGATGAGTTCCATTCCATGCGCTACCAAAAATTTTGACATTGGTTTCAGAGAATGGTGGGACATGTGTTCATGAAAGATGGTTCCCAGCAACATCTTATCTACGATGTCGAGCAGGTACTGGACCTCAAATACAAAAACGCCATCCGGCGCCAACATCGTGCGAATACTATCGGCCATACCTGCCATGTCATCGGCATGCGCGAATACATTAAAAGCTGTAATTACGCTTGCCGGACCATAATCCTTCCTGATCCTGTTCGCAAGGTCCATCGTTAGCAAAGAAGGAATAGTTTCGATACCGGACTCGGTCGCCTTTCGTGCAATATCCTTTGCTGGATCAACCCCGAGAACTTTGAACCCTTTTTCTTTGAAGGGCCTGAGCAAACTACCGTCATTGCTGCCAATGTCAATTACCAGACTACCCGGAGCGGGCTTGTGCCTGACCAGCACTGTTTCAGAAACCTCCTGGAAGTGCTCTACGATCCCTCTGGTCTGTCCAGAATGGTAGGTATAATCGTCCCATAAAGTATCTGAATCGATAACATCCAGCAACTGGACGTGTCCACAGTCCTTACACATGTACATATCGATCGGATAAACAGAAGAATCTCGTTCCGATTGGTCAGTAGCGTACTTTTCAGCAAGAGGCACGGGAGCAAGTTTTACCACTGGCTCAATGTTACCGCTGTTACACAATCGACAGGTGGTCCTTTTAATAACTTGAGTGGTCATTCAGTATCCTCCAAAATGTCTGCTTGCGATTTGATCGCGATTTTCTGCTTGTGTCTCATTTAATCCAGGCTTTTCCCCATTTCCACAATCGTGAAGGAAGAAGGAGAAATAGCAATCTTAGTGTCTTTTTCTTCACCCAAACAAAAATTACCCGAGAAACAACACTACGAATTAGAAAGAATGTTCGGAAATTCCAGAGGCCGGGCGCGGATAAAATCGCCTGAAACGTTACGAATCCGTAATAAGATAGTTCTTTACTTTTCACTATTCCCGGGAAAATATCCCGGCACTCATCCGATGCACATAGTTGCACTATTTTTTTTACTACCTCAATCTCCTGCGAGCTTTTTTTTGAAGCATTATATGAGTCGGCCCTAACACGATAAGCCGCCAGGGTTTCCGGAATATATATTACTCCGTGGCGGAAACCGATCTCCACCAGGAGGAAATGATCCACATGCCAGTTTAGTTCCTTTCTCCAGGGATAATGCTTCAGCATTCGCTTCCTGATGATAGATGATGTACCGGGAATAAACCCACCACGTTTTCGAATCGCTTGAACCAGTGAGTTTGGATCAAAAAATGCCGCGCTCGCACTCCAGCCGATTTTTTCTGTGCGAAAAAACGTTCGCTCATCGTCAAAGGACGCGAAATCTGAACAGCACAGACCGGCTTCGGGGTATTTCGACATCAATTCCGAAGATTTTTCGTAAAACCCCGGAAGAACGAGATCATCCGAAGAAAAAAGGCTGACCAGACCAAATCTGGCTTCATTGATGAGAATTTCCAGGGAAGAGAGAACACCCAGATTAGCTTCGTTGTTCAGGACCCTAATAATCGGGTACTTTTTCGCATAATCGCTGGCTATATTAAAACTCGCGTCCGTCGAAGCATCATTTAGAATGATAATTTCTCGCGGTTTAAGCGATTGGTCCAATATCGAGTCAAGCGTTTCCGGTAAATACCTTTGATGATTATATAATGGAATCAGGACCGAAAGTCCGGCCTGGTCCTCGTTTTGTTGAAAACTTGGTACACGCAACATCTCTTCACAGTACACGGGGGTGAACTTGTTTAAGGATCATTTGACTGCAACGATAATCCTTAAATGCTCGCCTGGAGCTTTTCCGACTTGAACAACTTCGTTTATTGCGAAAAATTCGAAACGAAAACGCGCATTGACCCCCCATTCATTCTCCAGGGCGGACGCGGAAATAGCAGCGGAAGGGTAACCGACAACAACAACCCCTCCGACTTTAAGTAGACGAAACGCAGCTTGAATTGTGCTCGATGCTGGGGACTCCCTACCATAGTGCGAGAAACAAACCACCGCATCCCATTCGCCTGTATTACCGTGTTCGGAAATATCTCCTGCTTCAAAGTTCGCTTTTTCACCACCCCAATTCTGGCTCGCCAATTGGATCGCGTCGACGTCCGTATCAATCCCGCACGCAAACCCGCACTCACATGCAATCACCCAGGCGCCAATTCCCTCAGAACAACCGGTTACAAGGACTCTTTTTCCTGGCCCTATCATTCGAGCTGCAAACTTACAATAAGAAAGGTAATTGAGCAACACCTGAGGCCTTTCAGAAAATATTGATTTCAGTGTTTTCCCGAACGTAATTTTCCGATCGCTCATCTGCGCTTTTGCAAGCATCCACTTTTCCATGTGCTCTGATTTGGCCATAAAATTTTTCCCCGGTCCTATTTTGCCCTGATTGGATTCATCAAATTCAGGGTTGCATAACCTCAGGTCGCCTGTTACATCCCACCGCCATCAAATAGTGGCCCATCGGAAAGAAACCAGTATGAACCACCTCATCATTGAGAAGAAACATGAATACATTTTGAAACACTCTTTGCATTTCCGATTTTAACCTTTCCGCCGAATAAAGGTTTATATGAGCGATCCGACTTGGTTCGGATTGGTAGGCTTCCGCAGCAATATTCGGCGTACCTACGATAGCAACTCCCTGTTCGTCAAGATTTTCATGGATTGTATTAAAATACGCCGCCTCCACCGAAGCAGGGATGTGTTCAATAACGTCCAGACTAACAACGGATGAGAATTTCCCGTACGACATTCCAAGAAAATCGCCCACGCTGAATGCAACGGATCCCCTTTCCCAGTTCCGGCGAGCCTCGGCAATCGCGTCAGCATCCATATCGACACCATGATAACTTTCGATCTGCCCTGAAAGCGTTGCAACCCCAATCCCCTCCGAACACCCTAATTCAAGAAGGGATTTTTTGGGACCGAGGATTTTGGCGACGAAATTATATCTTGCCAGAACGAATAGGATCGCTCGTGGATTGTATTGCAATGCATCGGACCACTGAGTGCCAAGGTCCAGAACATCGTTTTGTATTCCTTCCTTCATAATTGTCCTCTTATAATATTTCCGTTTTTGAAAACCACGAAGTCGAATGCTTTACTTCAGACCAGGTAAGAACGTAGTCGAAATTTATCTCCCTTACTGAAGCAGTCTCTTGCTTTTCCATTCCAGGGCGGATGGCCGCCAGGGAAACAGTTCGCTGTAAAATTTCTTAATACTGCCCTGCAAAACCAGACCGTTCGGCAACAGTCGAAGAGCGTGGAACAAATGTCGAAATTTCATCCATAATAAATCTCTTGAATTGGGAATTCGAAATACCCAACCCAGAAAAAAAATTGGAACAAGAACAAGAGCATTTGTTATTCTTGCTATTTCCCATACCCACGCTAAAAGTAAAATCCGAACTACTACCCGATTAGAATTTTCAAATAATATCTGCCAATCATGGTTCAATTTTTCCGAATGAAAATAGATTGCTTTCCTAAAAAAATTCCGGTGAGCACTATTCGCATGATCAACAGCCCAGGCACTCAAATGTCTATATGAGGCGAAAGGCTGGACTCTCTCGGGCAAGACAAATTTACTCATCTCGATTCCAACGATAACATCCGAATCTGTTACAACCTCTATTTCATCAGGCTCACAGGCCATCTGCACAAAATCATCGTCAATCGTACCCTGAAAGTTGATTGATTGGCGGGGCCTTGACAAAAGCGGATGAAGATGAAAACACCGCGAAAGAATGCCGCTTCCGTCATTTGCCCTCCAGTAGAGCATTGAAGGCATCCCGGATTCGAATGGGGTCTCCTCCCAGAATAACCTTTCACTGATCGGGTGGAGATTCTCCATAGCCAGACGCACGAGATCGCGACTGGTGATTTCGTTCTGGTTTAATTTCCCCAATAACGGAACGAAACGCTCCTTAATGACCCTGGTTCCTTCGACCATTACAAGTCTCTTTCCCTTCTCCGCAAAATCAGCAAGTCGGCTGAGCCCGGACCAGATTTCATCAGGTGGCAAAACGATTAAATTGGCACCTTCGACACTTGCCTGCTGTATAGCCTTCGCATGGGAAAGCGACATTCTGACGTAACGATCCTCTATCTTTCCATAAGATTCAATATCAACCATTTCAACAGGAACGGAAGATTTGAGTAGCGCATAGCTTTCAGAACTGAGGATATCCCGGCCATCTTGATTGGTTGTATATATATAATATTTGGATGAATTTTTATATTTAAAGGACCCGAAATTGCTCAAGGAAAGGAACCCTGGAATTACAGCCTTCATGAAAAGGTCCACGTAATCGGAACCCCATACGACTGTCACAAAATTAAACTTCATGAACTTTTTCCAACTTGTATACCGCGATTCGTATTACTATTGGAAGCGACCCATAAAAAATTGACCGATTCCGACCTGCTTACCTGACTTTTAAAAAAACGCAAGGCCGGCCTATTTAGAACGGGATACCATTCGAACAATGCAGCGCCCTTGAATTTCACCAGATTTCATTTTTGCAACCGCCTCATTTATTTCATCCAGGGTGAATCGATTCGTTATAAGTTCATTTAACCGAAGCGTACCATTTTGGTAAAGGTTCAAGTAACGAGGAATATCCTCAGTAGGGTATGTTTCCCCGCCATGTGATCCGGTCAGGATTTTACCGAAATGGAGTGGCAGGGAATGAAGCGAAACATTCTGGCCCTGCCGAGGAACTCCCACCAGCACCGTACGTCCTCTGGGTTTGGTCAGGTTGTAAGCGATCTCGATAATCTTTGGATTGCCGGTGTTGTCAATTACCACATCCGCAAATTCGTTCCCGGTTGTTTCTTTTAAGATCGCACGGATTTTGCCTGCTATGTCACTTTCTTCCCGCGAATTTAGCGAATGCGTCGCTCCAAATCGACGTGCCAGTTCCAGCTTATGGTCAAATAGATCCACCGCGATGATCGGATAAGCCGTTACGAGCGCTGCACCCTGAACAACATTGAGACCCACACCTCCGGCTCCGAAAATAACAATGGATTCACCGATTTTGAGTCTGGCATTATTACTAATAATTCCGAGGCCGGTAGTGACAGCACACCCAAACAAGGCGGCAACTTCATCGTCGAGTGAATCGGGAATTTTCGTAAGACGATTTTCGGAAACGATAGAATACTCATTGAAGGTTGTTACCCAACCAGCATTACATTTTTTCTCTTTCCATTCGTATGCAGGCGGGTCAGCCTCTATTCCAGCCCCTTTCATCCAGTGTAACACGACACGATCTCCAGGAGAGAAACGTTTTACCCCCGGTCCGATCCCTTCCACTTCGCCCGAGCCCTCATGACCCAGTAAGTGCGGAATAAACTTGTCAGGCCCCTTGGCGCCTTCAATTTCGCCGATTTGGGAACCACAAATTCCGCTGCAAAATACTTTGACGAGTACCTGGCCGTATCCGAGTTCGCCAGGAAGGAGGACTTCATCAACTGCTAAAGGCTGAGATTGAGCAACCAGAATGGCCGCCTTCATTGATTTGGGTAGGTTCAAAATTTCTTCCTGATTAGATTTCCGGCGTCCAATACTGCCTGCCTTCTTGCACTGGCGATAGCCTGGATTCTTGTCCGGCTTTCCACGTTTTGCAAATCTTTTTTCTACACAAGGCCTTTTTCATTTCCACAGGATGTTATTTCACTCAATTTCAGCCAGCAGGTCATCCGCACGGAGAGGAATATTTCCAACCCTCCCCACCTGGCATGCCGCGGCAAGGGAACCGAGATAGGCACTTTGCCACACGTCTACTCCTCTCGCCAGTGCCATGGCCGAACAGGTGAGAAAGGAATCACCTGCCCCCGCGATGTCTTTGGGGGCATTATTAAAAGCGGGAAGCCGATCCGTGATCCAATTCCCGGCCTTGGGAGCATGAATCAGCACTCCCTCCCCCCCCAGCTTAATGAACACATTCTGCGCGTCCGCTTTCAATCTCAATTCCTCGGCGAGCACCACGAGACCGCTTGTAAAGTCTCGGACAGCAAGACGCGCCTCGCGTTCGGTCGCGGTCAGCAGTGCCATGTGAGGGTATCGCGAGACGTCACCGATCTGAGACGACGACTGGCTGTCGGCAACCATCAGGACCCCGCGCCGATGGGCAAGCTCACTTAGTTTTTCGACAAGACCATTAGGCAGAAAACCGTAATTAAAATCGGAGAAAATAACAAGATCCGCTTTCTCAAGGGCTTCGCGAAAAGGTTCTACGATCATTGCCTGATGTTCCTTGCTTATCTCCTGCTGACGAAGATAACTGACTCGAAGCAGAGTCTTTTCCTGTGCCCGAAAACGCTGCTTGAGAGTCGTTGGTCTGCTGGCGTCTTCAATCAGGTTTGCCGAGATTCCAAGTGTTTCGAGATTCTCCCGTGCATAATTTCCAACGGCATCGTCACCCACTACGGAAAAATATTGCACCTTCGCACCCAGGCCCGCTGCATGCGCCGCAACGATGGCAGCTCCTCCAATGAACCGATTTGTTAAAATCGGCATAACCACAAGGGTAGGATCTTCCTGCGACATCCCCAGAGCGTCGCAGGTAACGTATTCATCAATAATGGTATCCCCAAGAACCAGAACACGCAGGTCGGAAAAATTCGCGATCGCACCGCGAAGATCATCCATAGAAAAATCATGCCGTCTGGGATAGTCATTTGGCAGAACTATTGTAGAAAGATCGATGTGGCGATAGGCCTGGCGAAGCAAATCGATTGAGGAGAAGGTAGCATCTCCCGATCCAAAAAGAAGCTTTCCTCCATACGACTGCACGATCTCAAACTCCACGTTTTCTTTATCCTCATGCTCCTTGCCCTTCACGACATACTCTGGTCTGAGTTTCCCGACAAAATCGCCAGGTGGGTCTCTTAAAATAAAACAGTAATTCACGTGGCTGATCGCGGAAAGAGCCTCCAGTCGGAGTTCCTCAGGCACAATGGCGGAACCGACCTGATCTGAAAGCACGCCCACGACAAGATAATCACCGCATTCGGCGGCGAAGCGCAGAAGCCGAAGATGACCAGGGTGAACAATGTTAAAATTGCCTGAAACAAAAACGATCCGTGAGGCATCATTTTTTGACCGAATATCTTCCAGCGCACGAACGGAATCTAAATGTAAAGATCTCTCAGGTAAGGCCATCTTTTAGAACCGAGCCAAATAATGCGGAATGAATCGAAGACCCTAACTGGTTTTTGCCGGGGTTATTATCACGCGAGGTCTCAAATTTATTTTTGAGGTGCTGGCCTTTTTCATTCAACCCGGCGGAAGTGATCGAACTCACCCCTCCAGAAAATTCAACCTGAATAAATACAGCCGTGCAATTCGCTGTTTTGTGTTTTCTCGGCCTTGCAATGTCACTAATTTTTTCAAGTAAACCAATGCAAAAGAAACTGATCGTGGGAAAAAAAGCTGGAATTCTGGATTGAGGGAGGATGGAGCGTTCAAATTTCTTGTATAATCGTTGAAGGAACGAAACGCGCCTTACTTCAAGGCGGGCGTCCATGGTGCGGTTCAATGTCAGCCGGGCAAATGCCCCCGCGAAATACCCGCAGGCGGACGAGTAAGAAAACTCCTCGCCCTTCCCGTGGATGATTATGAGAAATTTGTTGAGATATTCCAGCCTGGCCCGCAGTTCCATGTGGAGGCTTTCGGCGATCTGTTTACACGAATTGGGTGAAGCAAGGCATACCAACGCCATTGGCGCGGTCTCTTTGAAGACCGGTAAATCCTTACCAGGGAGAAATCGTAAAAAGTCAGGCCGGTCGGTATGAAAAGGTTCGAAGGTATCGTCGTGAAACAAAAAAACGGATGAACTGGCCTCTTTCACAAACGAATCGATTTTTCTTTTAATTGAGCGCCTGTCCCGTTTTATCCGCTGGAGTTCAAAAGGACTATAAATATTCTGCAATTCTGGCCGGTCTGGAAGCGGACTGAGCTCAGGGGGCGCGGGGCTGTGGCCCGCGGCTTCCAAATCTCGCTGCCAGCTCGAAACACTACCCGACCAATAGGGATGAAACGCATGCGCCACAGGCCCGGCGAGTCGATTGTTCAGGATGTCCATGGTACTGATAAGATGCTCGCGGGATTTCTGAAAATCAGGAGGCAGATCCTGATCGTGGACAATGATATCGTGGGAGGAATATAATCTGTGCTCCCTGGTTGTGAAACTTTGTAAATAATTTGCCGCCACGGCGATATCAGGTTTTCCAAACCCAATATGCTCGTTTTCGTGCGCCCCGGTTTGCGATTCGAGCATAAAAAAATCATCGGAGTCGCCAAGAACTGTAAAATCGTCGCCTGGACAGAGCTCCGGAACGAAACCATAATCGCAATATGTGTTCGCAGCCTGCATTGCTTTTTGCGGTTTAATACAGAGCATAAAGAGTAAAAAGTGTCGTGCCAGAATCGTGTGATTGTCAATGCGATAGTAAAACTGGTTCGGGTAGTATGAATACAGAACATCCTGGTTAATGGTTTTCGCACAGATAGTGGGGTGGAGGTCATTGAGTGCAATTCGCACCAGGTCGCGCGGTTGTACAGAAATTATTCCATTCGTTTTGCGTGCGCGCAAAAACGGCTCCACTCTTTCCGCGACCGCACGAAAACTTGGAGCAAGGATACAATTTCGACCGCCCAATATTTGTTCTGTGAGCGTCCGGAGCGAATTTTCAGCCAGCAGAAAATCCGAGTTCATGAATACGAAATGCGTATTCGTAACATGGGGGCCCTCCGCATTCATTCCGCGAACGTAGGCGAGAGTCAGAGTGAAGCCGTAAAGGCTCGACCCCAATAGATCATCGATTTGCACCACTCGAACAGGGCAAATTTTTTCAATCCGTTTGATACTACTCGCGAACTCGGGAACGTACTGCGAACCGGTTAACAGGTAGACTTCGAGGTCCGTCTTCGCCCCCAGTTCCGGCAAATTTCCATCCGCAAGCAAAGTGCACAATGCCAGGTCAGCGAACTGCCGTACATAAGAAACTCCCCAGACCGGAATCAGTAATCTTACTCTTGGCAGCATCAACGGACCATTGAATTCCCGGCATTAAAGGGAAGAAATAACTTCGTCGATCGCCATCGCACGATTTTGGAAACTGTGATCCTTCAGCGTTCGCTTCTGACCGGCTTCGGCTATTTTCTTGCGCTCTTGCTCATTTTCAAGAAGGAATCTGAGTTTCGAAATACACTCGTCAACTGAGGAATAAGTTACTAATTCCCGATCTTCGTCGAACAGATCTTTCATGTTTTTTCCTCTGTCAGTTAGAAGACAGGTGCCTGCCCCGGTAGCCTCAAATAGTCGAATATTACCAACGAAACCATTGGCCGCATCTGTATGAATGTTAAATGTAACCTTTGAAGCCCCAAGGGTGCGGTACATATCAAGTCCAAACCTCGGAGGCAAACAACGATCACCGAAAAGGGAAAATAGTGGACCCGGCAATTGCTCCTCAATGGTTTCTCTGGCCAATCCCGTATTTTTAATAAACCGGGAAGTTTGAGCTCTTCCTCGCAACTCTGTTTTCACAACCCCGATTTGTCGGGCAAGGAATCCATGGTTTAGCCGGAGTCGCAATTTCCCTTCAAGGTTTTCAATCGCCGGCATATCATTCTCATCAAAAAAAGCAAAAAAAGCGCGCTTGAACCGCTCTCGTAGTTTCCCACCGGGCGACACCGCTTTCAGCATCGGCAAATTACCGGGTACATTGGGAGGGTCATATATAAACATGGTGATGTTTGTACGCAAGGCCAGTTCTACAAGAGTCCAGTAGCGTGTTTTGTGCCCGAGGCCATGTCCGAACCCGGAAGAACCCAAAAAAGTAAAATCGTAAATTTCCTCAGCGAAACCAGAATTTGAAAGCGAGGGGAGCACGCCAGGATCAAAACCGTGATAGAGCAAAATGCAGTTGTAACCTCGTTGCTGGTAGAAATCAAGCACCGGAGCCGGAGCCGCGAAAATTACATCCACCCCTTTCAGGTTCCCTTCCTCCGGGTACCCTGACATCAAGAGTATTTTTTTTACAAAGGGGAATTCTTGCTTCAACTCCTCAAAATTCTCGACGATGTCATTTAGAGTACTGCGACTCTGTATAAACAGAATGTCCGGACGCAAACTTCTGATTTGGGCGAAAAAAATTTCCCTCTTCCACTGATCGGGTTGATAGGTGAAGTTATTGTCCCGTGCCCAGATTTTCTGAAGGCCCTGAATATTCGTCACCACCTCATGGGTTTCATATCCCAGCAAGCCCATGTATTTCGAAAACCAGTTTGAATAGACCATTCCCGATTCGAGGTAATTCGTTAGAACCTTTTCGTATGGCAAATGAAGATTATCCTCATCGCCGAGCCAGAACTGGTCCCATGCGCCCCCATAATAATGGACGGCAGCCCTCAAAATTCGACAGCCTTTCATAATATATTTTTGTACCAAATGAAAGCTGAAAATATTCTGTATCGGAAAATCAGGCTTCGGACCTGCGCACCAGATTCCATGAAACACGCTAAACTGGTTTTCAAGGGATGCACAATACTTAAAACAACCTCGACACCCATTTCCCGCCCGCGATCACTCGAAGTAAATGAAGGAAAAATCCCCGGAATAACCGGTCAGACGGAACCACCACTCCCATTCTTCGGGCGTGTAAAAACCCTCACAGGTGAGCTGCCAGTACAGCAAATTCGCTTTTTCCGATTCGTTGCGATACGATTCCACGCAGAGGTACTTATGACGGCGGCTGAGGCGTTCCATTTCGCGCAAAGCCTTCTCAAGATCGAACGTGTGAAGATTATGCAACGTATTGATCGAATAGACCAGATCGAAGCTGCTCGATTCAAAGGGTTGTTCCGCTGCGGAGGCCACGCTGAGAAACGGTTTCATTTCTTCTTTCGCGTGTTCAATCCCGTAGCTGGAGATATCCGTCCCAACGACCTGGATGCCGGGAACCGCCTGGGTCAAATCATAAAGCAGAAAGGCCTTGCCGCAGCCGATGTCGAGTACGCGGTCCCCCGCTTTGAGTCCGTAATGCGCGACCATGGCGTCCGCGACAGCCCGCCAGCGCCCGTCGTATTTGAACCCGCCGTACCCGGTACGTCGGTCGCCGTCCCAGTACTCGTAGGCCCATTTTTTGGCGAGTTCCGCCGCTTTCGCCTTGGGGTAATCAGGATCCGTTACGCGCGAAACGTAGTCCCGGGTGGTCTTTTTATGAACGGAAGAAAGAAAATCGATGTACGCCAAAAAAATTGCCTCTTCAAAAAATTCCGAACAGTCCTGGTTTATTGCTCTTCGATCCAGCGATCGGGAAGTTCCAGGTCCACGCGTTCCAGGGCATGCCTGGCCTTCGCAAGTTGCCGGACCCGCGCCGCTTCGAAATCTCCCTCACCGGCGAAGAGCCGACGGTGCGCGTCCACATTGAGAAAAATATTTAGAATAATACAGCACCATTTCAGGCGGTAGAGCGGCAATAACAATTTTATACGAGCGAGCAGCCCCGACGATTCGTCCCATTCCCGCGCCACGGCCGCGCTAAACCAGTCGAAATACGCGTCGGGTACTGGCACTTCGGGCTGTGAGAAAAAATCACCCACCATCTTGGCCGGGTCATCCCGGCCGGCGTATTCGAAGTCGAAAAAAAACACCGCTCCGTCTGGGCGGCGGAGCGCATTGTGGAACCCGAAATCGGAAGGAGACAGACAACGATCCTCTTCCGCCAGGGGACGGTTGAGATCGGGCCGGGCCGCACGGGCACGCTGGAGGCCCGAAAACAATCGGTCCCGCGCGTCGACCAGTCGATCAATAACGAAGTCCCGCGCAGTCCGTTCGATCGCTGTAGTGCCACCCGCCAGAAACCGCTCATCGGTCAGACGATCGACGCGACGCTGAACGCAATCAATATGTTCAGCGATCGAAAAACTTGCTTCGGAGGCCGGCGACGTTTGCGATTCAGGTCGATAAAAAAATGCAGTGCCTGGCGAACGTGCTCCTCGGCAAGGTCGCCGTCCGTGATTCTCTCTCCCTCAACAAATTCGTACAGTGCGAGGCCGGCCGAAACATCAGCGGCCAGGGGCCGGGGAATGCAGCGCAGTCCAGCGTCCTCGTACGCGAACGTGGAAAACGCGAACTCGTGTCCCAGGCGATCGCGGCGATCGCCTTCGTGGTGAAAATATCGCTTGAGGACGAAATTGGATTCGCCGACCGCGACACGGTAAACCTGGTTGTTCGCTCCTCCTTTCAGGGAAACTAATTCGTAGGATCCGTCGATTCCGGCGCCCCGCAGAAAGGCGGGCACGGTCTCGTCGGCGATCATCCGCGACGACTCTCCGCCAGGATGTACGCTTCAATTTCGGACCAGGAGGGTTTGCGCAAAAAACGGCGATCCTCGGGGTATGCCTCGCCGGGGTCGAATAGAATCCGCTCGACCCGCGCGGGAAAGGATTCTTCGCCGAGAAATTCGGGCAGATCGTCGATGAAGTGTGTGCACCCGACCGCTCCGATGCGCCGCAACTTATCGTGTTTCGTCGGCTCGAAAAAAACGTTTTCCGCGCCAATGTCGATGCCCTGCTCCGAAAAAAAACCGCGCGTTTTCAGCCAGCCCCGGGCCGATGCGTGCAGGTCGTATTTCTCACCCATGTACGGGTAGCGTGTTTTGTGCGATACGATGACGAAGGGGAGCCCTGCCGATTTCAGACGGAGAAAAAAATCCAGCACCCCGGGAAAGGGATCGGCCTCATTCATGCGCGCTCCGTATACGTAGCCCTGCATTTCAGTCCAGTCGTCCTCGCGATCGATTTTCCGGAGGTGGTCGCGAACGTCGTTCTTGGTAACCGCCAGATCGCCAGGGATCAGCTTTTTTTCCAGGGCGATCTTAAAAAAGAGCGAATCGTAACTGACAATGGTATTGTCGAAATCGACGCCAATTTTCATGAGTGCTCGAATGAGTTAAAAAATGCGAATGGCTGACGGAAGCGTCTGCCGCGAGTCCTCTCGGTTCAACGAAAGGCCCGGGAATGGCTCAACGCTTTTTCAATCCGACCGACCACGGCGGGGGCGGTGAGGCCGAAAATTTCACGGGACCAATTCTGCGAACCAAGGCTGTGTAAAAACCGGTCCTCCGTGCCGATCCGCTCAAGGCGCGCACCGTCGGGCGCGTGATCATTGCGCCATTCGGCGATGCTGCCGCCGAGCCCGCCCATCCGGTTGTGTTCTTCAAGTGTCACGACGAGCGGATAGTCGGCGAACACCCGGGCCAGCAGGGTTTCGTCGAGGGGTTTGACGGTGTGAAAACTTTCCACGCGAACCGAAATTCCTTTTTCGTCCAGGAGATTCGCCGCGCCCAGGGCCACAGCGCCGATGTTACCGGTAAAAAGAATACAAACCTCGCTACCCTCGCGAAGGGTAATGGCCCGACCGATTTTGAAATCCGGTCGCCCGGTATGCAGGATGGGTTCCCCTTTTTTCCCCAGGCGAATGTACGTCGGCCCTGGATCTGCGGCGACCGCGCGCACGGCCAGTTCCACTTCCAGCGGATCGGCCGGACAGATCACGCGCATACCCGGCAGGAGCCGCAGCATGGCGATGTCCTCAAGCGAATGGTGCGTTGGCCCCAGTTCGGTATAGGAAAGGCCGGCGCCGGTGCCGACGATGGTAACCGGGGATTCGTGATAACAGACGTCGAGGCGAATCTGTTCCATGCAGCGCGTGGTGATGAAGGGCGTAATCGTATACGCGAAAGGAAAAAAACCGTTCAGGCCCAATCCGGCTGCGACACCGATCATATTCGCCTCGGCCACCCCGCAGTTGTAAAATCGCCCCGGTGCGTGGTCCTTGAAATCGTCGAAAAGTTTATTGCCGATGTCGCCACTCAGGAGGACGACGTTCGGATTTTCGCGGGCGACCTCGGTAATGACGCGTGCAAATGTATTACGCATGGTTTTGATTCTCCGCGGAGTCCTGACTCAAACGCCCAGTTCCACCCGGGCGGCTTCGACTTCTTCCGCTTTCGGAATTCGGTAGTGCCAGTTGTTGTCATCCTGCATGAAGGATATACCCTTGCCCTTCACCGTGTGAGCGACGATGGCCACCGGTTTCCCCGAGCCGTCGGGCAGGGTTCCCATGAGGCTGCGCAGGCCGGCGATATCGTGACCGTCTGTTTCATACGCGTTCCAGCCGAACGAGCGCCACTTGTCCATGAGTGGATTGAGCGCCATGATTTCTTCGCTGCGTCCGGTGGCCTGCCACTTATTGAAATCGACGATGACCATCATGTTGTCGAGGTTCTTGGCGGGGGCCGTCATGGCCGCTTCCCAGGTGGAACCTTCGTTGCATTCGCCGTCGCTGAGCAGGCTGAATACTCGATACTTCTGTTTGCGGATCTTCGCGGCGAGAGCCATGCCGACACCCATCGGGAAACCGTGCCCGAGCGAACCGGTGGCCGCCTCGACACCAGGAGCGCAGCCCACACCAGGATGCTCGCCCAGCAGCGCTCCATTCTGGCCGAAGGTGGCCATCTCCTCGGGGGTAATGAAGCCGCGCATGGTGAGCGTCATAAACAGGGCCGGCGCTCCGTGACCCTTACTCAGGATGAATCGATCCCGGTCCGGATCCTTCGGCCGCGCCGGATCCACGTTTAGAATTCCGAAATATGCCGCGACCAGGATGTCGACACAGGACAGACACGAACCAAGGTGTGGAGCGTGGGCGCGGTGAGAGTTTTCCACCAGCATGAATCGAATTTTTCTGGCGATCGCCTCCAGGTCGGAGACGGCCGGAATCTGGTCCTGGGTCATGCTGTTCATTCGGCTTGGTCCTGATTCGCTAACAGAATCGCTAACTTTGTTTATTATAGAAAAAACCGTCTGTTCTTACCGAACCGAGATGGTTTCGTTGCGAGAGAGGAACCGATAGGCCGCCGCATCCCGTCCGAGTTCCATCACCTGCATATTATAATGGTGCGGAGCGTCGATGTCGGCAAACTGGCTTTCCAGGGCTTTGCGCAGTTCGGTGACTTCCGCTCGAATCGAGCTGACCGCCCTGTAGCCGATATCCTTTACGAGGCGGTCCGAGGAAATGTGATAGTCCCGGTTGTCGGTCGTTTCGGTGATTTTAATTTCGACACCGAGATCGGAAAGTTCGCCTTTGATTATTTCGGCGATTTCGATAACCTTGTGATTCTCGAAGCCGAAGTTGAAGGTTCGGCCGTTGATTTTTTCGGCATCGATCTCCAGCAATTGGGCATACAGATTGATGATATCGGTCATGCCGACGTTCGGTCGACGTTGCTGTCCGCCGTGAACCGTAATCAGGCGTTTGCGGATCGCGTCCGCGGTCAGCTTGTTGACGGTCAGGTCGAAACGCTGGCGCGGGGAGTACCCGCAGATGGTGGCGGGCCGTACGTTTACAGCCGTGAAATCCGGGCTGGCCGCGGCGATGATCAACCATTCGGAGAGCGCCTTGTACTTGCTGTAGTAGGTGAGCGGCTCGGGTTCAAGTTCTTCAGTCACGTTCGCGTCTTTTTTGATTCCGAACACGGAGCTGGAGGACGCGTTGATGAATCGCCTGACCCCGCTTTCACGAGCAATGGCCAGCATCAGACCGACAGCGTCGAAGTTCACCTGACGCGTGAGCACTTCGTCAATTTCGCCGGTGGGATCGTTGGAAATCGCGGCAAGGTGAATAACCGCGTCCACGTCGCGCATGGCCTTGCGAACCGCCTCCGGATCGCGCGTATCTCCGCGAACGAGTTCGAAGCGCGACTGCCACTCACTCCAGCGCGAGTCCGTGCGCAGAGCGTCGTAGCCGTAATCGCCGTACAGACAGAGGTCGATTACTTTAACCGCGTATCCCTTTTCGAGCAAGAATGGTGTGAGCCGACTTCCGACGTAGCCGAATCCGCCTGTGATCAATACATTTTCAATTTTCATAAATGGTCCCGTGTGTGATTGGCGCGAGAATTCCGATCAGGGTTTGTGCACGTAATCGAAGGGTTGATTTCTGATCGTTTCCAAATTTTCGTCGATCCACGCGATGGTGTCCTTGAGGCCCTCCTCAAGGCTAATCCGATCAGACCAGCCAAGATTTTTTTTAAGTGCGCCGCTGTCCAGCAAATAAGCAGCGTCTTTTCCCGGTCGATCGTCGGCGAGTTCGACCAGATCCGCGAAGGGGACTCCGGTCAAACGGCAGATCAATTCGACCAGTTCGCGGATCGACAGATTCCGCTCTGTGGATATATGATAAATTTCTCCCGCCTGCGCCTCACGCGTTACCCGCCAGGTCGCGTCGGCTACGTCCCGCATATGGATGAAGGAACGCACCGAATGTCCGCCCCCCTGGAGTTGCAATTTTCGACCCAGACGGGCGAAAAGAATCGTACGGGGAATGATTCGATAGAGTTGCTGGCCGGGGCCGTACACATTGGCGGCGCGCGTGAAGGCCACGGGAAATTTATAGTTCTGAAAAAAGGACCAGAGACTCAGGTCCGCAGCCGCGCGCGACACCGCGTACGGCGTGCTGGGATTGTAATGGCGATGTTCCTGGATCAGCCCTTCGGTGTTCCCGTATACTTCAGGGGTCGAAACGTGCAGATACTTTTTTAAGAAGGGAAACTTGCGCAAACCGTCGTGGAGGCGTACGTTCGCGACCGTATTCGTCTGAAACCAGTGTTCGGGAATTTGCCAGCTCTGCGCTACCATACCCTGCGCGGCGAAATTGACGACATAGTCCGGTTTCAGATCGCCAATCAACTGGAGTATCCGGTCCAGGTCCAGGTTGAGATCGAGCGCGTGGAAGGTGAAATTCTTGAGCTTCGCATTCTTTTTATACGGCAGAAAAACCGCATTCGGTTCCGCCGAACGACTCATCCCGATTACGCTCTGGCCCTGGTCGAGAAGATAGTCGACGAAAGTCGCACCGGAGAAAGAATTACTGCCAATTACAAAAACAGGTTGCATAAATGTTCCGAAATCATCCCGACCCTTTCGTGGCTCCGGGAGGCGTTTGAAAGAAAAATTTTATTTAGGCGCGCCCGCGACTCGTGGATTCTTGCGAACGGGGTTGGCGCAAAGTGCGCGCATGAGCATGTGCCCGACCACGAGCTGCATATCTTCCGCGATCTGCATATCGTTGATCGGAAAATGGATGGCCACATCGACCAGTTCCAGACAGCGACCGCCCGAATAACCCAGCAGGCCGAAGGTTTGCATGCCCAGGTCCCTGCCGGTTTCCACCGCCTTGACGATATTGGGTGAATTCCCGCTGCCGGAAAGTACGATCAAAATGTCCCCGCGATCGGCATCCACCAGGAGTTGCTGCGAAAAAATATCCTCGTACGAAATGTCGTTGGCCAGACAGGTCAGCACCGCCGCGTTGGCCGGCAGCGCGGTGATGCGCAGGCCGATCCCTTCTTCTTTATTCACCCCGTACAAAAAATCGTTGGCCAGGTGAATCGCGTTACCGGCGCTGCCGCCATTGCCACACAGGAAAACCCGGCGATTATTCTCCCAGGCCGAACGCATGGCCCGCGCCAGTTTCTCCACCCCGGACCAGTCCTGGGTCCGAAGCGTTTGCTGAAGCGTTTCACTGTACTGTTGAAAAAAACTGTTATCCATTCCATTTCTCCCGGATCACAACAATTTCTGAATCATTTCGTCAAGTTCGGCACAGCGAACCACCGCCGTATGTCGCTCAAGAACACGTTTCTGTCCGGCACGGGCGATCTTCAGGCGTGCATCTTCATGGGCCAGTAAATAGTTCACTTTTTCCTGAAGCAGGCCTTGAGCCATACCCGCATGAAACATACCCAATTTCCCGAGCGATGGCCCTGCAGAATCTCCACGTTGTGGAGGGTCATTTTCGAGGGGAATTGGTTGCTCCCGTCCCCAAAACGGCGACCCGGGGCGTAAATCGATCATTCCCTCCGGATCAATGACGCTCCAGAAAGACCTGATTTGACCCCGGCTCTGAAGACGGTCCGGTCGTCCTCACGATCGAACAGGGATCGCCCTTCCCATGACGCGGGCAATCCGATCGATCACGGCCTCGTCCAGCTCCGGGTAGATCGGAAGTGAAAGCAGACCTGTCATCGCCGCGTACGAAACCGGATACTCATCGGGCCGGAACCCGCGCACGCGGTACGCCTGGAGAAATGGCAGTGCCACCGGATAATGAACACCCGTGGCGATTCCGTTTTCCTGCAAACTCGCGATGACTCGGTCACGCTCCGCGACCTGCACGACATAAAGGTGAAAAACGTGCCGGGCATAGTCGGCCCGGGCCGGCAGCTTGAGATCAACATCGGCCAGCCGCGCATCATACAGCGCCGCCTTCTGCCGGCGAAGATCGGTCCAGGCGGGCAGGTGTTTCAATTTTACTGAAAGAATCGCCGCCTGGATACCGTCCATGCGACTGTTGCGGCCTTCAAGCCCGTGATCAAACTTCCCCAGGCGACCGTGATTGGCGATCATGCGCGCTTTCTCAGCGATCGTGTCATCGTTCGTCGCCATTCCGCCCGCATCCCCAAAGGCGCCCAGGTTCTTGCCTGGAAAAAAACTGAACGTTGCCGCGTGACCCATGGTCCCGGCCATGCGACCCCGATAGAGCGCACCGTGGGCCTGTGCGCAATCCTCGATTACGGTCCAGTTGCGTTCACGCGCGAGGGCGAGCAGGGGATCCATATCGACGGTCTGCCCGTACAAATGTACGGGGATGATCGCGCGGGTGCGCTCGCTGGCACGTTCGGCGATGCGTTCCACGTCCATCGTATAATAGTCGGGATGGCTATCTACGAAGACCGGAAGAGCCCCGTTCGCCGAAACCGCTTCCGCCGTGGAAATCCAGGTATTGGCCGGAACAAGTACCTCGTCCCCGGGACCGATGCCATAGGCACGCAGGAGTATCTCAATCGCGTCGGTACCGTTGGCACAGGCCATACAATGGCGCACGCCCAGAAAACGCGCGAATTCTTCCTCGAACATTCGCACGTAGGAATTGGCCGGCAGACCGATAAACGCCGCCTCCTCGATTACGGCCTGGATCGCCGCGTCGATTTCGTTCTTGATCGAACGATAATTTGCCTTAAGGTCAACGAGAGGTACGGACATAGTCTACATCACCCGGGTCTGGAGTTCCCTTTTTCGATTCGCGAAGAGCGTCGCAAGGCGCGCAGCATGAAAAAAAGGCCAGACGAAGCGCAGATCGTAGAGCCGGTCGGTCTGATAACATTCACCGGCGAAGGCACGCAGGCGCTCGCCATGCCAGTACGGCGATTCAAGGAATTCGCGCGAGGCAAACGTATCCAGCAGGATTTCCTTGAGCCGCGCATCACGAAAATAGGTACGCAACGGGCTTACGAAACCGAGTTTGGTCTTACGTCTGCGAATTTTTTCGGGCAGAACACCGCGCAGGGCATCGCGCAGGATCCGTTTGGTGAACCCGCCGCCGAGCTTACTCGTCACGGGTAAAGAAAATCCGTAGGTTACGATGCGCCAGTCCAGCAGGGGCGCACGTACCTCGACTCCGTGAGCCATCGAGAGGCGATCGAAGTTGCGTAAAATCGTAGGCAGCACTGTATAATGAAAATCGAAATAAAGCGCCCGATCAATGGGATCGGAGAGGCGCTCGAGGTCCCGCCCGGCACCGGGAAAATCGGTGCGGCAGGTAAGACGCAGAAAACTGTCAGGAACGGCGGCGGTTTGCGGGGCCTCTGAATCCGGGCTGCCCATGGTTCGCGCGGAAAACGGGCCCCCCTTCCAGCGTTGCCAGACGAAGTCCGCTCCGGGCAGGCGAAACAGAAGACGTTTCGCGGTCTGGACCAGCAATCTGTGCGCGCCCGAAGGGTCGCGCCCGGGCCAGTCGGCCGCGTACATCGCTTCGAGAATACCGCGCGCACGATAGAAGGCCAGCGGGTGGAAGCTCGGTTCGACACTCCGGTCCAGCATGATCTGCGCGTAGCGGTGATAACCGGCCAGGAGTTCGTCGCCGCCGTGCCCGTCCAGGGATACGACCACCCCCTGGCGGCGATATTCACGATACAACTGCCAGGGCCCATCGGCGATGTCGTACAGATCCTCAAGTTGAAAAAGAATCGAATCGAGGTTCTCAAGAAAAGCGCCTGGAGTCATCGCGCAGTAGACCGGAACCGCACCCGTTCGCGTGACGACCTCGTCAGCGTAGGCCTTCTCGTCCTGCTCCGTTCCGGCGTAGGTGGCGATAAAGGCCCGACGCCAGTCGGTTGGGATGCGCTCACGGGATCCGTGCTCCGTCCCTAGAGCGTGAATCGTGGACGCGACCGAACTCGAGTCGAGACCGCCACTGAGCGCCGTACCCACCGGAACGTCGCTGCGCATTCGGATGCGACAGGCGTCGAAAAATAATTCTCGAAAGGCCGCGCATTGCTCATCGTAGTCGCGTGGCACATCGACCCGGTGATCGAGCGTATTCCACCAGCGACGCAACCGTGGCGCTGTACCTGGCGAGCAGGTCAGCGAGTGGCCCGCCGGTAAACGGTACAGTCCGGCGAAGAGGGTTTTGTCCGTACCCTCAAGACTTGTGTTCGAAAGCAGGGCCCGCCCAAGGGACTCTGAGTCGAAGTCCGGACGAAAATCGTTTAGCGCGAGAAAGGCCTTGGTTTCCGAGGCGAATGCCAGACGATGGGCATCAAGGGAGTAATGCAGAGGTTTAACGCCAAACCGGTCCCGCGAGAGAAAAAGCGTGTTCGCTATTTCGTCGCGAATCGCGAAGGCCCACATCCCGTTGAACTTGAACTGGCAATCCTCTCCCCAGCGATGATAGGCGGCCAGAATAACTTCTGTATCGGACTCGGAGCGAAAGGAATAGCCCAGGCTTTTTAATTCTTCGCGTATTTCGAGAAAATTATAAATTTCGCCGTTGTAAGTGATCCAGAGTCGACCGTCGGCAAACGACATGGGCTGAAGCCCCTCCGGACGGGTGTCCAGAATCGCCAGGCGTCGCTGGCCCAGACCGAGGGAGCCATCGGCGCTTGTCCAGACCCCGCGCCCGTCCGGTCCGCGGTGAATCAACGTATCGGTGAATCGATCCAGCTCGCCCGCGTCGAGCGGACGCCCGTCAAAATTCCAGATGCCGGCGATTCCACACACGTTAGACTCCGTAGTACTCGCGATACCAGGCCACGAAGCGCTGGACACCATCAGCGACGGCCGTTCGAGGCTGAAAACCCAGTTCGCTCGCCAAATCGCTCACGTCCGCCCAGGTAGCCGCAACATCACCTTTTTGCAAGGGCAGGAAATTCTTGCGGGCGGTTCGGCCCAGAGCCATTTCGATCGCCGCTATAAAATCAGTCAGCTTCACCGGGGCATTGTTTCCAATATTATATATCCTGAAAGGCGCCCGGGACCTGGCCGGATTCGGACGGGCACCCGACCAGGCAGCGTCACCGGTCGGGGGATGGTCCAGTACGCGCAGGATCCCATCTACAATGTCGTCAATATATGTAAAATCGCGAGACATCTGGCCGTGGTTGAACACGTCGATGGGACGGTCTTCGAGGATTGCCTTCACGAAAAGAAACAGAGCCATATCGGGCCGTCCCCAGGGCCCGTAGACCGTAAAAAAACGCAGACCCGTCGTTGGCAGCGCGTACAGGTGGCTGTATACATGAGCCATCAGTTCGTTGGATTTTTTGCTCGCGGCATACAGGGACACCGGGTGATCTACGTTTTGCGAAGGCGCGAAGGGCATCGTTTCGTTCAGGCCATAAACCGAGGAAGAAGAAGCGTACACCAGATGGCGCACTCCCCGGTCACGGCATCCTTCCAATATATTAAGAAAACCAACAATATTGCTGTCGATGTATGCATGCGGATTGGTCAACGAATAACGCACACCGGCCTGCGCGCCGAGATGGCAGATGAACTCAAACCCGGTGTTTTCGAAGAGCCCAGAGATCCCCTCGCGATCTTCCAGATTCAATCGATGGAAGACAAAACGACCATCGCTCCCGGATGCCGCCGCGGGCCGCGCGTACTGAATTTGTTCGCGATTGACCCCGAGCCGCGAGAGGCGGGCATATTTCAATTCGGGATCGTAATAATCGTTGATGTTGTCCAGGCCGACGACTTCGTCGCCGCGCGCGAGTAGGGCCTGGACCACGTGGAATCCGATAAAACCGGCAGCGCCTGTTACGAGAATTTTCATGTCCTGCCGGAGTGATCGTTCAACGAATGCGGCGCGCGGGGCTTCCCGCGTATACGCCCGGTTCGCGGATATCCTTCGTCACCACGGCCCCGGCGCCGATAACGGTTCCGGCAGCGATGCGTACGGGCAGGATGGTCGCGTTCGTGCCGATCGATACACGATTTTCAATCACGGTAGCTTTCCACTTAGTTCTATCTCCACCCGCGGGTCCACCGCCGAGGAACAGGTCGTTTATGAACTTCACACCGTGTGATATAAAACAATCATCACCGATTTCGACAAGCTCGCAGATGAAACTGTGCGATTGAATTTTACAACGCGCGCCGATGCGCACGCCTTTCTGGATTTCGACGAACGGACCGACAAAGGTTCCCGAACCGAGCGTACATTCATAGAGGTTCACCGGTTCGACGATCGTAACTCCTTCGCCACAAATGAGGTCGCGAATGCCCGCTTTTTTTATGTTGGGTTCTGCCAGGTTTCTTTTCCTTTGTTAAAGTCGGCGCTCTTCAGTCTGTGTGGTTTTTATTCCGAGACGGCATTTTTTGGGATGAAACTTTAATTGCACTTCAGTTCCGGTTTCGACCGATTCGTACATGGCCAGAATCAATTCCAGCGATTTGCGGCCTTCCAGGCCGTCCACCAGCGCTTTTTTGCCATACAGAATCGATTCGACTGCCTTTTCATAATAGGCTCGATGACCGAAGCCGTACACGTCAGGCGGGTTCTGGCGATACTTCGCGATCACTTCCTCGTCGCCGGGACGCGATTCGACGAAGTTCCAGGTTTTCATTTCGTTCACGGCGAAACCACCGATCTCGACGATACCGAATTCCCCCATCACGGTCATGGATCCTTCCATATCTTTTGGACGAGTGGCGGTGGTCGCTTCGATCACGCCCAGAGCGCCGTTGCGAAATTTAATGATCGCCATACCGGTGTCTTCGGCCTCGATATTCACGAGCGCTGTGCGGGTGGCAGCGTATACGGACTGAGGTTCCCCGAGCATCCAGGTTAACAGATCAATATGATGACTGGCCTGGTTCGCGAATACACCGCCGTCGTTAGCCCAGGTCCCGCGCCAGGCGTCCTGGTCGTAGTACTCCTGGGTCCGACACCAGCGTACGCGAATCGCTCCGGATACCAGGCGCCCGAACCGCCCTTCGACGACGGCCTCGTGCAGTTTCTGGACGGGATAATTGTATCGATTTTGTTTCACAACGAAGAGCTTGGTCCCGTTCCGATCGCAGGCGCTGATCATTTGATCGGCATCCTCCAGAGTCAGGGCCATCGGCTTTTCGACCACCAGAGGTTTGCCGTATTCGGCAAGCGCGATGCACTGAGCAGCGTGGTCGCCGGAGGGCGTTAGAATGGCCACAGCGTCGATCTCCCCGGCGAGTCGGTCCATCATCGTTCGAAAATCGGTGAAGTGCGGAACCCCGTGTCTGGCTCCGAACGCCGCCGCGCGCTCCGCGACGATATCGCAAACGGCCGCAAGGGAGGCGCCCTGAATGCTCCCGCTCCCGAGCAAATCGGCGTGCCTGCGCGCGATCCTTCCGCAACCGACAAGTGCGAATCTTAACATGATAATTATACGCTCAAACGAGAGTGTAGTACAGGTCCTCCATTTTTACGAGTTCCCGGTTGATATCGCCGTGTTCCTTCACGATACGGCGCGCATTTTCAATCAGCCTTCCGCGTAGCGGCGGATCGCTGCAGAGCGAAAGAATGGCTGCCGCGATTTTTTCGATATCGTCACCAGGAACAAGAAGGCCGGAATGCCCGTCAATGATTACACCCTCATAGGTCGGATGCATGGCCGAAACGACCGGCCGCCCCGCGGCGAAAGCTTCGAGAATGGTCTGCGGCATGCCGTCACTGCGCGGAACGGAAACCACACAATCGCTGGCCGCGTATACTTCGTTCATGCGTGAAAAGGGCAATGGCATCCGTTCGAACACAGTAGCCGCCACGTCGAGACCTTCGTCAAGAATCAACTGCCGAATATCGCGGTAATATTCGTCCGTCAGGCGATTGTAATCGAGCAGGAGCAGGTGCGTGGACGGCCGGCGCGCGTGCACGACCCGAAACGCGCGGACAATATTCTCGATGCGGTACCAGGGTGCCATAGCCCGGGGAGAAAGCACAAGTTCCGCCGCTGCGTCGATACCGAGCATCGCACGCATGGATTGACCCTGAACTCCCTCAAAGTGCGCTACATTTACCCCCGGCATTGCGATTCGATGGCACCGGTCCGCACGCACACCCTTATTCTGGCAAACGCGTAACAGATCCTGGGTGGGTGCGGTCATCGCAAGCGCCGAACAGAGAGCGCGTCGCTGAAGAAAAAATTCGAAACGACTCATCGACTCCTCGTCGCGCACATCGCTACCCCAGGCGGTAAGGATGTATGGCTGGAAACCGGACAGGTACGCATCGATCGCATTGTAGGCGGCATAAAGCGTCTGTAAGAGGTCCGGTCGCAATTCACGGAGCGAACGGTTTACCTGCCGCGCTCGTTTCCAGTAACCATAATGATGGCTGAGACGGTCGCGCACCCGGCGCCAGAGTCGACGAGCGGCTTCTACATCCAGCGGGGTTCGCTCACGCAAAAGACGATAGGTGGGCCGGAATACGCGAATGGCCAGGCGGGCGAGCCTGTGCAGTTGTGATTCCCTGTATTCCACGACTCCCGGTACATTCGCCCGTTCCGCTGCACCGGCGGCAGGCGCTGCGTTCACCTGCGGGTCACTACTGGCGAAATCGCCGTTCCATGGATAGAAGGCCTGTCCGGATTCGAAATACACGAAAATTTCATGACCTCTTTTCTGAAAAAAATTCAGGAAACGGATCGAATGCGGACTTCCATGATTCACAAAGTAACACAACTTCAGGCGACGTCGCGCATCGTTCATGGCGTGCCCTCTTCTGTCCGACCGAGCATGTGACGAAGGCCGCCCGTCAGGTCCACGCGCGGAGTCCAGCCGAGTTCACGACCGATTCGTTCTGGGTTCGCGATAATTTCACTTTTTTCGCGGCGGTTCCCGGCCTCAGGATTTTCCGTACGTATCTGGCCGATCACTCCAAGTTCCCGTTCGGCGACGCGCAGAAAATCCATGATGGAAGTAGCTATCCCGGTTCCGACGTTCCAGAAAATAGCGCCGCGCCCCGGATAGCTGGCAGCCTGGAGCATGACGGTGACCACATCGCTGACATAAATAAAATCGCGTTTCGCGTTCGGCATACGCAGTGTGATCGGTTCACCGCGCAGCAAGGAATCGCAAATGTACGGAACCACGAAGTCGGGGTGCTGGCCGGGCCCGTACACGTTAAATAAGCGCAAGATTACAATAGAAAGGTCCAACTCCCGCGCGCAACGCAGACAGATTCGCTCGCCAATCCATTTGCTCAAAGCGTAACCCGGCGCCGGATCAATGGGTGAATCTTCGCTTACACGCTCCCCGGGAAGCGGTACGGCATACACCCCACTCGTGGAAACAAAGACACACCGGGCCCCGATTCGCTTACAGTACAAAAGTACTGCGAGCGTCCCGGAAACGTTCACATCGAAGGAATCCGGGGCCTGTTCTTGAAAATCCCCCGGTCTCGACCGCGCTGCCAGGTGAAAAACGATATCGACTTCGGTGGCAAAATCGGCGATTTCGCGAATGTCGCCCTGGAAGACAAGAACCTCGCTCCAGTTGCCGCTTGAGCGCAGGGTGGCACATAAATGTCGACCAATGAAACCGTCCGCGCCGGTTACCAGCGCGCGGCCTGTTGCCACGACACCCATCAGTACAAACTGAGCTTTCCGAGCGGTGCCGATTTGCCGCTGAACACTTCAACAAAGGAACGGAACCAGGCGATTGTACGTTCCAGACCTTCCTCAAGCTCCACGCGCGGGGACCAGCCCAGCAAATCCCGCGCCTTTTGATTCGCGGTGCACATGCGCCATATCTCGCCATCGCGATCGGGAAGTTCGCCGATTTTCAGCTCCGATTTTGATGCTGTCAATGTATGAATGCGATGAACCAGATCAACGATGCGAACTTCTTCACCATTGCCCAGGTTTATGACCTCACCCACGGCTTTTTCAACGGTGGCAGCCGCAAGGAATCCGTCGACGTGATTTTCTACGAAGTTGAACTCGCGCGTCTGAACTCCACGCGTCGTTCGTATGGTTTCGCCGCGCAGGCATTTTAGAATCAATTCTGCGATGACCGCCCGTGGCGATTGGTAGGGACCGTACGCGTTGAATGGACGGAGAACGACAACCGGACGCTGCAAGGACTTGTATTTCATACGTGCGTAGAGTTCGCCCGAAAATTTTCCAATCGCATATGGTGAAAGCGGATGCGGAATCTGTCCTTCGTGGAAAGGAACGCTTTCTTGAAAACCGTAAACCTCTGAGGTGGATACGTAAATGAAACGTTCGTAATCCTCATAGGCCTCCATCAGGTTCACGGTGCCCCTGGAGTTAGAATCCATTGCCTCGGAATACTGGCCGAAGCTGTCGCTTACATGGTTGTAAGCCGCCAGATGGAATACGATCTCGGGCTTGATTTTCCGTAGCGGGGCAAGGGAATCCGGATTGCGCAGGTCGCTTTCCAGAACGCGAATATCGTCCCAGTAGCCTGCCAGCCGTACGTTGTCGACGATCGAATTGTACTTCACTGTGACGTACAATTCCGCGCCGGCCTCCACGAGTCGATGACAGAGGTGCGATCCAATGAAACCGCTGCCTCCGGTCACAAGAATTTTTTTGTTTTTGAAGTTATTCATTCCACCGATTCCGTAAAAAAATTAACGATATCCTTTTCGGCCTGGTTCAACTCTTCATGTGTATTGAAGGTAATCTGCGGCCCACGGTACTTATACATGCTCAACCGACCTTCAGCGATCAATCGTTGAAAAAGAGCCACAAGACCGCTGCCGTCGGGCAGTTCGACCAGGGCCGGGTCCAGCCCGTCGAGCACGGAAGCGTCCATCAACATATGTCCGACATAAAACAGCTGTTCGGGTTTTTCCTGAAACGACAGTACATTGTTCGAGTTATCGACTCCCACCAGACCGAACGGGCTGCGAATGGACGCAACAGTGATCGTAACCGCCGCAGTTCCGGCCTGGTGCTGGTCCAGGACCTGGTCCAGAGCCAGGTTTATCAGGGTATCGCCGTAAGCCACGAAAAAAAGGTTCCCCGCTGCGGCGCGTGCGTGGTGCAGGCGCTTCAGGATTCCAGCCTGTTCGCCCGCCGCTGAAAATTCGAATCGGCTGGCCGACCCCAGGCCCTTCACAAATTCAGCTACTTTTTCCCCTTGATACCCGGTGCAGAGTACGAAATCAGCGTAACCGCTTCGTTCATAAAAATCGATGATATGACCGAGCACTGGTTTCCCGTTCAGCGGAACCAGGGGTTTGGGAACGGTATCGGTCAGGGGCCGCAGTCTTTGTCCGCGGCCGCCGCACATGATTACGACTTTGTTCATTGACAATTTAAAAACGGCTTCTCAGGATATTGAGGGCAATCCTGGCCGGAAACGGATCAGCGATTTCGCAATTGAGCGCGCTCTCGAGCCGAACCGACCAAGCGACGACCTGAGACGTTGAATTTTTTCCGCTCGATATTTACGTTTCAGTTCCCGCAAACGCTCCCTGGCGCCCGGACAGGTTCCGAGGTAACGGCGAACAATCTGCATCGATTCATGGTAGGCCTGCTTCCACAGTCGCAGAGAATCATTGGCTCCATGCCATCGATAACGAGCCAGGAATCCATCCAGGGTTCTAAACTCGTAGGTCTCCGCGATAGCGCACCAGAGCTGATAGTCGGCGGCCATGCGCATACGTTCTGAAAACCCGCCGACTTCAAAATACGCCGACCGGAGGAAGAGTGCGGTCGGATTCGAAACAAAATTTTCGCGCACCAGATTACAAAGCACCCTGCCTTCTGGCAGTTGAGGGTAATGAGCAACGACATCCCAATCCGGACGTTCACCATCAAACCAGAGCGATTTCCCGTAAACCAGTCCGAGTCGGACACCTTCCCTCCGGGCGACCCGGATCACGGCGACCTGCCTTTCCAGTTTCTCAGGAACCCACTGGTCATCGCAATCCAGAATGCCCACCCACTTGCCGCGGGTTTCGATCATCGCCTGACGGCGCGCCGCCCCGAGACCGCTGAACTTTGGAGCCAGAAAATAACGAATGCGATCATCCCTGTACGAGCGGACGATTTCCGCGCTCCCATCGCTTGATCGATTGTCCCAGAAAACGATTTCCCAATTCGTGTAGCTCTGCGCACGGACGCTGTCGATGGCCTCGCGAACATATCGCGCTCCGTTGTAACAGTTCATCAATACGCTCACGAGCGGATTTAGATCCATTATTATTCCGGGTGGAGAACCTATCTCAAAAACCTGCCGGGTTTTTATCCCAGACCGGCGGGAACAACGCATCCCGAATATCTTTTGATTCCGCCTCGGCGGGCTCGTGCAAAATATCGGCGATGTTCAGGACGATATTTTCCTCCTCGGAAATTCCGGAAAAAGAAAACCAGACCCCGGGCGGGATAGTCAGTCGCGCATGTCGGTCGGGTGAAATTTCGAATTCGTTAACTACCCCGGCGGTAGGCGAATCCTTGCGGTCGTCGAAGCAAACGAACTTTACGCAACCGTTGAGAACGGTTAAATTTGAAGTCATTCGCAAATGTTTCTTCCAGCCCTTGATCGCCCCGCGAATCACCGTAGAGACGTACGCTTCGCCGAAATCAATATAACCGTCCTCGCTTCGCTTGAGCACATGCCGCACTTCACCCTGATTTCCCGGAATCCTTTTCAACGGGGTCAACCGAACCCCCTGGATCATATCGTCCATATTAGTTCTCGTTCCGCGGCAAGATCGCAATATGCTCGTATTTGCTCTTCTGTCAGCTGGCGAGCGGGTTTTGCTTTCCCATAAAATTCCCGATACCAATCGGCCGTAAATCGAATCGTTTCCTGAAAAGTCAGGTTCGGCCGCCATTCAAGGTGTTGAAGCGCTTTATCACAATTGAGTCGCAAAAGCCTGGCTTCAAGCGCCGCCCGTGGGTCCGGACGGCTTTCCCATTGCAGATCTGTGATGTTGCGCCGCATTTCTTCGAGAAGTTCGCCAACTGTGTATTCCCGATCAGGGGCGGGTCCGAAATTGAATGATTCGAACGTCTTCAGGCCCCCGTCTGCCAGGCGCTGGCCAAGCAGCAGGTAGCCACCGAGCGGTTCCAGAACGAATTGCCAGGGACGCGTGCTCTGCGCGTTGCGAATTTCCGCCGCACCGCCCTGCCGCCAGGCCCGAATCACGTCGGGAACGATCCTACCATCGGCCCAGTCGCCACCGCCGATGACGTTTCCCGCCCGACCGGTTGACAACCTGATTGGGCTTCCTTCGAAAAAGGAAGACGCGTAGGTGCGACAGGCCAGTTCAGCCCCGGCCTTCGACGCACTGTACGGATCCTTGCCGCCCAGTTCGTCGATTTCACGATAGCCCCAGGTCCACTCCTGGTTGCGATAAACTTTGTCGCTGGTAACAATTACCGCAACTACCTTACGCCCACAAAGTCGCAAAGCCTCGAGCACGTTACACGTCCCCATCACGTTGGTCTCGATCGTTTCACGCGGATTGCGCAGCGATTCCCGGACGATGGGCTGGGCGGCGAGGTGAAAAACAAAATCCGGGCGAATTTCATCGAAAACACGGGTGAGCGCGTCCAGATCGCGAATATCATTCTGAAAAAAACGGATAAAATCCCGGTGTCCGGCCTCCTCGAAAAGAGCGGGTTCTGTCGGCACACCATTCGAATACGCGTACGTTTCCGCACCCAGTATGTGCAACCAGGTCACCAGCCAGGAACCTTTAAACCCGGTATTGCCGGTAACCAGGACTTTTTTATTTTTATAAATATCTTTAAACATTTCGAACCAGGGAAATACCGTTCCCGGGCCGTTTTACGGAATTTATCAACCTGCGAAGTACCTTCCGTACGAATCCCCAGGCAATCTTCCAAATCGGCAGTCGCGGCCCGGCAAAATCATCTTCAACCTTGCGCAAATAATCCCACACCTGTCGGCCGCGTTTTATCGGAAGAACCGGTGCGCCAGCTTCGTTCGAACGGACAAATAAGGACCGAATCACTTCATCCCCGGCAACCAGCTGGAAGCCGTGTCGCCCCAGGAACAGGCGGAGGGTTTCAAGGTCAAAAACGTAATTAAATTCGAATTGATAAAAACCGAGAAAATCGTTCCCGCTGGAATGCCCGTCAACCCGGAGGGGGTCCGCGGCGATACGGTTCATACGCAGGCCTGGGGTCTCAATGTACAGGAACCCGCCGGGACGCAGCAAACCGCGCGAGATTTCGAGCACGGCGTTCACGTCCACAACGTGGGCCAGAAAATGGGAAAAGATCAACAAATCGGCCGGTGTTTCTTTTTCTAAAAGAACCGCCGGGCCACCGCGATGGATATTGATTCCGACCGCCCGGCCAGCATCCATTCGAAAATCGTCAAAATCGCTGCCGACAACGGCAAGGCCGTCACGTAGATAGGGATAGAGATTGCAACCATCGTTACATCCGGGTTCCATCACCCTGCGAATTTCATTGTACCTGGCGCCCAGGACCTCTCGAATAAAAGTCTGCCGCTTCCAGCAATAAGCCTCTGGCGCGGTTCGCTTCGCGAAGAGATCGGCAGGGGATAAATTCTTGTTCTTGAATCGATTGTAATATTTTGAGTAGTACGTTCCGGCGAAATCGTCGGAAAAAAAATGTCCGGCGTAGACCAGCCCGCAATCATCGCAAATCTGAACAGGCAGGGGCAAACCATTTCCGGCTTTTTCGGATATTAGCAGCGCGGATTCGGCCCCGCACAGGGGACAGCATTCGTGAACGAGGCGTGCGCCGGGCGTCGTGCGTAAAAGGTCACTGATCTCCGCGAGCAATTCCCGTGAATCTTTGATTTCGGGGTCGCCCGCGCGCGGCCCCAAGCGATAGCGAGCAGAAAGCAATTTCCGATTCAATTTCACCATCTGAGTATCCCCTCCGCTCAACCGGATGCCAGAATTCCTCGTTCCCGGACCAGGTCAGCCACATGCTCCCCGATCGCAAGCGAAGCGGTCAAACCGGGCGATTCCATTCCCCAGAGATCAAGCCAGCTTTCGTTGCCCCAATCGAAGCGATAGTCGACAACCGGATCGGCCGGCCCGTAGATTTTAGGGCGGATGCCGGCGAAATCCGCATGCAGACGTGAAGTGTCGATATTCGGAAGGTAACGTTTAATGCCGGGAATAAAACGTTCTACGATATCGTCAGGCACACGAAAGTCCTCCAGGTTCTCGGGGTCAGGATCGACACTGGGACCGAACTTCAGACTGCCGGCCAGATCCGGACAGGCGTCCACCCGTTCCTGGATCGTACCGGGAATCAGAGCCGGGTACACGACATGCTTTAGAGGAGAAGGACCCGCATAACGTACATAGCTGCCTTTTACCGGAAAAAGCCGCGGGACATCACGATCCGGAAAAACGGATCTACTCAACTGATTCGCGTACAGACCCGCGGCGTTGATCACGCAGGATACATCGAATGTAGTCTGCTGCGCCCCACCCACGTGGATTTTCCAGCCCGAGGATAATTCATCGGCTCCCTCCACCGGAGATCGCGGGGAGAAAACGAGTCCCGCACGTTCGCCCAGCAACAACAGGGTTTTCATCAACCCATGGGAATCGACGATTCCGCTGGACGGCGAAAGCAATCCGGCCACTCCGGCCAGATGCGGTTCGAGGGAACGCAGACGTTTCTCATCCAGCATTTCCATATCGAAAAGACCGTTTTGTTCGGCCTGCCGAAGTGTAGATTCCAGCCGCGGTACTTCTTCTTCGCGGACAGCGACGAAAATTTTTCCTGTGCGGCGAAAATTCACATCGTATTTTTCGCAAAATTCATACATTAGTTCCTTCCCGCGTAAACAGAGTCGCGCCTTCAAGGAACCGCTCGTATAATAAATGCCGGCATGGATCGTCTCCGTGTTCCGAGAAGAAGTCCCCTGGCCGAACGAATTCTCTTTTTCGAAAAGCAGGACAGAGTGGCCTGCCTCAGCCAGAGAACGGGCAACGGCAAGACCAATAACTCCAGCACCGATGACAGCTACCTCAGCGTCCATTGTGTGTCCTGTAAACGTCGAGGAATTCGACCCAGAAGCGCTCCAGCAAGGCGCGCGGGGCTCCGGTAATCGAAAATCCGCCGTCGAAAGGCGCGGGCCAGCCTTCGCGGATATAAATATCCCTGGCGCGAAGATCTCGCGCGAGAGCGGGGATAATTTCAGGATTGCGCAGATTTACGTACAGAAAGTTGCCGCAGCGTCCGCCGTCATGTTCCAGGCCGACTTCGTCCAATCGCTCTTTGAGATAAACGAAGCCATCTTTGACCTGCTCGATGTAACCCTCAACGTGGCGATAATTTTCGAGAAAGTAAGAAACGACTTCCATCGAGAGCGTATTGGTCTCGTAACCGGTGCGAATACGGGATACATAATCTACGACTTCTTCCGGTCCGGCAATGTACCCCAGCCGCACTCCAGCCAGGCCGAAGGCTTTCGAGAAAGAGCGCAACACGAGCAAATTGTCGAATTCGTTGATCAGAGGCAGGGCATTCGGCCCGCCGAAGGGAAAATAAACCTCGTCCACCGCCAGAAAGGCGCCACGTTCACGGCAACGCCTCGCAAGGGCGCGAATTTCATCCAGCTGAAGGGTTCCTTCGATGGGCACATTCGGATTTGGTAAAAAAACCAGAATCGTTCGGTCATCGAGCGCCGCATAAAGTTGGTCCAGGTTCAATTGATAGTCGTTACGGTAACCTACCGTGCGATATTCGAGTTCCCACATCCGGGCATAGACTGAATAAAGAGCGAAGGTCGGCGTCGGCGTAATGACGTTTTCCCCCGGGCGGGACAGCGCCTCCATCAATGACTTTACCGCGCCGGAAACACCTTCCGTCAGAAAAAGCTGCCGTTTTCCAACGCCAAGCCAGGCGGCCAGCTTTTCATAAAACGGTTCGATCTCCGGATACAACTGGAACTGCACCTGCGCGAGGCGCCCGGCAAGTTCCCCCTGGATTTCGTTCGAGAAAGGAACCGTACGCTCGTTACGATCAAGAAAAAGACCGCCTGAGGTGTCCCGGTAAGTTCCGGCGCGCACGCGCTTGAGGTCTTGAATATGCGATTTGGCAGAAAAAAAAGCTGTTTTCATATTCCTCGATGTCACCGTTTAGATCTGTATTTTCCAGGGCGCCTGGCCGCCACGCCATAATTCCTCAAGAACATTTCGATCACGCACGGTATCCATACATTTCCAGAATCCATGGTGCCGAAACACCATCAACTGGCCGTCCCGGGAAAGATTTTCCAGCGGCTCTTTTTCGAGGATGGTCGTATCCCCCTCTAAATAATCGAATACTGCCTGGTTGAATACGAAAAAGCCGCCATTGATCCAGCCCTCGCCCGTTTGTGGCTTTTCTTTGAATTCGGTGACGCGATCATCTGCAATTTCCATCGTCCCGAAGCGGGCAGGCGGGCGTACGGCCGTAAGTGTGGCGATTTTTCCGTGTGAGCGGTGAAATTCGAGCAGGCGCTGGATATCTACGTCAGAAACCCCGTCTCCGTAAGTCATAAAAAAAGTATTTTCATTGGCCAGAGCGCCGGCCAGTCGCTTCAATCGGCCGCCGGTCATCGTGTTTTCGCCGGTATTCACCATGCGAACGGTCCAGTCTTCGGCCCGTGTGTTGGCGAACTCGATTTCCCCCGATTTGAGACGAACCGTAATGTCGCTGCGGCGAGGGTAGTAGTGCATGAAATAATCTTTAATGAAATCCCCGCGATAACCCAGCGCCAGAACGAAATCGTCGAAGCCGTGCTTCTCATAGATTTTCATGATATGCCAGAGAATCGGGAACTCCCCAATCTCGACCATGGGTTTTGGCTTTAGCGTGGTCTCCTCGCTCAAACGTGTCCCCAGTCCGCCGCAAAGAATGACAGTTTTCAGCTTCTGAACTCCAGACATTAACGAACAATCCGTGACGTTTTTTCCCGATAGTATTCGATCGTACGACGAATACCCTCCGCAAGGGAAGTTCTTGCCTGCCAGCCAAGTATTTCGCGAGCTTTTGCCGTATCGGCGAACAGGCGCATATTTTCCCCGGGGCGATACGCTACTTTTCCAAACTCCGGTTCGCCACGACCAACCTGTTCGCGTACGGTTTCGATCACTGATCGAATCGAAACACCCTCTCCGGAAGCGATGTTAATTACCTGACCACGGGCCGCTTCGCAATCGAGCGCGGCGAGGGCGGCATCTGCAATATCTACCACGTAACAAAAGTCTCGTTGCTGTTCGCCAGCTGAAACCGGGAATCGCCTTCCTTCGAGACAACCGCGGATGATCTGTGGGAGAAACCGCTTTTCATCCTGCCCCGGCCCGTAAGCTAGAAATATTCTCAGTATCGTCGCCGGGAAATCTTCGGTTCGTTTCAATTGTTGTAAAAAGTGGGTCGCGGCCACTTTGCCGACCGAATAAGGCGCAATCGGCTCCTCACGACGGTCTTCCCTTTGCGGAGCCATTTGCGACCCGTATTCATCGCAACTTCCGAATTGAATGAAGGCACGCAAGGATGAACGATTGAGGGCTTCGATCACGTTGAGGACTGATTCGAAATGTTGCGTCAACATTCGACGCCCTCCTGCGAAGAAAGGCGTATGATCAATATAACCGGAGCAGTTGATTACGTAATTGAAGGACCGTCCCTTTATGAGAGCATGAACCGCCGGTCGGTCAGTCAGGTCGACCGTCAATTGTTCGCAAAACGCCGGAGCCTCGTCCTCGGGGATCCGCAGCCCCTGGACCACCACGCGATAGCCTGCCGCCAGTGCGGCCTCGCGAATATGACCGCCGATAAAACCGGTTCCGCCGAGAATCAAAAGTGAGGAATTCATTCAGTTTGCGTTACGTTGAATGACAGCAGATACGTCCTTCTCGATGGCGTCGGCAACGCGGCTGGCCATCAACGCCAGGCCGGCTGAGGTAAAATGCATTCGATCTGAAAAAAAACTCCCTTCAAAAGGCCCGACTTCATAATAGCGGCAATTCTCTTCCCTGGCGCAGATTTCTTTCAGAGATTGATTATTACGTTCCACGTATTCAAAATATCGCCGGGATATTTCTTCCCGGGAATCCGCGATGAAATACGGAGGAGTATAATTCCGATCTGACCAATCACATTCCCAGCGTAAAACAATGGGCTGACAGGACCACGCCTGGGCAATTTTTACAAGATTGTACGTATTCCTCAGGAATGCCCTCGCCGCTTGTTCACTGAATTCCCTGGAAAGTACCCATGGCGGATTAGAAATGTTAAAAATCAGAGCGTTTCGCTTTCCAATTTTTAATTTGAGCCAATCGGTAAGGTACTGGTAGGTTACAAAGTACGGCAGCGGTGGTATCCGGTGCACCGCCCCTGGATGCCACGGTTTCTGAACCCTAACATGGGAGTAATCCGATTGAAAATTATCTACCATTTGACAGGTCCAGGCATCATTCACGCCATGGTAGACCAGAAGGATATCAGGTTTCAAATCGAGCCCGCGGAATTGAAATTCAGACAGAGATTCCGCGGATGTATATCCTGCCACTCCGGCATTAATACACTCTATTTTTGTTCCCGGAAATCGTTTACTCAATAAATCCTCCAACAAACCCGGCCAGCTTGAGTTAGGCCCATCTTCCGGGGAATGTTGCTCCACGGTTGAGCCTCCAATGCAGTAGATCCGAATGGAGCCTTGTTCTTTTTCTGGTTTAATAAAGCGGGTTCCGCTGTATCCTAAATTGTTTGCAGGATACAGCCCCCGGGAATCTGGCACTTTTGTATAAAGAATATACGGATGACCCTGGAAGGAGAAACTTTTTGGTTGCGGCGTTTCATAAGGAGCAAGAAAAGAGAGCCCGTATTTAACCGTTCTTCGGAGGCGAAGTGCGATTTCCCCAAGGAATGCTCCGAAGACGATGGCCAGAATTCCCGGCAATATGATGGTCCCCAGGAGGTCAGGCATGGGAATTGCCACCGATCGCAAGGGCTTCTCCCCCGGCTCTTTCCAGAATCGATGCGATTTTTTCCGGGTTGAAAGGTTCGAAAATTTGCCGGCAAAAATCCAGAGCGCGCCTCCAATCTTGCTCAATATCCGGGTAAGATTTACGACTGTGGCGAGTAACGAGATCCTGCAAGTCATTCACAGATATGATACTTTCTCTCCAGGCCTTTAGCTCGTAAAGTGGATCGACATCCATTTCATCCCCGGATTTTCGCAAATAGATCAGCTTCAAACCGAACAGGACAGCCTGTATCGCCACTGAAGTACTGCGATATACAAGATATTCACAGCGCGCAAAATCATGCTCTATAGCCGTATTTTCGCTAAAAGACAGGTTCGGTAATGTTTTAAAATTATCATAGATTTCCGCCCCTACCAGCGACTCTATCTCAGCCATTTTCAAAATTGGATGCAAGCGCACAATGTAGTGCCTTGCCGAATCGGCACGTGCACAGGCTTCCGCCATCTTGACCATCATGGATGTTTCAGAATGGATACCCTCCGGAACAAAAAGAACCGATTTGTTTCCCTTTGGTCGGGTTCCCGATTCAGGTGTAAGAAGCCTGTGATAACCAAGCGTAAAAATATCAACACCGTCGTTGATGGCCTCTCTTAAAAGATCGCGATAGTATCTTCCCACTGTTCCGATAGAATCCGGATTATATCGACCGTCAGCAGTAGGGTTGCGCAATAGTGAATAACTGTGCTCCCGAATAGGTGCGTGCTGATATCCAATCCGCACCGTCCGGGGAGATGCATCCCGCATTGCCGCCCAGAAGCAACGCTCCCATGCGTACCCTTCATAGAGGGCCATGGCCACAGTCGGCTGGAACTTTCTGGCCAGGCTTCGCGTCAAATAGTAAAGGTTTAACTCGAAGAGTACTTTTGAACTCAAAATCTCCCCGAGCAGAAAATACAAAACAGAGATACGAAACGGGTTTCGAGTTCTGATTCGTTCAAGCATTAACATTAGCGCACCGTACATGACATCCCAGAAAAATCTGAGGCGCAAGGGGGCAACCCGTGGCTCCGGCCAATATACACGGCCATTCGGCAGGTTCCGGAAGGCTGCGATTGCGCAATCGCTCTGGTTCACATAGCCCTTTGCATCCCCCAGGAGAAGAAATGTTTTTCGATCCTCAAGCAAGGGCAATATTGAAAGATAAAAATCATCCTTCCGTGAAAGATGTTCCTCGTTTACGAGCCAGGAAAAGAGAAATAAATCTAGTTTTACTCCAGGAATCCTGGTCATTTGTCTCTTAAGTTGACGCTGCGATTCCGAGGGAAACCAGGGGATGCCAATCAAAAGGCGAATCGTTCTTCTTACAAATCGTTGAATAAACCTGACTATGGAAGGAGAATCTTGATTCTGAAAGAGACTCAGGTACGGTTCGATTTGAGCAGGGTGATTGCTAATGAGACTCTGGTTATGAATTGCGAACCAGGCAATCGGAGCGTTGGGCCTGAGAAAAAGTCGATCGAACTCCCCGGCCAGTCTGTAATAATCGTTGAGAGTCATTGAATCTGAATCAGTATTTTTCCGAGGAAGTCAAGCAAACGTCCAGGGATTATTTGGTGAAATCAATGATCCGATCAGGAATATTAAAACAATTCGGCGTCCAGCCGGGAAAACGAATGGAAATTACCCTGAAACCCGCGGTAAGGGCGCCCAGTAAAAGCATACTTGTGTACCCGGCGATTAGAGCAAAACTCCTTTGAGAGAGTGGCTCGATTCCGGAAACTACTTCACAGGGACAATCCTCCCAGTTCCTGAAATCCTCCCTTGGATGTTTCAGGATTGTCCAGGACTCCACTCCGGGAACTGGTGATTGCGCTCGCAAACTCTCGAATAAGGCAACCTGGTTATACGGAGGTCCCCGGTCCTCGATAAGTGGTTGCGAAACAAAAATTCCGCAATTCCCGTCTTTCACAGACAGGATTTTTTTGAATTTCAGGGATTCCTCAAGTAAAACCGGAGAACGTTCGGTGTAGATTGCTTTTGCCCGGTATTCTACCGGCAAAAGGGGAATCGGGACGCATGACGTCACCCGGTCCCATGAGATCCTTTTAAGCGAGTTCAAATCATCTTCAAATTGTAAATGAGTCCAGTCCACCCAGATGGTTTTTTTCCCCGAAAAATTTACCAGCGATTGTAGTAATTTCTCCGGGGGTCGCGCGATTGGGGTGAAGATCAATTCATCCCGATCGTCCAATTCCTTGATTGTATCAATAGAATCAATGATCCGATCGCAATACGAACCTTGAACGAGGAGACGCCCCAGAATTTTGCTGTACGCGTCAAACGAGCAAATGAACCTCATTTCCCCATGACGAAATCGGCTCGGGTGTTCGGGGAAAGCATAATTTCTTCTTTTGAACGCCCTCTGTGACGGGGATTAGTGCTCATAATCATTGCCTCGTTATGTTCCCGCAATTGATCGCAACGCGCGCAATATGGAACATCATCAAAGGACTTCTGGGCATGACAGCGCTTCAGTTCCTGATAGGGGGCAGACCGCAAGACTTCTTCTACCGTCTGCAAAGCAACATTCCCGAGGGGAATCTCTTCGTTATAGTCATAACAGCATGGAACTACAATGCCCTTCCAGTTGATCTGAATGGGACCGTTAGCCGGTCTGCCGCAACTGCGAAGTTGCACTGTGCTTTCGACTGAGCGGTAAACGGCTTCTCTCCCAAGGCCGAAATTATGAGGCTTCCAAACCTCAATGTAATCGGCAAGATCCTGTGTGAATTCCAGGAACTCATCAAGGTCGCCACCATTCTCAGGCATATCGAGGAAGTAGATGCTGATTTCAGGTAGAAGGGTTTCTATCTTCCTTGTTGGCGACATTCCTTTTCGTCCGATTTTATCACGCAACTCCATCATCTGCAGGACGTTGGATCGGGTCTGCTCATATTTGCCCTTTTTCATAACTCTTTCGTATGTCTCTGGCTTCGTACCATAAAAACTTAACCGTAATTCGTCAAGGCCCGCCCGAATCGCGGCCTCGGACTTTGAAATCGCTCCGGACCCATTGGCGAAAGTTTTAGCGAATTCCGACCTGCTCGGATAATGTAAAATGGAGGCATTCGAAATGACGTAAGTTGAAAGCCCTTTTGAAAAGGCGTGATGGATTTTGTCCTCAAGGCCAGGGTCAATGAACGGTTCCCCGAAATTCGTCAATGTAATTTGACGCGCCCCCATCGACACGACCTCTTTAATTACGCTCTCATAAAACTCAAAGGGCATGACTCCCTGCGGCCGAAAGTGCGTATCCCGGGGGCACATGATACACTCATAGTTGCAGCGATTGGTCGGCTCAATGCGCACCTCTGGATTCTTTAACCGGAGAATCGCATCACCTGGGAGGATTCTTTCCTCGACGGTCTTTCGCGAGGGATATTCAGCCGAGCCTCCCTGGCCGTACAGGGGGTCCAGCGGAGACCAGTTTACCGAATGTTCCACGCCATGAACCACCGTCCCGGCGAGGGGTTTTACACTGTTTTCGTTTTTCATTACAAGTTTCCGTAGAAGTTAAGTAAATCGTGAAAATTAACAACGCCGACAAATTTTTGATTTTTATCAATAACGATCAGGGCCGTGATTCTGTGTTTTTCAGCAAAATAGATCGCTTCGCTGACCAGCATGCTTTCGTAAATTTTTTTGGGATTCTGGCTCATCAATGAGCTGGCTTTCAACCGGGCGAAGTCCGGTTCACTTACAGCGCGACGCAAATCCCCATCAGAAACAACACCCCGAACGTTTCCTTCTTCACCCATGATAATTACGATTCCAAGATTACTCCGATTCATCTGCTCGGCGAGTATCTGGACCCCGTCAGACTCTCTGGCTATACCAGTTTCCGAGGCGGGAATCAATACTTCTCTTACACGCGCCAGTAATTTTTGCCCAAGGGCACCTCCCGGATGAAGAAGAGCAAAGTCCTCTTTTCGAAATCCACGAGCATTTACAAGAGCGACCGCCAGCGCATCTCCGAAGGCCATTGTTACGGTTGTAGAGGTCGTAGGCGCAAGATCCAAGGAGCAAGCTTCCTTAAATACCTGTGTAGTCAGAACATGGTCTGATACCTGCGAAAGCTCATTATTGGCATCGCGACAGATTGAAATAATTCCAATACCGCGCAATTTTAGCGACGGAACTATTTTGAGAAGTTCCTCTGACGACCCCGAATGCGAAATGGCGATGAAAAGGTCTTCCGTCCCAATGATTCCAAGATCCCCGTGAAGGGCATCCGTAGGATGAAGAAACACGGATGTAGTCCCGAGGCTCGAAAAAGTGGACGCGATTTTTCGCGCGACGAGCCCCGACTTCCCGACGCCCGAAAATACTACTTTTCCTTTGCATTGAAAAATAGCCTCTACGGCCCTTAAGAAATCCTCGCCAAGCCCATCCGCGGTCTTTTCTAGAGCCTCCGCCTCCTCCTGGAAAACATTCTGTGCTACGCGGAGCAGCTCGAGCCGATCTATTTTTATCTCTGAGGGCATATCAGACGGACATGTTACAAATTATATTTGGCAGAGTCTATACAGATTTTTTCTATAAACTCCCTCGCATTTAGTGCGGACGGGCCCCAAACGTGCTCATGACCCTGTTTTTCAGGAGCTGGAACCGAATGATTTTTCAGGATGCATTCGATCATATTTCTAAGGTCCTGGTATCTGGAAACAGTATAAATCGAAGATTGAGATTGCGCGGTTGGTGGGGTCGGCGATGCCGGTAAATGAAGGTACCGCTGATCACCACCCCAGAGAAGTACGGGGCGATCGCACTGCAAGGCTTCCTCAATGGTTGTCGACGAAAAACTTACTAACAATTGTGATTCCAGCAAATCATCCAGAAACTCGCCAGTTTCTTTTATTTCGAAATTCCCGTTTTTCGGAAGAAGCTTACGAAGTGCCTCAACACTGCACTCAGGAAAATTTCTGGTACGTATTGTCAAAAGAACATCAGGAATTTTCGAGCAGGCCTCTACCAAACCAAGAAGAGACTGCACGTACTCATCGGATGTCTCAAAAATCCATGGCCTGTGATGGTTCCAGAATTTGTATGTCCCCGCGTGTAAGATTCGACGAACAATGCTCTTAGGAGGAACCGTGGTTGTGGTCCTGTAAGCCCACATCAGAGGACGCGTCTTGACAGGCTGGCACTTTTTGATCGTTTCACTTTTGAATGCCTCAAATCCGGCGCTCGCATTTGGAGTTTGAAGGGAACAGAAGTTCGCCAACCGGCTAAAAAGCAGTCCTCGTGCCAGGGCCAGATGTTCTATTCGGGAAGGTTCATCGATCGGAGCCGGGTGTGAGCCATGGCTGATCAACGCAACGGGAACCTTTTCTTCCTGAGCAATTTCAGCCAATACCGCGGAATGAAACCATCGTGCGGCATTTAAAATAATTGCATTCGGTTTAATTTTTTTAATATAAAAACGCATTTCCTCACGGAGACCGACCGTGTAGTGGCATTCCTCCAATAACCTGTCCTTGATAACTTCGATAGAAACCCTGACGATGGAATCTGGGATTCGAAGAAAGAGATTGCCGATCGAATCTCGCTGGGTGAATTTCACTTTTTCAGGAATCGGAAAAAAATCACTCGTGCGCTTTTTTATTCTGTCAAGGAACCCTCGTTTGCAGGATAACTTAATGTTCCGAAGGGAGGGACGGCTGTCCTGAAAAGTTATCGCATCATAACCCAGTAACCGACCCACCTTGATGAGATTTCTCATTCCCGCGGAATCGAAAAAGTAAATGATCGATTTTTTGGGGACCCTTACGGAAATCCGGTTTATCAGGCGTTGAAAACGAGCTGTAAACCCGCTACGCATGTCTCCTTCAATCAGGAGCGGGCGGTCCCTTGAAATTCGATCCAGAAGCGCCCGAAAAACTTCGTTCCTTTCCTGAAAAGGGCGCCACGAATCATGGCCTGGCTCACCCGGGATAAGCCATTCTCTAGCATTTCCGAGAGTTTCATACACTCTCCCGGCGCCTGCAGCACGAAAACGTAATAGATTCCACAGGGTTTCCTCAAGAGCTGGAGAAAGACCCAACGCCTTAAGCTCGTGCTCCAAAAATCGATCAAAATTCCGCAACCTGACAAGAACTCGCAAATGAGAAAAATTGGAATAAATAGAATCGCTTGAAATTGTCGCAACCACGCCAACCAGGGCAGCAGCCGCATTGGGGGTGAGCGTTATCACCCAATCGGCAGATGGAAACGTCCGCTTGAAAAGTTCAGCATCCGTCTCATCGTAAATAATTGCCGCAACACCTCCTTTCAAATTTTTTTTTTTCGAATACACAACTTACCCCATTCACCGCCTGGGCCTGGAAAATAGCAGAGTGAAAACGGAAAATCGATTACCACAGCGGGTAAATATCGTCAGGAACCGAATTGCTTTTCTTTTTTTTAGAGCGCCCCGCTCGATTCCAGAGGACCAGGCCGATGGCGACCAAAACCAGAGCAAAAAATACTGCGAGAAAAATTAACATAATCTTGATACGAATCAGGGTTCGGTTGAGAAACTACCTCTAATTCATCCGATACTGGATTTTTTTCAAGGGGTTTTTTGAAAATAATAACACCTGGTCCCGGGATAAAAAACACTACTCTGTATTCTTTATCCCGGCCTGGCCTTTGGGGGTTGCGCTTCCGGATGAAAATCTTTCCAGGTAGCGCTCGGCGAACCATAGACTCTCATCGTCACGAATGTCTATCTCCGCCCACAATTTGCGAATGGGTGCCACATCGACTTTCTCACCAAAAGGGGCACCTGGCCCTCGTAAGGCGCCAACTCGAAAAAGCGACCCGACACCCAGAATTTCCTTATGCATCTCGACGCGAGAGTCGTCACCGGTGCCTTCCATGCGGAATATCCGTCCATCCGCCTCCCGGCGCCAGAAATTGTTGCGTACTGGTCGAACGGTAATAAGCGAATCTACAGCCTGTGCGAGGGCTATTTTCGCCATTTCTTCGATCATCCCGTGCGGCCTCAAGGGGTGCGTAATTTCCAGAAGCATTAAAAAATCGTATTCGCCGAATCTTTGCTGATCGGCGACGTGGCGAAGCACGTCCAGTGTTGTATAATTATCGTCGCTCAAGTGCGCCGGTCGGAGGTAACCTTTCAGACGTTCGTCGGTCGACGGAATGAATTGTTCGAATCCGCTATGATCGTAAGCGATAATAACCTCACGAAAAACTTTCGACTCAAGCACACGCTCGAAAGTAATGTCCCAGAGCGTACGTCCCCCGAGCAGAAATCGCGGAGATCCGTCGGGATTGAAACAATCCCCGTAGCGAATCGGAATGATCGCGTATACATCCATTTACGTTAAATCCTGCTGGATCAACTCGATGATACTTACGACCCGGGCCACCCGCTCCTCATTGCCGCCGTGGTGGATTCCGTGATGGTGGAAAACCGCCGCCAGGGGTTCATAGACGATGCGGCTGCCATTGTTCAGGATTTTTTTGGCCCAGTCCTGGTCTTCGACCCCATGTATTTTTTCATTAAACGGCACCTCTTCCCAGACCGATTTACGGATCATCGAATTGGCGTTATGGAAAAAATAGTCTTTTTTCTGGACTTTACGATCAAGCCCGAATGTAATCCAGAGATCGCGTTTGTCCGCCGGGCTTGTATCCGGCAACGGCTCCTGGCGGCCGTAACAGGCCACCGTCAAGGAATCCTGAAAGTTCATCACCAGATGGGCAAGCCACAATTCGTTCACCGGAATACAATGGCCCGAGAGAATCGCCACCAGTTCTCCGCGACCGGCCCGGATTCCCAGGTTCAAGGCCCGCGAATAGTTAAATTCGGAGTCAGGAATGCGCAAAACCTTAATATCGTATTTTCGGGCGATATCGAGCGTTCCGTCGGTGGAATCGTTGTCCACAAGAACGATTTCAAATTCAGGGTAGTCCTGCTGCGAAACAGCGAACAGGCAGGAATCGATCCAGCGGGCCTCATTCTTAGTTCGAATGACGATTGTAATCGGTGGTGTGAGGGTCATCAGGGTAACAGGTGTCCGAAAGTCAGGGCTTCCCCCGGCTGAATTGGATAACGCAGTCGTTTCCCGGCAACGGCATTTCGGAGATAGGGCGCCAGTCCTGGCCGCGGGGCCCGAAGAATCGTCAGGTGTTCGTTTTTTAGCACCTCACCGGCGGCGCGCGGCACCATCACGCTGAGGGATACCTGGGCTTCGACTACTATCTCGGCTTCTTCGCGCGAGTGCGGTCTTGGCATTTCTGAATTTCTCAATTCCAGCAATTGCTGGAGCGTATGAATCTGCTCGGAAGAAAACCCCGAACGCAAGAGGAGGCTCATGGCTCTGGTGGTTACGGCCATCGAAATCAAATCAATTTCGCCAGAATCAATTGCAAACCGTTCAATATGAAAATTCAACCAGACAAGTTGTTTTAAAAATTCTCGCCTCGAAAGACCGCGTGCGTCCAGGGTCAGAACGAAATGGTGGTCTCCCAGGACAGCGTAAAGGTTTTCCAGGCCGCGCTCTCCGATTCCGTTGATCGCAAGGTACAGCGGACGATCGGAACGACACAACTCCTGAATCAATTCCAGATGGGAGCCGAATCCAATCGGAACATAGAACGCGAACGCACTCCGGTTTACTTCGAGTTGTTCGCTCGCGGTAATGCTCACCAGATCAGCGGATCCGGGTGGCGACAACCCGGCATCAATGGCCGCACCCTCGTAGAAGCGACCAAAATGATGGAGCCCGGGGGGAAATTCCGCGGGACCTTCCTCTTCGAACCACAGGTACATGAAACCGTCCGGAGTCCGCCAGCTACAGGTCGACCGCTACCGGAGCGCCCTCCCGGGCAACGCTTTCGCGGGCCGCATCGATGACGGCGCAGGAGACCACGCCGGCTTCGAAGGTAGGACGAAAATCATCAAGGGCCAGCACCGTCGTTCGCCCATCGCGGACGGCTTCCACGTCGAGCAAAAATTGCAGGATACTTTTGATACCGTAGCCATTGTAACGCAGCCCGCCAAGCTCCGGTTCGAACCAGGCTGAGCTGAAATAGGGGTTGATGTCTTCGACCCCCGCCCCATCGCGCACCGTCTGCACGCCACGGTGTTTCTGGTCCGACTGGAACCGTCCGTGCGTGCCGACTACGTTGATTTTCTGGTCAGAAACCGCCGAACCCTCGTCCGGGTCGATCCAGTTGGTCACGTGAGTTGATACAAAGTCCCCTCCGTCGTCGCGTCGCCAGGCAATCACCGTTTGCATCGCGTCGAAGGTATCAATGCCATGACTGATCAAATAATCCTTCTGGCCCCAGCAGGATACGGAGCGAGGTAGAAATCCGGTCGCGAAATACAACAAATCGACGTAATGTACACCGAGGTACTGAAATATATCTGTTCGCGCCGCCCATGAGCGGAAGACGTCCCGGGGGATCCGCTTCTGCTGGGAATATTCTATTACCGCGTAGAGCAGGTGTCCGAGCTTGCCTGAACGCACTCGATCACGAAGGAGCAAGTTTGCCTCGTCGTAACGTTTATGAAATTCGACTTCAGCAACGACGCCCGCGCTGCGCGCGGCTTCGGAAAGCGAGCGGGCCTCGGCCGCTGTGGGGGCGAGAGGTTTAACCATCAGGCAATGCATCCCCCGTTCAATCAACTCCACGCCAATCCTCTGATGAAGGTGGTCGGGAACGGAGACGATCACCGCATCCGGCCGGCAGGCTTCCGCCGCGGCAAGATAGGCGCGCGCATCCGCTTCTCCTTCGGGGAAAACACGCAGCCGTCCGTCTACAGACATGGCCTCCGCAACCGAAGTCGAGCGTTCCAGAGCTTCCTGAGCGCTTTCGGGCGTGGTGGCTGCAAGTGAAATTTCGCCCACAAGGCCCTGCCTTCGGGCTTCGAGCAAGGCCGGGAGGATTGTTCCGAACCCCTGGGTTCCGCGACCGGTTACGTACATACCTGCTCCGACCACAAGGACATTTAACGGTGAACGAACCAACCTGCCTCTCATGTTCAGGGCGCGATCTCGTCGTAACGAACGTCGCCCTCACTAAGATGACCTGTCTTGAGAATCGTTTCGGCGATAAAGAGATCTTCCGCCGTCTTGATGATAACGCTCGATCGTTTCGAAACCGGAAAATAACCGACCCGCCCATTCAGGAGGGCGTAACCCTGGTGTGCCATGGCCTCGCGAAAGGGTTCACTGCGCCACATCATAATTGAATACACCATCGACTGGACCGGAAGCAAATCCTGTGTGCGAGCGAACTTTTCCTCCGCCACAAAATTCACCGGATGATTTTCATACACACAGTGGACCTGTTCATCTTTCACGGTAATCAAAGAATCAAGCCGCTCGTTTTCGAAGAATTCAATGACCGCGCGAATTTCCTCAGGGGGCTGAAGCGGAGAAATCGGATTGACCCAGACCACGATCTCGCAGGGATATTTTTTTATAAAATCCAGCACTACATCGTCCGATTGCGTGTTCGAGCTTCCCAGTTCCTGGGGACGCAAATAAAACTCGACGCCGTAACGACGAGCGATCGATTCAAAAACCGGGTGATCCGAGTTCAGCACGATACGATCGAAGACTCCCGACTTGCGCGCCGCTTCAATAGAATGCGCAATGACGGGCTTTCCCTCGAGGAGAGCCAGATTTTTCATTTTCAATCGCGTGCTGCCGATGCGCGCCGGGATCATCGCGACGATTTTAGGCGATACTGTTGACATTTTCTGTTCTAAAAATCAGGAAAAGGGCGGAACCACGCGTAGTTGCTGAGCGAGTTCCTCGCACTCTTTGATCAAATCGTCGTCCAGGGGTATCCCTTCGCGGGATCGCACTTTTGCCGTCTGTTTTTCTGGATCGCCGGGTAACATGACCGTCTCGTTTGATTTTCGCGGTTCGGCCCGGACCTGTTCAGCAAATGATTTCATTCGTTCCAGGAAATTATTCCGACCAACAAAACCTTCGATATTCAGGACCATATAAAACTGGCCGAGTTTGCGCGGGCGTTCCATGGGCGCGACAAACATCGAGGGGATGTCTAGACCGAAAGCCATTCCGGTCATCAGGGCGCAAAGGACCTCGCCCATAGCCGCCAGTGCGTAACCCTTATATTCGCCGATGGGGATCAGGCAGGTGGCTTGGTTTGGATTGAGGGTTGGATCGCCATTGGCGTCCGCGGCCAGGCCAGGATGGAGAGTGAGTCCGTCCTTACGGGCCATCTTCAGTTTGTTCCAGGAAATGAGACTGGGAGCCATATCCAGGCAGAAGGGTTCTTCATTGCTCATGGGGGCGGCCATACAGATCGGGTTGGTTCCAAAAAACGCGCGCGTTCCATTATAAGAGAGCAGCAATGAATCGGCGTGCGTAAAGGCGAAGGCGAGAAAACCACGGGAGGCGGCCCGTCGCGCGTATACGGCCATTGCTCCGCAATGACTTGAGTTGTACACGGAAACCGAACCGGATCCGTACTCCGCGGCCATCGCGATCGCCTCGTCGATCGCCCTGTACCCGGCGTGGTGACCGAATCCATCGTCCGCGTCGAGCATTCCGGTGGTTGGAAAACGTCGCTCCAGTTTCATCTGTGGATGCCCCTTGACGCGACCCTTTATTACCGCACGCGTATAGTGTGGCAAAAGGCGCAGACCATGGGAATCCACTCCGCGCAGGGACGTTTCGCAGAGAGCCTCTGCGACTGCAGTGGAGGCTTCCGCGGAGGCGCCCGCTCCGATCAAAAGCGACCGGGAAAAATCAAGAATTTGCGAATATTGAATTCGTTTCATTGTTATTTTTATCAGTTAATTCATCGGCCAGAGCGGAATCACAGTATCATCACCCCAGATGGAACAATATAACCGATTCGCATTGACCAATCTTTCATCTCGCGATAGATTTTCATCGCCATTCGAAATAGAATTAATATATTCTGCGATTCGCCGCTGCGCAGCGCCGTCGGCAAAAGGATCGACAAAATCGCATTTCTGCGGTTTTCGGGAGGCTTCATTTCGATGAAAAGCATAAAGCTCTTTGGTCAATTCTTCAGGCGCGACTAGCTTTACTAATTTACATTTTTCTGAAATATTCTCTGGCACGATTGTATCGTCGCAAAGCCATGCAGGAATCCCCTGGATTCCGGAAATGAACGCCAGTGAACTCCAGGACTGCCCCACTACCAAGTCGGCAACCGAAAAAAAACGATGGTCCTTAGGCAGTGTGCTAATGCATATATCTGCACTGTATTCATCGAGAATTCGCCTGACCGCAACCGGATACTTTTTCAAGTGTAAGGCTTTTTTCATCTTAAGAAAAAGATAAATTTTTTTTTCTCGCAGCAAATCCGCAAAAGCGGAAAAAATCTTCTGGATCAAGTTTTCCGTCATCCAGTGATTCTGAGCGAATACATTATCAAAAAAAACGACTCTCGTACGATTATCGTCCGGATAATCTTCCCGAAATTTTTTTATTTCTTCAGGGTTCGTTTGAAACTCCGACCCGCCAATGTATCCGATTTTTACAAGAAAACGGGACGAATCGTAGCTTGCCCGCAGCAATTCAGCGTACGCAGAGCCCCAGCCCAAAAAAACATCTCCGCCGTAATTATAAACCAGGCCGTACTCATGAAAACCCGGGAGAGACCAGGTCGATGCCATACTAACCATGGCTGGAGATTTTCGAGCCAGATAAAAAAACACGTAGATCGAAGAAACGTCAAACAGGGCGAAAAAAAATTTCGGTTCGAGCCGGTTGTACCATGTTCTTATAAAAAACCAATCCTTGAGCATTGCCACGGTAGTCGGAAAACTCAACCAGCTGTTCGCATACTTGCACTGAATTCGTATGAACTGAAAAAATAAAAAGGCGGTATAGGCAACAAGTCCGCGGCGATCAAGGATATAAAAAGGAGCTGAAAACCCTTGAACATTAACGGTCGAATTGCGCGGATCGAAATGACAATGACTGCCGGGAACCCATTGCAGAAAATCCGTCTCGGACTTTCTTAATTCGGGGGGTTCTGAAATGTGAAGCACGCTCACACCGCGAAATGGCCGAAGACGTTCTTTGAACGCTTTTCCTGAAACAACCTGAATGCTTCGGGCGATATCGAAACATTTACGAAGAATTCTAGCAGGCTCTCTTTCCAGCTCCGGATGATTGAAGCGCCTCGAATATCGTTCGAACTCATAGTCCGGTTCTTCTTTGCACTGGTAAAAAATAAATTTTTTGTAACCAGGATCGTTAGGTTTCAACCGTTTTAGGAGGTTCGGATAATTGAGAAAGATGGCGCTCGCATTTTCGAGCTGGTCGAGCTTTTCCAGGATGGCCTTGATCTCGACCATCTTACCAATATGGTCTACGAAGAATTTCCTGGTATAAAACAATCCTGGCTCATCGGGGACGCCTGGCCGATTCGGAAATGCCCTGTGAACTATGGCCTCTTTTTCGTTCTTGATGTCTATAAAGGGGTTCGCGATGGGCAGTAAATCGTAATCAAGTTTCAGGTGAAAAACCTTAAATCCCCTGCGGGTCAGGTATTCTTGATGGCGAACATCCAGCGCGGAGCTTTTGTTCCTGTAAAAGACCGTCAACTCACGCTCCCTGGAATGTTGCACTAACACCAGAAGCCTCTTGTTCAGGAAATCGGCGTAGATCATATTGACAGAACGATAAAGGACCGTTGTTCTTCCATGGATCGGCAAAGAAAAACCAGATCAGACAGCAGGGACTGCAGTCCGGAAGCTTCCCTGCGTCAGATGGTTTGTCTTTTCAACTACCAGTTCGCCATTGCGACAGACCAGGTTGACCAGGGCGAGATTTCCGAAAGCATCATTCGCCGCGACGCCAACTTTTTCAACATCTTCAAGCGGGAGTGTATCCCCGTGAAAGGCATAGTACCATCTATTTCCGGAGGAATCGAAGTCCAGATTGTCATGAATAAAGCGACGCGATCTGGTTTGAATGGCGAGAAAGGGTTGCGGCCCAAATACGGCGCCTTCGACGCATTCGATTTCCAGAGACGGTACGTCCTCCGCGGTGGCCGGGAAATACTTTACTGACAGCCTGACTGCTTTTTCGGAGGGCAAACCTTCTGGCCAGATGGTGCGGCGAAACCCATCCAGCGCTTCACAAAATTTAAATTTCACATCCGGATACTTGCTCGCCGATTGTCGTATAAGATTTCGCAAGAAATCAACTTCAGTCTCAAGGTTGCGAAAATCATGGCTGGCCAGACCAACGAGGGTCGGCAGACCTGAATTCGCCCGGGCGAATGCCTTGTCCATTTCAGCCTGGTCGATACTTGCGAGTCGATTCAATACGTTCAAGGCCCGTCCGATCCAGCGTCGACAATTGCCGTGTAACTGATAATTATCGTGGTTTGGATGATAAACGGACCAGTCCGAGGGAGCCTGCCGCCAGTTACCTGATCGTCCGTTCTTAAAATCAATTTGATGATCTAATGTCGCGGGGTCGTCAATTGCCATGTTTGAAATATCAAAAGGAATCCACTGCTCTAAGAACCAGTTGCTATCCGGTCGTTCGGTCTGAAATCCCGCTCTAAAAACTCTCGGGAACCAGGATCGCTCGATCACCTTTCGACACAGTATCTGGTATAATTCTGGCGAATTTACGTACGAAGTGGCACAACGATGCGCGTCTTTGTAAACGGACATGGGATGAAAATGCCAGTGAATCCCATCATTGCCAGCATTCAATCTCGAAAGGACCGAAACATAATGATCAAAGATCCCATGATACCCGAGAGTGCGCCGACGTGGATTATAATCATAACCCACATGATCCAGACAATGCCAGTTGAATACCCAGCCTTCACCATCAGAATCCTTGATTTTTTCTCGAAATGAGCGTGACATGATTCGCTCCAGCATTTCGTCGATCTTCCCCCAGGTGTCATTGTAATTTACCAGGTGGCCGTTCAACGTGGTCATAACTCGCTCTTCCAGCCCCCCCAGGTTTATTTCCCCGTTCCGTAATTTTTGAAAGTTTTCTTCGCTGGTCGGGATGTGCGAAATATTGTACAGATCTTTAAGACGATCGAATTTCGCTTCAAGGGATTCGTACAGGGGTCCTTCGGTATCGATGGAATGAACGACATTTACTACTTTATGCTGGTTCATAGAATTGCCTTTGTATTGGGCTGGTGCTGTTCAATTCTCGAACAGATCTGAATAATCTCCATTGGCCCGGTGAAAATCGTTTAAATTTCCTATATCAAGCCAGTATTCCCGAATTGGAAATACATTCGTTAATTTTTGCGCCTCGGCGAGCTTCCGAAAGAAGTCAGGCATATCCTGGAATTTTTCCCCGAGGAAATTCAACGAATCTGGTTCAAGCACGTATATTCCAGCATTGATAAAAAAGCGGTACATCGGTTTTTCTTCAATGGACTGAATTTGTTGACCGTTTACATTCACAACGCCGTATGGCACCTGCAGATCGTAATCACGGATACACATCGTTCCCGCGGCCCGGTTTCGAATATGCTGGTCCAGCAACTGGTTAAAATTAACGCGAGTCAGGATATCCCCATTCATTACAATGAGGGGGCGTTCCGGACGAAAGGGAAGGAGACCCAGAGCGCCAGCTGTGCCGAGTTGTTCTTCTTCTCTCAGGTACTGTATTTGCGCGCCAAAATGCGATCCATCGCCAAAATATCTTTCGATCATTTCAGCCTTGTAATTTACTGAAATGAAAAATTTGTAAAAACCTGATTCGAGAAAATTTTCAATTATAATCTGAAGCAAGGGCTTTTTTCCGATCTGAAGCAGCGGCTTCGGCGTGCTCTCCGTGAGGGGCCTGAGACGCTGGCCCATTCCGCCAGCCATGAGGACAGTCCAGTTTTCTTTCTTTTCGGGTACAATCAGGTCGTCGAGAAATTCTACGCGTACAATTTTTCCCGCGGAGTTGATGACCGGAACGCTGTGGACTTTCTTACTTTTCATCAAAGCAAGCACAGTCTCCCGGGTCGCATCCACACTCACCGTTATGGGGCGCGTGTTCATTATCTTCTCGACGGTATCCTCAAGACCGTCACCATGTAAAATTGCCCGCCGGACGTCCCCGTCGGTCACCACACCAAGCAGAATACCCTCTCCGTTGATGACATGCGCCACCTGCCGCGCGGTCCCGTCAATACAGGCGATAACTTCCCGAATTGTCGAACCCGGGGATATGAGAGTGGTCTCCCAGCCTTTCATTCGATTTATTTTTTCAACGACCTGGAGGAGTCAGTTCCGTTCCCAGTTTTCCGGTTTCAGCGGATCTGTGGGGAAGGCTTCGATTCCCTGGCCTGTTTTCAGCCAGTGTTTCAAATGTTCGAAGATCGTATCGCTCGAGGCGCATAATTGCATCGCTGATTTCCAATCAGGATTGCCTGTCTCTGGTTCATAGCCGAATTCTTTCATTACTTCACCGCAAACAATTTCACAGAGAGCGATGTCCGATGCCGGCAGTTTTTCCTTCCAGCGTACCACGGATGCTTCAACGTCGAATTTCGAAGAATCTTCGTTCGTATGAAAGGACGAATTAACGTGCCATTTCTTTCCGTAGGCGTCGCGCCAATCCTCATTTCCAGTTACGGAATAGTTACCAGATATCCCGAGAAAATCCCAGATACGCTCGGCGGTTTCCTGGGGAGAGCGGGCGGCATCTTCGTATCGTACGCAATAAAAACGATCGGTCGGCAATTCTTTTAGATAACGACGAGCGTTGATCATTGCATCATAACAATTGAAAATCGCCCCAAGGTAACCAGGCGGAGGAGCAATTGTATATTTTTTGAATGATGCGAGGACCGCACGCGGGTCCCGAATGACGATCACCGCCTTCGGGTTTGGCATTATTTCGAGAAAGGTGGGGATTTCCCGCCAGAGCAATTGATTTTTTTCGGCCCAGTGACGAACATCGGCTGAAAGATACAACGAAGACATTACGATATCATAAAAAGTCCCGTAGTCGAGACGAGGAAATCGTGCAAATTCCTTAGAAATTGTTTCACGATCCAGACGCAATTCATAGCGTTCATTCAACCGCTTTTCCAGGTCCTCTAAAGCTCTGTTATAGTTGGACTCTTGCTCGATCGGGTTGTAACGATCGTAAACGAATCGGAGCACGTTGACTCTGTACATTGACGCGTTCAATAGCGGATGACAGTTTAGAATTTGAGTAAGGTACTCGGACCCCGTGCGATAGACGCCGGTAATCAATGTCTGAGAAAGCGATCGAATCAACGCCATTCTTAGCGGGTTCCAGCGCTCACGGCATCTTTCTCTTCCATCGGTGCTTTCACCTTTCGCTTCACCATGTTAAAAGACTCCTGCGGAATAGCGACCGGCACGTGATTTTCGAACCGACCTGTTCTTTGCCACTGGCGTTCAGCCTGATCGAGGAGCTTTAAATTCCGGGTCGCCATAATCTCCTGTAGGCCGAGCAATTCCATACCCGTAAAATTGTGGGAAATAACGGCGGTGATCTTCGAGGCATCCCCGAGACTTTCCACGAAGCTCTCGAGGTTTCCATTGTACTGTTCCAGAATGGTGTTTTTATAAGCATAGTACCATTCGGAGCCCGGGTAAGGGGTCGCGAAATGAGGCCTTGCGTGAATGCCCAATTTTTTCATGAACTCAATTGTGGTTCGAATGCTTCCAAAGGTTTCCTCGGGAAATCCGAGGATAATATTGGGAATCGGAATGATCCCCGATTTCATACAAATACTTACGCTTTCCGCGTTTGTTTTTTGGGAAGAACCCTTGCCCAGATTCTTCAGTATGTACGGATCGAAAGATTCAAGACCGTACACAAGGTGCGAACAGCCGGCTTCATACATGGCTTCCAGGACGTCCGGACGATGTAGATTTGCGTGGCTCGTTCCACTCCAGAATACTCCACCCTGGTTTTGGGCGTCAGAAACACGATCCCTGCGGCTTGTTGGTTGTAGACCGGCCTTGATCCACTTTTCGCAAATATCGAATAACCATTTCCGACCGCTCGCGACGTCCATCGTCATCATGTTTTCGTCAATAAAGCTGGCAAAATCGATTCGATACCTGTCCCGTAGCGTCTTCACCATCTCCACGAGATAATCAGCGCTGTGATATCGAATGTTCCTTCCGTACGTGAATCGTACATCATTTATTCCGGCCGCATTTTTTTCAACGACCATATCACCCGTCGTGCCAAGGTGCCAGCAATACTTGCACACAAGGCCGCAACCAAGGCTTCCGTTAATATCGATGCGACGTTTGGTCGCAAATGCGGCTTCGCTGAATAACAACTGGGAGTTCTTAAAATAAATTTCCAGCGGCAATAAATCCCAGGCGGGATAGGGTAGATTGTCCAGTTCCGCTATATTCGCCCTGACCGAAGTCAAGGTTGGTTCACCCGATTTGTCTCTGTAGCAAACTCCCTCCGTCGAAGTGAAATCCAGATCTTTTTCATCGATCTGCCTTAAAACTTCCGGCCAGGTTATAAATGCCTCCCCAACGATTCCCAGATCAATCTGCGGAATCCAGGTCATGACCTCCTGGGGCATGCTGGTGAGAAAGCCGCCGCCCGCGATGATAAAGGATTTTGGAGAAACCTGTTTGCAAATTGTTACAATCTTCTTTATGGAGGAGTACGCGGTTGTTAACCCCCCGACTCCAATTACATCCCAATCGTCAGCCTTGCAAACCTTTCCAACAACATCGTATCCCAGGCGGTGCGCGTTCGCATCGTAAAACTGTACAAGATGCCCGTTCTGTATGGCGATCGCGGCGAGTAAAGAAAGACCATAGGGGATATGCTTGGGATTGTCTTCCTCTCGAATTACGGGATTAATAAGCAATATTTTCGCCATAGAGTTATTCCTCAACAACTAGGCCATCTGCTGGCGAGTTATATTGAAGCAAAAAATCGTCAAGACGGAGGCATTCCACCGATTTATCTACGAGGGTCCCGCCTTCAGTACAATTTACCGTATGAATGCCCGCCCGCGAATGAAGGTCAAGAAAATTGCGACGATACCAATAATACGTAGGATCCGTGTAGTATTTTTCCCCGGTCAGGGGAAACTCAAACCCAACGAAACATTGACGGACCGCCTCCTCATTCCCGTTCAATTCCTCCAGTAATTCATAATAGGTTTGGGTTTTGTCGAAAGGAGTCGCTGAAGGATAACCGTAATCCATTCCGACGACCCCTACGTGTTTCGTTTTTAAAATCTTTCCGGCGAACAGCCAGCCGGCGGTTCCTACCGTTCCGCCCGTATTCATACAGGGAATGGGATTGATTTCGAAAAGTTTTGCCGTCAGGCTCTTTTTTTGAGCCGGATTGTCCACAAGGGGGTTCCACCAATAAACTGGAAACCCGGCCTCATGCAATCGATCAGAAACTGTTCGATGAACAGTAGTAGCGATGATTGCCCTGGTCTTGTGGGCATGCTCATTGACCAACTTGATGTTCTCCCTGTTCTGGGTCAGGATGTTGTTTCTAAAATCTACATTCAAATCCTGCCGCTCGAAATAATCATCATTCGCGGAATTTGCCTCAATATCGGGATCACCAAACCAACGAACGATACGAGAAGGATGCGGGTCAAGGGAAATGACGAAATCAGGAATAACCCCACGTTGTAAACAGGCAATGTAGGTTCCGTCCGTAGCGACGATTGCGCCGCGGAAACCACCGTTTTTGATCCGATTGATCGATTCCCGTGCGCGAACGCTTGGCCCCGCACTGACGACCATACAAACTCGCTGCTTATGCCCCGAAAGGGGCTCCAGATCGTGAATGGTTCTGGTTGCTAGCGTAACATTGTAGCGAGCGTTCTCCAGAAGAGAATTCGCATGGAAGGCCCGACCGAGGTCACCAATCCGATCAACGATCTCGATAAACACCGGATTTTCTGTCATAGTTAGCCTGCTCAATGAGACACCCGATTTCCCGTCCATTCCATGGCCTTTTTTTCCATGTCAGAGATTTCCGCTCCATCCGCCCAGACAGTCCGCCGCAATTTCCAATCCGATCCGGTCCAGTGCCAGATATGTTCAGAACGAAACTCATTGCACAACGACTCGAAATAATCACGATCGAATATCGGTTGGACGAATTTTTTTATCGCCCGGGGGAATTCCTTTTCATTAATCGAAAGGTAGCGAAACACTTCTTCCTCAAATCGCGCGGGGTATTCTCCATCGAATTTCTTAACCAGAGCAACCCCTTCCTCGCGAGTAATATCCCCAGAACGAATTTCCTGTGCAGCATCATAGGTCGCTCGACCGATTCCAAATTTGATGCAGGTCGTGTAATAATGCAAATCGTCCAGTTTATCATCGATACTATTGTATTTGCTGTAGGTACCGGGATTACGTTCGGGCGAAATAATAAATCCGCCGTGTTCGACAGCGTGATAAAATACGCTTTGCGGATGCCACTTCAAGTAATATCCAAGATAGTGAACTTCGGTTTTATTCCTTTCCAGTGACTCCGGATCCGGCGGCAGGTACGGAATCATATCTTTCTTCGCGACACCGTAATCCTCTTCCAGCTCCTTTAAAGAAACACCACCAATGAAGATCTTTTCAGGGTCGGGAGCTGCGAAATATGACCAGTCTCGCCTGGCACGATTGTTATCCGCAATCGGGTTGCCATACTCGGCTTCGTTCTCCCCGTAAAACACTAGATTGATGCCCTGTTCCATCGCAAAGCGCGGAACTGTAGATTTCTGCCCGATTATAAACACCTGAAACGGGTGTAAAAGAATGTCGGTAGAAAGTCGGGTGAGGAGACGATGAACGCGACCGTTTGGTGTAATGAGAAAATTGTCAAAACCCATATGGATCCAGGCCTGAAAGTTCTTCCATCCCCAGTCCGTATAAATATGCGGCGCCCAGGTAACGGTCAGTGGATTCATCCCATACTTGTATTTTAGGACATACGCTGCGTAAAAACTATCCTTCCCCCCGGAGCCGGGAATTAGACAATCGTAGGTGCCATCGTTCTTCCGGTACCGATCGCAAAGTTCGCGAAGTTCGCGTTCGCGTTCCTCCCAATTGATCGAAGCGGATTTTATTTCAGCAATCCGGCAGGCATCACAAACGCCATTTTCATCTAAATATATCGTCGCTTTTACGCTTTCCTTGCGATGGGAGTACTCGCTGGTCGAATTCGGGCGCTGGTTGGAGATTACGCACTTTCGACAAAACTGGATTTCGTGCGGGAGGCCGTATTTAATCTGGAAAGGGCCTTCTTCCTTCTGGAATGCTTTATAATCAAAACTTTTTGTTTTCATATTCATGAATCCGCTGACCTGCGGCGTAATAAACAATCCGCTATAAATAAATCCAGTTCGTGATCAATATCCATGGATCGCTCACGGGGCATTGGATAGCCCAGCGTTTCGCCAGGCACAATGAATGATCGGGTCTCCTCAAACCAGGCGGTGCGAACGACGTAAACGGCACCGTTCACGCTATAGGTTATCGGCAGGTCCTGTCTGCGATTTACTCCGGCATGCTCGGGCATAACATAATTCATGAAGCCTTCGGCATTAAGAAAGTAAGTCCAGAATGGGCTCTTTTCAGGCACGGTCACCGAAACGCAAGAATTCACGTTTCGATCGATACAGGCACGAATGCAACCGTCAATGTCTTCGGCCAGACGCAATGGACTCGTGGGCTGCAGCAAAACAGCGTAATCAAAACCGGGCAACTGCCGGAGGGCATGCAGCAGCGGCTCGGAGCCTCCGGTTTCGTCTCGCGCGAGTTCAGCCGGCCGAACAAAAGGAACTTCCGCTCCCCATTCCTTCGCGATTGAAAGTATTTCCTCGTCCTCGGAAGAAACGATTAATCGATCAATAAAGAGGGATGTTCTGGCCGCCTCAATCGTCCACGCGATCAGGGGGCGACCCCCAGCGTCGCGCACGTTTTTCCGGGGCAGGCCCCTGGAACCACCCCTGGCCATAATAACCCCGAGTATGCGTTGGCCTTGATACATCAGTTAAATTCTGATCATTGAACGGAACACAGAGGAACCGTACAGCATTCGATCCACACCGAGGGAATTGAAACGCGACAACTGCGATTATTTACTCTTTACCATCCCAGACGAGCAAATCGCGTTCAACGAAAACCATGCTCCCGCCAAGCGAAGCCATGACTTTTTTCTTCAACTCCGAGGTCACATCCGCGCTGTCAGATTCGCCAGAGTCAAATGCTCCATTGATTTTGTTTTTCGTTTCGAAATTGCCTTTCAAGATATCTTCCATACAAAAAAGCTCCTTACACTCAAATGACGAATACTACACTGAACAAAATTTCTGAAGTATTGCCAATCCGTTTTTTCCGCTTTTTTCAGGGTGAAACTGAACCCCATAAAGCGGTCCCCTCTGGATCGCGGCTGTAATTCGACGTCCGTTATAGGTGGCTTCAGCAAGATAGTTCTGAGCGGATGCGGGACGCGCTACAAAGGAATGCACGAAGTATACGGTACTGCCTGGGATCAATCCGTCGAAAATCGAGCCCGTCCAGTCGGAACCGGGGGGAGGCTCAACCCCGGCCCAACCGATATGAGGAATTAAATGTGGCTTCCCGTCCAGGCCAGTCGGTTCGATAGGGACTACGGATCCCGGTATGAGACCGAGTCCCTGATTCTCTCCGAATTCCTGGCTCACCTCAAGCATCATCTGCATCCCGAGGCAGATGCCCAGAAATGGTCGCTGCGTTCTTGAAAAACCAAGAATTGCTTCGATCAACCCCTTGCTTCGCAATGCGGCCATCGCATCACCGAATGCGCCCACTCCAGGAAGGACAAGGCGATCGGCTGCCTCCAGTCGCCCGGGGTCTTCGGTTAATTCGACCGATGCTCCGCATTTTTCAAGTGCGCGCTGGACGCTTAAAAGATTTCCAACGCCGTAGTCAACAATGGTAATAGTTTTCAAATGTCAAGTCGCACAGGAATTCCGTTAGCCACGGCGGCCTGTCGGACCTCATCGAGGGTAATCTGGTTGTAATGTAATGATTTCGCAACGGCAACCGCGCCAGCGTTTGCTTTTTTCACGACCTCGACAAAATGCTCGCAAGAACCCAGGCCACCGGATGCGATAACCGGAATTGAAACTTTCGAATTGACCGCCTTGATCAAATCAAGATCAAAACCGCGCCCCGTCCCGTCTCGATCTACAGATGTTAAAAAAACCTCTCCGGCGCCCAGTTGCTGAGCCTGAACGGCCCATTCCACGACATCCAGGCCCGTATGCTCTCGACCGGAATCGGTGTATACTTCCCAGGAATCTCCTTTTTTCTTCGCCTGAATCGAAAGGACCATGCATTGCGATCCAAAGCGCAGGGAAATTTCGCGAATTAACCCGGGGTTTTTAACCGCGGCGGTGTTGATCGCGATCTTATCGGCACCGGAACGAAGGATCTCTCTCGCATCCTCTACCGACCGAATGCCTCCGCCCACAGTAAGCGGAATAAAAACTTCCCGGGTGGTGTAACGAACAATATCTCGCAGGTTATTTCGGTTATAGAGACTCGCTACTGCATCAAGATAGATAAGCTCGTCTACTCCATCCGCATAGTACTTTCGCGCGAATTCCTGAGGATTCCCTACAACTCTCAAACCTTCCAGATTAATTCCTTTAATAAGATTCGGGCCTTTAATGTCGAGCCTGGCAATGATACGTACGTTCATGAGCTAAAAAAGGAAGGCCGTTGAGCAGGTCCGGTTGTACCTGTAGCAATTAAAAAAATTGATTTCGCGCTTATTGCCTGAAGGCCGATCGGTGATTGAGGATCGGCGCGTTTTCATTGCTGATTTCCGAAAACCTCACCGTCAGGCACGTCTCTCGTAACGATTGCGCCCGCCTTTATCATCACCTCATCCCCAATTCGAATTCCTTGAATTAAAACCGCCCCGGCACCAATAAATGACCCACCGCCAACGTGCACACCACCGCAAACAACGGAACCTGGAGCGATGTGCACATGGGCCTGAATATTACAATCGTGTTCAATGATCACACCCGTGTTCAGGATTGTATTCGATCCAATGAAGGCATTCGGCTGTATAACCGCACCGGCCATTACCTGCGCACCGTCGGACAAACGGACGGTCGCCGCCAGAATCGTGCGGGGATGGATCAGCGTTAAGAATTCGAAACTTCTGGCCTTCAATTCATCGTAAACCCGGCTTCGCGCCCGGGTCACCCGGACCGTCCCGATCGCGTTCACAAGCCAGACACTCGCAGGATCGAGTTTATCCAGATAATCATCGGTACCCAACACCTCGGAAGGATCAAAACCCTGAACCGTTTCAGGGTGCGCGTCAAGCAGGCCAAGCAGCGGAATTCCATTTTCCGCCAGCATATCCGCGAGAACCCTGGCATGCCCTCCTGCACCGATGAGAACCGCTGGCTTCGTCATAACTGAGCGATGGACTAAATATCCTCTTCTATAATATCATCCGGTGCGTAATCACGGCTGGCAGAACGCCCGAGTAATTTCCAGTAAAACATCGGAGAAAGTCCCGAACCCGGTCGTTTGGAGGTCAGGTTTTCCTCTGAAAAGATATTTCCCTTGTGGACAGGAAGTGCAGCAACCAGGGACTTTCTGGCGATACGCCTGTTCGATATTTCCGAAATGGTCGGTCGTTTAAAGGCTGACCCGAGCGCGATTTCAACTTCGCGAATCGATTTAACCAGCACCGCCAGTTCGTCCGGAACCAGCGACGCAGGGTGATCGGGCCCGGGCAGGGTTCGATCCAGAGTAAAGTGTTTCTCAATCACTCTGGCACCGCGAGCGACAGCCGCGATTGAAACGGAAATTCCCGAACTATGATCCGAATATCCCACGGGGAGATTAAAACAGGCGGCCATGGTATCCATCGCTTTGAGATTGATCTCTGAAAAGGGAGCCGGGTATTCAGTTGTCGCATGCAAAAGTGTAACGCGGTCGAAAAGTAACTCCTGGCCAACTCCCGCGAGACTGCTGGAGGCATAGCCTTCCGCGAGAACTCCGAGCGCCTCTTCGATTTCGGAAAGCTCGCTCATGCCAGTTGACAGAATAACCGGAAGGCCAGACTCCGCGGCTCGTCGCAGTAAGGGGCCGTTGGTAATTTCACCGGAAGGAATTTTTATTCGCAGGAGACCGCATTCGCGAACGAGAAAATCGAGACTCTCAAGATCGAAGGGAGTCGATAAGAATTCGATTCCATTCGCGGCGCAATATTTTACAAGAGTTGCATGCGCTTCGCGAGAAAGTTCGAGCTTTTTGAGCATTTCATATTGCGTTTCCGCCGCACCTGTCCGTTGAATTTGATACCCGGCCTTCGCCGCGCCGGTAACGACAAGGCGATCGGCCTGGAAAGTCTGGAACTTTACCGCATCGGCGCCAGCCCGGACGGCGGCATCTATCATCTTCAGCGCCAGTGCGGTATCCCCGTTATGATTCACACCGGCTTCGGCAATAAAAAACACTTTCATAAACGCGGGAGGTTACTCTGCTCCCGACCTTTTTTCTACCGGCTTATTGGATGCTTCCGATTTCCAGTTTATTTTCCAGATTTACCATTGAGTTCAAATCATCCCCGTCGCCACTAATTCTCAATGAAAAAAGGTCCCTGAGAAACAGTGATAACCAGTTTTTCCTGTTAACAGAAGATTCTGCGCTCGAATCGAATACCCCGAATTCGACCCTGTAGATGCCAGGCAATAAATTTATTTTGTCGAGAGTGACCTCAATCCGATGCACAATTCCTGGGGCCAGTGGTTCCTGTCTCTGCCAGGACTCAGAAACCAGTCGAAATTCGTCATTGCGAATATCTTTCAAGCCCACCGAAAAACAGGGCTTTTCTATAAAGGCCACCGGCTCGAACTCAAAAAAGAGATGGATTGGCTGACCGAATGGGGTTACATTCGGCTCATCTTTCGAAACACCCTCAATCCCGGCCGCACGCATCCGCAACCCGGGCACTGCCTGGCCGAGCAGGATTCGAGCGAGGTACCGCTCATCCTCCAGATGAGTTCGCTTACGCGAAATTGCTACATAAATATCCGATCCCTGAATAGGATCGCCATCGAAAATTAGTTTTCCATGCTCAAGGACAAGGACCCTGTCGCAAATCTCGCGAAGCAGCTGAGCGCGATGCATTACCAGAATGATTGCCCCCCCGCGAAGGCGAAATTCCTCCAGCTTTCGAAGGCATTTCATCTGGAATCTAGTATCTCCGACTGCCAGCACTTCATCAATCAAAATGATATCCAAATCGCAATGAATTGCGATGGCAAAGCCAAGTTTCACCCGCATGCCGGACGAATAGGAGTTCAATGGGGCCTCAATAAAATCGCCGAGCTCTGCGAACTCAATAATCGAATCACACTTTTGTTTCAGTTCTTTGTGAGACATTCCCAGCAAAGCACCGTTTAGAAAAATGTTCTCACGCCCCGACATATGCGGGTGAAAACCGGCCCCGAGCGCGATCAATCCGCCCATTCGCCCGCGAAATTCAACCGAACCTCGATCGGGCGGGAGAATCCCGTTCAATACCCTGAGCAACGTAGATTTACCTGAGCCATTCGGTCCAATCAAACCGAGCATCTCACCCGGGTTCAGCTCAAACGAAATATCGTCGCAGGCCCAGAATTCTGTGGATCGCAATTCCGGCGCGGGGGCACGACCGAAAAAAGTTCTCATATAATCAACCGTGCCGTACCACATGATCCGACCGATATCTTTTGAAAATTTTTTCGAAAGATTCGTAACTGAGAGCGAGGGACTATGCATGGTCGGGCAATTCAAAAATTTTCCAGTTGGATTGTACCTTAAGCATGGGAATTCCAGCCGGCCGAATTGACGTTTCGCCTTCGACGATTTCGAAATCGAAACCTGAAATCCTCGAATAACGGATATAGTTCTCATTGGAGAACGAATTCTTCAGATTAAAATTCATTTTGTAACGACCCTGGCGCAAATTCAAATCGAAAACGCTCACTGCTATCCTGTACGACCCGGATCCGAGTTCATCACCAAGGAGATAGGTAACATACCAGGCGTTCACGCCCTTTTCGAGCAAATCGATAAAACCCAGTCCGAGACGAGGTTTGAAAGTCCGCTGCCGAATTTCAAAATCGAGAATAAATCGAAACCCTTCCCCGGGTTTCAGAAAACGAACCCTCTGACCGGCCGAATTTTCTAAGTGCCAGTCCCGCAAACTCAGCATTGTTTCATTGGTAAAAATCTGAGTTTCAGCATTTTCGGATTGCCCCCCCATTTCGCGCTCCCTGGCGCTTTCGTAGATAGCAATCCCTCCTTCCGGGACTCCGGAATAAAGGATCGATCCTTGATCCAGCACAAGAACACGATCACAGATAGACCGTATTTGATCCATGTCGTGCGAAACAAACACTACACCGCTCGCCTTGCGCCTTACTTCGTTGAATTTCACCAGGCATTTTGCCCGGAAGCCAGCGTCCCCCACAGCGAGTATCTCATCGACTACAAGAATATCCGGAACCTGCTGAATTGCGATAGCGAATCCCAGGCGTACCTTCATTCCCGACGAATATGTACTCACCGGAGCATGGATAAAGTCTCCGATTCCGGCGAAATCGATTATTTCATCGAGCGCCTGATCAATTTCTTGCCGACTCATTCCCAGAATCGACCCATTCAAAAAAATATTTTCCAGGCCGGAATAGTGGGGATGAAAACCCGCGCCGAGGGCAATCATCCCGTGCAATTTACCGGCAACGGAAATTTCACCGGTATCGATCGGAAGGATTCCGTTGATCAGACGCAACAGAGTCGATTTCCCGGATCCGTTCATCCCGATGATCCCAAGAATTTCGCCTCGTTTCAAATAAAAAGAAACATCACGAACAGCCCAGAATTCGCCCCTGCGCAAGCGTCCGCCCCGGGGCCGAATACCGATTGCGGCCAGCAACGTATCGGTGGTTCCATAGAACATCGAAGAACGAAGCGAAGTGGCGAATTTTTTTGAAACTCCAGATAAGCTCAACAGAACATCTTCGCCAGCGCCAGGGCTGAACGGACTGACATCGAATGAAGATTTCCGGGTTTCAGTTTTCATCCTGTCCGCGCCAATCAAATTAAATCATCCGTTCGATGACTTTGTCTTCGGCAAGGTAAAAGATTCTCCAGGAAAAAAGGAATACAACCACGCAAAACACCGATGCGATTAAAAACGCTCGCCAATCTCCGTCGTAAAAGCGGCCGAAAAGAATCATGTCCCTGGATGAACAGATCAAATACGTAAGCGGATTCAGGGCTACGATCTTACGAAGCAGCGGATGGCTAATCTCGCTGGAATAAACGATTGGGCTGGCATAGAGCAACAAACCAAGAATGATCGTAAATATCTTCCCGATGTCAATTGCGACGACAGAAAAAATCGAAACTCCCAAGCCCAGGGCGGAAGCCAGCAAAACCAGCGGAAACAGGAGAAATGGCAAAAAGATAATTTGCCAGGCCGGTGTCACTCCGTACCAGAATAAAATCAGTATATTGAAGGTCATCGAAATGGTGAAGTTCGCAAGGTTTTCCGCCAACTGTTTGAACAGTAGAACTTCATGAGGATAGTTGACCTGTAAGATAAAACTGCTGCCCGCCAGCAAGGTGTTTGAAGAAGACGAGAAAGCCCCGAGGAACAGGGTCCAGATACTCGACCCGATTAGGACGTAAACCGGGTACGGGACTCCTACATCGCCGGGGACTAAAACTCCTGTACTCTGCAAAAAAACCCAGGAAAAAACGGCGATTATTGGCCCAATAAAAACCCATGTAATCCCCAGGAATGATTTTTTATAGATTGCCAGAAAATCCCGTTTGAATAACTGCCAGACCAGGTTTCGCGATTTCGAAACATTTTTTCCCAGAGTGAACCAGATCTGGATGAAACTCATTTCAAAGCGCATATTTGGTCGATAAACCGTAACTTCCTGCTTTTCCATTGGAGAAATGACCTTAACTACTGCCGGGGTAACTTAATATTAATCGATCAACTGTCGCGAAACCAGATATCCGCGAATTTTTTCAAATGTTTGTTCAATACTCAAACAACTGCTGTCCAACTCAAGCTCCGGGCGATCGGGATTTTCGTAGGGGTCGCTTATCCCGGTAAAATTCTGTATCTTCCCACCGCGCGCTTTTTCATACAAACCCTTAACGTCTCTCGATTCGCAGGCGTTAAGCGGCGCTGAGAGGTATACTTCGATGAAATTGCGACATTGCTCACGGACGAAATTCCGTGATTCTGCGTAGGGTGAAACGAACGAAGCGATTACGATTACGTCGTTGCGCTCCAGTAACGAAGCCATGAAACCGACGCGCTTAATATGATCATTCCGTTCGCTTCTTGAAAATCCCGTTCCTGGGAAAATTGAACGGATCAAGTCTCCATCCAATCGTTCTACTCGGTAGCCACGGTTCGCGAGGTACCGATACATCATGTCGCCCATCGTACTTTTGCCAGCGCCGGAAAGGCCCGTAAACCATAGGACGAAAGATTTACCGGACGATACTTTACGCCGGTTTTCCAGGTTCTTCTTTAAAAGATTCAGAAACACTTCGAGTTAGCCCGATACTACCGAATCAAGAAAATCTATATCATGAAAACATTTGTGCGCCAGTTGCGATGGATCCGAATCCAGAAGCACTTTCATCATTGCGCTGAGAGTATCCGATCTTGCATACGGGTTTTCCGTCCGCGATAATTGAGCTTGAAATTCGGCAGAGCGCAGTTTCTCGAGGGCCGTGGCTATTTGTTTGCGCTCAGCGGGACAATCGATGACGCTGTCGGCTCGTACCCGGCCTTCCTGACGCGCCCCGATATTGATCGTCCCCGTTTGAAACGAAGGCGCTTCGATAATTCCGCTGGAGGAATTGCCGATCACTCCTCCGACAAATTGCATGGCGGACAGGTAACGCACCCGCCCCAGAGAGGGAAAGCTGACCGAACGTTCCGCATGTTCCCCTACGAAGGATTCGATTCTCGCGTTGATGGCCCGCCCGCCCGCATCGGCATTGGCCAGGGTAAAAATATAACGTCCCTCCGTGAAGGTAGCGAGGGCCGCGAACACCTCTTCTGTCGCCCTCGAAGAATCCGAGACGATCGTCTCAGGATGGTATGTAACCAGAAAGGTGTTTTTGTCCAGAACGAAACCCAGAGACGCCTCCAGCGCCTGACGCTCCAGAAGTCCTTTGCGAATATCCGTCAGGCCCAGGGCGCCCACATTAAAAACGCGTTCAGGAGCTTCGCCCATCTGAATTACTCTTCGACGACTCTCTTCGGTCGAAACAAGGTGCAGATGGCTCAGCTTCGTTATGGCGTGACGAAGCGCATCGTCGATCGCGCCCAGAGACAATTCGCCCCCGTGCAGATGGACGATCGGCACACCGCAGACTAAGGCCGCGCTGGCTGCTGCGAAAGCCTCGAAACGATCGCCGAGGATTACGATTAATTCCGGAGCGAGCCGCGCGAAGGCTTCGCAATATCCGATCAGGCCGAGGCCGACCGATTTGGCGGTACCGACGGCGGAGTCCGAACTCAGCAATACTTCCACCCTTTCGGCGATCGGAAAGCCGTCCGCTTCGATTTCATGCACCGTGCTGCCAAACTCGGGAGAAAGGTGCATGGCGCTGACGAGCAACTGGAGATCGGCTCGATCCGAATCTTTCAGAGCCCCAATCAAGGGACGAAGAATGCCGTACTCTGCCCGGGTCCCTGTAAAAACGCAGATTTTTCGTTTCATCCGCTTCAGCGCAATTCCATAGATTAAGGGCTACTCGGTAAATTTATAAGGGATCGTTCCACCTCCTCGGAGGTAGAGAGATCCATTGCCGGCGAATTCTGGTACATGGGCAGCCTGTGCATGGGCACCCAGGCAGGCCGCGCCAAAATTCCGTCTCGATGAAAACGTTCAAGCAGCTCGTCTCGCCGCGCGGTGTGTTCCTGATCGAGGACAAGAGCGTTCAACCAGTAATTGCTGCGAGCGAAGGCAGGTTCTCGAAAAATCCTGAGGCCGGGCATCGCGCCGAGGACGTCTTGGTAACGTTCCGCAATAGCGCGTTTCGATTTCACGAAATCATCCAGCTGTTCCAGTTGCGCGCAACCGATAGCAGCATTGACGTTGGGCATGCGGTAGTTAAATCCGATTTGGTCGTGAAAATATTTCCAGGCGTGCGGGCGTTTGGCCGTCGTGGTAATGTACCTTGCCCTACCGGCGAGATCTTCGTTGTTGGTCAGGATTGCTCCGCCTCCGCCCGTTGTTACGATCTTATTGCCATTGAAGCTAAGCACCGCGAGCAGGCCGTGGTTACCGGTATGTTTTCCTTGATAAAAACTGCCCAGCGATTCGGTCGCGTCTTCCACCATGGTGACCTGAAAGCGTTCGCTGACTCTGGCAAGGGCATCCAGATCGGAGGGATGTCCGAATATATGAACGGGAACGATTGCTCGAACCGGACGGCCGGTCGTTCGGTTCACGGTTATTCCGTCTCGAACCGTCAGGATCGATATGAGGTAACGCTCGAGTTTTTCCGCATCGATGCCCAGAGCACTCCATTCACAATCGACAAGATGCGGGATTGCACCGCAGTAATGAACAGCGTTGGCCGTGGCGACAAAAGTCAACGTGGGTATCAGAACCTCGTCGCCCGGCCGGACACCCGCCAGCAGAAGGGCCGTATGAAGCGCGGAGGTTCCGTTTACTACCGCGATAGCGAAACGAGCACCCGTATAGTCGGCAAGCATCCGCTCAAAGCGATCGACAAAAGCCCCGACCGAAGAAACCCAGCCGGTCTCGATGCATTCCGTCAGATATTTGTTTTCGTTTCCACGCAAACGGGGGGCATGTAAGGCAACCTGCCTGTCACGCCCGGGACCGAGGACCTCGTTAACTCCGGCCAGGATACCATCCAGATCAAGTGTCATATGCAGGCGGACCGGGGTTGCCGCGACCCACGGGGGTTAAACGTTGTAAAGATCAGCTTTGTAGATGGCCAGGTTTTCCTCCCGGGAAAACCATTCTATTGTTTGCTGTAAGCCGTAGCGCAATCCATCCAGGCCTTTGCGAACCGGCGACCAATCAAGGAGATCGCGAGCGCGCCGGTTATCGGCAAGCAGGCGCTCCACCTCGCTGGCGCCAGGTCGGACCCGCGCCTCATCGAGCAGGACCTCAACCTCGCGACCCATAAGTCCGGCGATTAAAAAAACCAGGTCCCCCATCGAAATTTCGAAACCGCTGCCGACATTAATTGTCTTCCCCTCGGCCTTCGCGGATCGCCCTGCGGCGATAAATCCTTTCACTGTATCCTCAACGAAGTTTAAATCACGCGTGGGATGCAGGGAACCGAGTTTAATCTGCCTGGATCCGCCCGCAATCTGAGTGATAATCGTCGGAATGATCGCCCGGGCCGACTGGCGCGGCCCGTACGTATTAAAGGGTCTCAGAATCGTCACAGGTGTTTTGAATGAAAAATAATACGAAAGCATCAACTGGTCGGCCCCGATTTTAGACGCCGAGTACGGCGATTGACCTATCACAGGATGTTCTTCAGAAATTGGCACGAACTGAGCGGTACCGTAGACCTCGCTGGTGGAAGTATGTACCAAGCGTTCCACGCCCAGATCTCGCGCCGCCTGGGCGACGTTTAACGCGCCGGTAATATTCGTGGCGACGTATTCTCCGGGTGCTACATACGAATATGGAATACCAATCAATGCCGCGAGGTTGAAGACCAGATCACAGCCCAGCATGGCCGTTCGAACGCTGAAAGGGTCGCGGACGTCCCCGGAAAAAATTTCGACTTTTTGACGAACCTCCGGGGAAAATCTGTCGATCCAGCCCCAGGCGTTGCGCGAGTTGTATTTTAGAAACGCGCGAACCTGGTAACCCTCGCGTACCAATCCTTCGACCAGGTGTGAGCCAATAAAACCACCCGCTCCGGTTACCAGTGCTTTCTTCGCGTTCACATTAAGTCCAGGGAAAAGACTCAGACCGGTCATCACCACGCGAATGGGGTGGCGGACCGCGAAATTCGGAAGTTCGGAACCTTAGCCCAGGCCAATCAAACCCTTAAGTTCCTCAACGGACATCCAGCGATTGTTGTTATCGCTCGAATAAGAGAATCGATCGGCCACGGGTTGCCCGCCGGTGAGATCGTAGCGAACGCTATCCCAGGGCCGGAAGGAAGGAAGGATACGATAGTGATCCTCGAACTCCATCGTGTTTCGGGCCTCATCCTCCGGGATCATGACGTCATGCAACTTTTCTCCGGGGCGAATCCCGATCATGTCGTACTGACAATCCGGTCCGATAATCCGCGCCATTTCCATAATGGACATGCTGGGGATTTTCGGGACGAAAATTTCGCCGCCCTGCATCAGGCCAAGAGTCTGGATCACGAAATGAACGGCTTCTTGCAGAGTAATCCAGAAACGCGTCATCCGAGCATCCGTAATTGGCAACCTGCCCGATTCGCGCATCTTCAGAAACAGCGGAATGACGCTTCCACGCGAACCGATGACGTTTCCGTAACGAGTGACGCTGAATCTGGTTCCGGAATGCGGAGCGTAGGAGTTGCCAGCTATGAACAATTTATCCGAACAAAGCTTGGTCGCCCCATACAGGTTGATGGGGTTGGTGGCCTTGTCCGTGCTGATCCCGATGACTTTTTTCACCCGGTTTTCGATCGCAACCTCGATGATATTCTGAGCGCCCAGAATGTTCGTCTTGATACATTCGAAAGGATTGTACTCGGCCGTCGGAACCTGCTTCAATGCAGCCGCGTGAATGACAACATCCACTCCATTAAAAGCCTGTTTTAGACGATTACGATCCCGTACGTCACCGATGAAATACCGCATGCAAGGAGCTGAAAACTCTCGCTGCATTTCGAATTGTTTGAGTTCGTCACGGCTGAAAATAATCAGCCGCCGCGGATTGTAATTCGCTAGAACAAGTTCTGTGAACTTCTTCCCGAAAGAGCCGGTTCCGCCCGTAATCAGAATATTTTTTTGATTTAAGTCCAATTTACAAGACCATTGCGTGGAGATTCTTCGCTCAAAAGATCAACAACAACGGTGTTTCGGAGTCGATCCTTATTCAATTCAAAATTCATTCCGCAAAGAAAGATACATCGAAATCGACCGGCCTGGCTATCCCCGGCAGCCCACTCCGATTCTGTCAGCAACACACGTTCTTCGGTCAGGATCTCTTTTACCAAAACCCCGAGTTCATTTTCGCCGAGCACCAAAAATTCACAATTTTCAACGTCCACCGATTGCACCACGCTTAAAACCCGTTCACGAATCGTATACACCTGGCGCACCGAACGCAGCACGAAATCATACGACTTGCGCAATTTTTCCTGCATTCCCTGGGGAGTCAGGATATAACGGAGGGTCCGCCCGTTCAGGTTAACGACCTTTATGTAGCCTCGACTGGCAAGTTTTTTCAGGAGTAAATTGGTCATCCCGAGCGATAAGCCGGTCGTCCGGGAAATTTTCCGCTGGTTCAGATTTTCCTCTGAAACCGCATTTAATAAAAGCTGCTCATTTTCGCTCAAAATTTCATTCATGAGGATCCCTACCATCCCGGACACTGGCGTTATGCCAGTCGGATTCGCGGTTGTTTTTGAAGATGGCCTCAGCTACGGACGCAGCTTCGCCAGGTGAGTCCCAGGAAAAAAAAATTCACCGGGCTCGGGCCCAGAGAGAGGGCGGAAACCGAACCGGATATTGTTCAAAACCTGAACAATCATGACCGGCGGTGGCCACAATAAGGCACAGTGGGGGGATTGTCAATTCGATTGTTCAATGACTGAACGATCGCGTTCAAGTTCCCCGGGCCGATTCCAGCCATTCCGCCGCCTGGACGAGGTTTTCAACGGTCGCGGCCGGGATTATGTCGCCCGGGAGCTCGTACTGGCCGCGCACAAAAATTCCCGGGATTCCCAGATTGCGGGCCAGTTGCATGTCCGCGGCGCTGTCGCCGATCATGGCGCAGTCGGCGATCTGGAGGCCCAGGTCGCGCGCCGCGCGCCGGACCATGCCGGTGCGGGGTTTGCGGCAGTCGCAGTCGAATTCGGGGGCGTGCGGACAGTAATAAATGCCCGCCAGGCGGATTCCGGCCGCCCCGAGCAGGGCTTCCAGGCGGTCGTGGATCGCGCCCAGACGCTCCTCCGAAAAATAACCGCGGCCGACCCCCGACTGATTGGTCACCAGCACGAATTCGAAGCCGAGGTCGCGCAGCCTTGTCAGGCCCTCCAGGGCCCCCGGCATAAATTCGATGCCTTCCGGATCCGCCAGGTAATGGCGATTGTGAATGATGGTTCCGTCGCGGTCCAGCAGCAGGTGGTTGATCATACTTTCAGGGCCTCGCGCAATTGGGCGAGCAGGAGATCGAGGCCGGTTTTTTTGGTCGCCGAAATTACCACCGATCGGTCCGCGAGTCCTTCGTTCCGCCAGGTTTTTTTGGCCGCCTGGCGATCCTTCGCGTTCAGCTTATCCCATTTCGTGCGCGCCAGCACGCAGGTCCGGCCGATCTGTTCGCAGAAAGCCAGCACGTTGCGTTCCTCGCGCGAAAGCTCGCGCCGGGCGTCCACCACCTGCACGATCAACACCGCGTTCTCGGCCTTGAGCAAAAACTCGTCGATCAATTTGCGCATGCGCTCGCGCTCAGAGTGCGAGGCGAGCGCGTAACCGAAGCCGGGCAGGTCGACGAGGAAAAAGTCGCGGCCCGCGTCGCGCGCGGCGAAAAAATTGAGCGTGCGCGTTTTGCCGGCGGTTTTGGAAACCTTCGCCAGATTCTGGTGGTCGCAGAGCGCCGAAAGCAAAGACGATTTGCCCGCGTTGCTGCGGCCCGTAAACACGATCAGGGGCCGTGCTTTCATCTCCGCGGAACAATCCGCGAATTTCGCGAAAGAGCCCACGTATTCCACACCGCGTAAAAACGAGATCATAAACCGCCGCCCGCGCGCGGCTCGAGAGCGAAACTTTCTTCAATAGAATAAACCGGTCCTTCCGGGCGTAGATGCGATACGAACAGTTCGAAACCGGGCACGGGGAACGGATCCGTCGCGAAGTCCTCGTTGTCGCGCAAAAACTCGAACAGCCCGCGCGGTTCGTTGAATTTCGAACGCGCGAGCGTAACGTGGGGGGAGAATTTTTTGCGTTCGGGCCGCAGATCGATTTCGAACAATGCCTTCTTGACGCGCGCGTGCAGGCGCGCCAGTTCCGGCCCCGCGATCACCCCGGTCCAGACCACGGAACCACCGTGGCCATGACCGTGACCACTCCCGGGCAAAAACGTGCCGACGCCCCGCAAGGCCAGATCGAACGCCCCGGGACCATCTTCCGCGGCCTCTTGCAGGCTTTCACGCAAATCGAGCAGACGGTGCTGGCCCACTTCTCCCAGAAAACAAAGCGTAAGATGGAGATTCTCCGGTGCGACCCAGCGCAGATCGGGCAGGTCCGCGTACGGAACCTGTTCCTTGATTTCGGCCGGCAGATCGATTCCAACGAATAAGCGCATTAAAGCTCAAAGCGCCGCAGCTCGATGAATTCGTTGCCAAGGTCGGCCGAGCGCGACTTGAACGTGAAGCCGGGCGGGGTAATTTCCGCGTGCATCTTGAACTCCGCGCGGAACTGCGGCGCGCTGTGGCCCACGACGATCGTTCGAATGCCCATGGCACGCAAACGGTCCACGAGTCCTGAAAATTCAACGTCCTCCACCGCCAGGAACTGCGGCCGCTCGTAAAAATGCGCGAAGGCTCCGTTGACCATCGCGTGATTGCGAAAGACCACCGCCTGCGACCCGCGCGCCCCCGCTTCCAGTACGCGCGAGGTCTCGTGAAAGGCCCGGTCCACGCCGTACGCGAACCTTAGATAAACACCGGTATACAGCACCGTCCCCGCGAGCGCGACCGCGGCGATCCGCCCGCGCCAGCGCGCGCCGGGAATCTCGAGCTCGAACGCGAAAAAAGCGAGCACCGCGAAGAGCGGATATACGTTGAACAGAAACCGTTCGCCAAATTGCGCGCCCGGATAATTCGCCACCAGCAATGGCACGACCAGACCGTAGCTCAGGGCGACCAGCGCCAGCAGGGCCAGCCCCGGATTCCGGGCGCGCCGCCGCGCCAGGAGCCAGAGCACCGGCACGAACAAAATAAAAACCGGCGTGTTGACGAAGACCGCGGTCGGCTGGCCGATCCAGTAACGGAACAGTCGTAACAAACGATCCGTCGCGCTCCCGGCCTGGCCTTCCATGAACACGATGCCCCGCAGGCCCAGGGGATGGCCGAAGACCGCGTAATTCGCATAAATAAAAAATATAAAGCAGACAGCGAAAATCGCCCCGAACACGACCGCGCGCCGCCAGCGCCCACCGGCTCCCGTCAGCGCCATGGCCGCGGGAATCGTACACCCGAGCAGCGCGCTTTCCACGCGAAACTGGAGCGCGATCCCGACGCAGAGCCCGCCCAGCGCCGCTGAAACCGTACCCGTTCCGAGCGCCAGGTACACCGCCACGAGCGCCAGCAGGCCCGTCAGCGCGAATTCGTTCATACCGAGCGCGTACGGAACCAGGCCGTACGCGCTGAACGAAAACCAGACCAGGTACGATCGTTTGTTTTCGTCCAGGCCCAGACGCCCGCCCAGAAAGAACGTAACCAGGAGAATGCCCCAGGCGGAGAGGACGGACACCAGATAAAACCCGAAATTCCCCAGGCCCAGATAAAACGGCGCGAAGACGAACACCAGTTGAAACGGAAAGACGTAGAAACAATTTTCGCCGATGACGTAGGCCATCGGCTCCTGAAACGGGAACCAGCGAAACGTGGGATCAAGCGCGCGCCCCGGGTATTCGCAGGCGAAGCCCGCGCCACCGGAGCGAATAAAATCGCGCGTCTGGAGATACTTATAGGCCGCGTCTCCGGAGGGAGCTTCGCCGGGGTAGTACCAGAAGCAGAGGAGCAGCAGCAAGGCACCCGTGGCCGCGAGGGCAAGTCGTCCATTCGACAGGAATTGTTTCATCGATCCGAACATGAAATCGTAAACAGGAACAATAACGGAATCGACCGGACTACGATCGCCGCACCACAGAAATCACCAGACGAAATCCCGCGCTGCGATCTTCGCCTAAAGCCGGGAAGCCGCCGTAGTCCCGCGCGTCGGCCCTGGCGGAATCCTGGTTCTGGCGATACGAACCGCCGCGAATGACTTTAAATTGTTGCCCGATCAACCGCGCGTCCGCGAACCGGTGACCCGGATAGGGATTGTACCAGCTCGAAGTCCATTCGCGCGCATTACCGCACATGCCGAAGAGACCGTACGGAGAACGATCGGTCAGGGCCGTTACCGGCAGGGTTTTTCCGTGGCCACTTTCCAGGGTATTACAACGCCGCGCATCAAACTTATTCCCGAACGGGTAGATCGGCGGACCGCCGCGGATGCTGTCGGGGTTCGAACCAGAATAATCGGCCAGCGCGGCCAGGCCACCGCGCGCGGCCAGTTCCCATTCGATTTCAGTCGGCAGACGCTTCCCCGACCAGCGGGCGTACGTTTCGGCATCGGTGTAACTGGCCACGGTTACCGGGTGGTCGTCCATACCGGGAGGGAACGATCCTTTCCAGGCGGGCGGCAGCGGGTGGCCGGCCTTGAGACAGAAGCGACGATATTCGGCGTTCGTCACTTCGAATTTGTCCATGTAAAAAGCGTGCACGCGCGGAACAATCGCCTCATCGCGCGAATAGAAATGGGGATTAAAGTTATCGGCGCGGGGATCGTCACCCTGACCGAATACGGCAAAATCGACGGCCGGAAAAAAGGCCTGGCCACCGCCAGTTTCCACGGCCGGCACGTAGGTCATGATCTTCCCGTCGACGGCATGCCGAATTTCACGCAGGGTTTGCCGCGGTTCCGGAGCGAAACGCAGCGGCGGCCGGTACGCTCGCTCCCGCTCGTACGACCCGGCCCGAAAGCCCGCGACAAGAGTTCGATCCGAGTATCCCGCGCTCAGTTCGAAGTACCCAAAAAGAGTAATCGCCCGGGGGCCCCCCGGGGTTTGTCGCTCGATGGTCACGTCCGAAACCTTGAACGTGCCCGCCTCCCGCTCCTGCCGGTCCCGGATATAGAATAGGGGAAATTGTTCTTTAAAATACGTATTTAACTGGCGATCGGTCCGTCGCCGCAGGCGGGCATCCTCGAAGACGACCACCCGGGCGGTGCCCTTGTCGCTCTGAACACCAACCAGTTCCCCCCGGCCGATAAACTCCTGTTTGCTGGCGTTGTCCCCCCCGGCAAGGAGCTGAAATGGCCCCGGTTCCTCAATCCCTGGCGTTTCCACCGGGATGAACGCCACCAGGGCCCAGAAAAGACCGCCAACCACAAAAAATTTGCCCGTTCCAATTCCCCGAAAACCCCGCTTCATACCAAGAATTTCGGCAATTTTCCATTTTTTCCCGCACCGGGAACGCCGGACCACGGTTTCTGTCGCACCCCCGTGCTATGCTGTTTTTCAACGAAGGGCGACCGACAGCGGCAGGCGGGACGGATCAGGACTACATTTTTTTTTACTAATGATTTGTTTTGTGCTTGATCTATGTTTGCTATAATTTATCGTGTTGCCGTTCGTTGATAAATTAAATATTTTGTTCTATGAGACATAAAGTTAAGGGGCATTTTTCCCGTCTTATGTCTCAGAGGAGGACCCCATGGTTGTCAAAAAGCTGGAAAGCCCTCTATATTTTCGCCGGAAACGGGAAAGCCTTCCTGGTAAAGGGATGGAAGAAAAAGCCACGAACCGGGAGAAAACGTTCGATCAATTTTTGCTGGAAGCGTTCCGCGGGGAAGTAGTTCAGCAAGGGTCGCAAATTTCCTCCAGGGTTAGTTCGCTTACCCGGGATAATTTGATTCGTCTCGGTCACTTTTAATTCCGGCCCGCATGCCGCCGCCTGCCCTGCCATCCACCCATAGGGCGGGCTGGAATTAAGTACGAAACCGGCATCCCGGTGCTGGGATGCCGGAGGTCAGTGCGCTGTTCTCAGGCCACAGCGGCCAGTGTAGCATTCCCGGCCTTGTCTTGAGATGAACTCTTACTTCTCTTCCGAAAGAGGTTTGAATAAAATGTTCCAATCGAAGAGGGGAATTGTCAGGCCCTGACGCGAGAACACCCCACCGGCAATTAAAACCAGGGCGTACAGATAGACCCAGAAGGTCAGGGAAAAATCATCCGCCCGGACGATTTCCGTATGAACCGGATTCGGAAAAACAAAACCGGCAAGATACGTCGCGGCGGAAACTCCGTACAAAAACAGGAACAGCGGATAGCGGAATCTAAATACGCTGAGCGCAAGTACCAGGCCGGACAGGCCCGGCAGGATAAAAAGTAAACGATAGGTAGACCCGATTCGAACGGTTTCCGGTTCGCCAAAATTGACGGAATACACCACCCAGCCAGGCAAGGCCGTCACCATCATACCCAGGCAGGCCACCAGAAATATTCCCTGACCCAGAGGCAGCGATTTAAAATAGATCAGACCCGTTATAAATCCTCGCCGCGCGAGCCCCGCCCAGCCGCTCAGAACGGTCCAGATTAACGCGACCAGACCCCTCGCCAGGGCCTGGATCGGATTTGGTTTTTTTACCGCGGCGGGAAGGGCGTCCATTGTCATTCGGAGAGTGTAAAAAGAATTTCCAGTTCCACCGTAGCGTTCAGCGGCAAAGCGGCGACGCCCACCGCCGCGCGAGCGTGCACGCCGCAGTCGCCGAATATTTTTTGCGCGAGTTCCGAAGCCCCGTTCGCGACCAGGTGGTGTTCGAAATAATCGGGAGCTGAGGCGACGTACGCGTTCAGCTTCACAACGCCCGCGATTTCGTCCGGATCACAAACCAGCCCCGCGGCGGCCAGGCCGTTAAGAAAACACTGCCCCATCGCGGCCTGGACTTCGGACAGTTCCCGGCCGGGTCGCATCGCGCCGGTTGCCAGCAGAACGCCGTCTTTCAGGGGCAGTTGACCGCTGATAAAGACGAGCGAACCGGATCGCCGGGCGGGAACGTACGCGGCCAGGGGCCGGGTTACTTCAGGAAGGGTCAGGCCCAGTTCGGCCAGTTTACGTTTGACTGTTTCGGCCGGCATGCGGGCCAGATTTCGCGGCCGGGCCCGGAGCAGAAGCGATTTTTCGGCCGGTCCAGGCGCGGGACCGGACCGCGGAGGGCCAGGTCGAAAATCGCCGCGGCGCAGAAATCACTGGAAAACTGTGCGCGACCCCGCGTAATACTGACGCCAGTAGGTATTGCGGATATCATCCAGGCCCACGGTTTTTCCGGTGCGGGGCGCGTGAATAAAATGGAAATTGCCGGCGTATATGCCGACGTGCGAGATTTTTGTCCCGTTGATCTTGAAAAAAACCAGATCGCCCGGCTGAGGCACACGGGTCGGCTTCAGAAGTTCCCACTGTTCGGTGGCGCTGCGGGGGAGCGAGTAGCCGGCCCGGGAAAACACGTAACGCACAAGGCCGGAGCAGTCGAACCCGTCCGGGGTGGCGCCGCCAAACCGGTACGGGGTCCCGATGTACCGGCGGGCGATATCGACGATCCCGCTGCCGTCCGCCCGAAACAGGCGCCGGTGGCGATAGTCGAGCCCGGTATGGCGACCGGCGGGAGTCGCGCAATTTCCGGCCAGGCCAAGCAGGATGATGCCGCCCACGAACACTTTTAGAAATACCCTGGTTTTAGGCTGTGCCATGTTTGTTTATCGACAGAACGCGCCCGGAAAATTTAGGCGTTCAGACTTTCCTGGTTGCGCGGGACCCCTGGCCGGACGGATGCTGCCTGGATGTTTTTTTCGCCCACAGGACCTCAAAGTCAACCGGCCAAGGTTGCGGGAACCGGGGCATTTGGAAATTTCCTGGCATTTCTGGCCCTGGGGTTCGCCGCATTTTGTAATAACAATCCGTACGGGTCTTTCAAGCCGGGCCGCGTGATTTATTCGGCCATGAGCGGGGATCCGCGCACCCTGGACCCCACGCGGGTGAGCGATTCGGAATCCTTCGCGGTCGCCTCCAATATCCACGACACCCCGTACGAGTTTCATTACCTGAAGCGCCCGCTCGAACTCGTGCCGGCCATGGCCACCGGAATGCCGGAAACCGGTCGGATACTGATCAACGGCAGGGAATTTCCCACCTTCCGGTTTTCGATCAAACGCGGGCTGCGGTTCGCGGACGACGCGTGTTTCGCGAACGGCCGCGGACGTGAAATTAAAATCGAAGACCTGATCCTCGCGATCAAACGCGCGGCCGACAGCGCGCTTGATCCGTTCGGTATGGCCCTGCTCATGGGCCGGGTCGTCGGCTTCGCCGAATTCAGCCAGGGAGTGGACCGGGCCCGGGAGGCCATGGCCGCGTCCGCGGCGCGCGGCGGCGATTCCAGCGACACCTCCCCGCTGCAGGCGGCGTACGCGGCCGACATCGCCGGCGTCAAAAAAATCGATGAATATACGCTGGAAATCGCGCAGGAAACGGAAAACCCGGTCATTAAATACTTTTTCGCGCAAATCATGTCGAGTCCGATTCCTGGCGAATGCCTGGCTTTTTACAACGGCCAGGACGGCCGCCCCCCCTACGACCGGCACCCGGTGGCTTCCGGACCGTTTCTCATTCGCCAGTGGCACGCGAATTACCGGATCGTTCTCGCGCGCAATCCGAACTACCGCGAGGACGATCTGTATCCCGCCGAAGGCGCGCCCGGCGACGAAGCGGCCGGGTACCTGGACCTGCGCGGGCGCCGTCTGCCCATGGTGGACGAAATTCGTATGCAGAACATCCAGTCCTCCGCGCCGCTCTGGACGCTCTTCGAACAGGGGTACCTGGACCGGGCGGGCATTCCGCGCGACGTGTACAATGAAGTCATCGTTCACCAGGAACTTTCGCCGCAGTTCGTCAAACGGGGCGTCAAACTCGATAAAGAAATCGAACCGGTTACGTTCTGGTTTTATTTCAACATGAAGGACCCGTTGTTCGCGAACAACAAACTCCTGCGCCAGGCACTGTCGCTCGCGTTGAACCGGGAAGAAGTGATCGAACGGTTTTTCAACAACCGTGGCATCGCCGCGCAATCGATTCTCCCGCCCGGGTTCGAAGGCTACGACGAAACCTACCGCAATCCCTATTCCGCCTTCGATCTGGCGCGGGCGCGCGAACTCTTGAAACAGGCCGGATTTCCGAACGGGGTCGATCCTGATACCGGAAAAAGCCTGAAAGTCACCATGACCCAGGTCGCGCACCCCACGGCCACCAGCCAGTATCGTTATTATATCGAGGCCTTTCGCGAGCTTGGCATCGATTTTAAGATCGAGGCCCTGGACTGGCCCACGGTCCTGGAGCGTAAAAATAAAAAAAACTTTCAGATGATCCACGGCGGCTGGGGCGCGGATTATCCCGATCCTCAAAATTTTTTTCAATTATTTTACGGCCCGAACGCGGCTAATTCGTACAACGAGAACTCCTACCATAACGCGCAGTTCGACCGGCTGTACGACAGGATGAAGAACATGCAACCCGGGCCGGAGCGTGTGAGTCTCATTCAGCGCATGCGCGATATCATGAATGAAGAGGCCACCATAATTTTTCTGCATCATCGATTGGGCTATTCGCTTTCGCATAAATGGGTGGCGCCGATCAAACCCCATCCCATCGGCATGAACCAGTTAAAGTACCGAAACCTGGACCCTGAACTGCGCCTCGCGCTGGCGGAGGAATGGAATTCTCCCTCCGCCGGCGCGTACGTGTTTCTCGGCGCTCTGGTGATGCTCCTGGGTCTCCTGGGTTTTCTGGGCGTGCGCGAATACAATAAACTGGGGCAATGAGACGAATTTCCGGAAACCGCTATGGGCACATTCATCCTGCGTCGCGTTCTGTATACCATCCCGATCTGGCTCGGCGTATTTTTTATTACGTTCGCGTTGTTTCATTTTCGCGATCCTCTGGCCATCGCGCGCGTTCACAATCCGCAGGCGCCCCTCCCGGCACTCCAGGCCTGGGTGCGTAACAATAACTACCACCTTCCCCTGTTTCTGAACCTGCCGGGCGACGCGCGGGTGGAACGCGCGGACGGCCGGGTTCATCCGGAATTCGCGGAGCGATCGGTCCTGTATTCGCAATTTTTCCTGAGCGTCAGCGATATGCTTCTGTTTCGTTTCGGCGTCGATAAGAACAAAAAACCGATTGGCGAATCCATTCGCGAACGCATCCTGCCTTCGCTTTCGATCATGGTGCCCGCGTTTTTTCTTTCGCTCCTTTTCAGCATTTTCTTCGCCATGTTCGTGGCCTACTACCATAACACCGTGGCCGATTATTCGATCGTGATCGCGACCGCCGTCATGATGAGCGTGGCCCTGCCCTCGTACCTTTTGCTGACGAATTATCTATTTGGCAAAGTGTTCAAGCTCCTGCCCGTGTACGCCAGCGTCGTCCTGCCGATTCTCATCGCCGTGGTTTCGGACATCGGCGGGAGCATTCGTTTTTATCGAACGATATTTCTGGATCAGATCGGCCAGGATTTCGTCCGCACCGCGCGGGCCAAGGGTCTGGCGGAATCGAAGGTCCTCTTCATTCACGTGCTGCGCAATTCGATGATTCCGATCCTCACGTCGGTCGTGATGGCCCTGCCGTTTTTGATCACCGGATCGCTGCTGCTGGAACAGTTTTTCGGAATTCCCGGACTCGGTGATTTTTTATTCACGGCGATTACCGGACAGGACTTTCAGGTAATTAAGGTAATGGTGTACCTCGGGTCCCTTTTGTATATGCTCGGGTCACTGCTCACGGATCTTTCGTATTCACTGGCCGATCCAAGGGTGGTATTACAATGATAGAAGCCCTGAAGATTCTCGGGCGCGATTTCGCGATCCTGACCGTCACCGGCCTGTTTGTGTTCTGGGTGATTCGACAGACCCGCAAGGAATACCTGGCGGACGCGGTGCGGCGTCTGCGCCGCGAACGACGCGTGATGATCGCGCTCGGCGTCATTCTCGCTTATTTTCTGGTGGGCCTGCTCGATTCGATCCTGGTGCCTGGCACAGGAAAAATCCAGGAAGCTTCCGTTCTTGATCTGATCTTATCTTTTCTCACAAAAGAAAAAACCTACAGCGCGCCCTTCGCCGACCGGGTCACGGGCATCATGCTCGGAACCGAAAACGATCCGGTCAATCTGGTCGGCGGAATCCATCTTCTGGGCACGGACGTGAACGGGTACGATGTGTTTTTCAAAGTGCTCAAGGGCTGCCGTACCGCGCTCTACCTTTCGTTCGGCAGCAGCCTGATCGCGTTTCCGATCGGGATCCTGCTCGGCGTACTGGCCGGGTTTTTCGGCGGCTGGTTGGACGATCTCATCGTCTGGTTGTACACCACCGTCGCGAGTATTCCGTTCATCCTGTTCGTGATCGCATTTTTGACGGTATTCGGTCGCGATCTGCTCTGGATTTGCGTGGCCTTCGGTCTCACTTCCTGGGTGGGACTCGCTCGCCTGATTCGCGGCGAAACAATGAAACACAAAAATCTGGATTATATCACCGCCGCCCGCGCGACCGGCATTCCCACATTTCGGATTTTATGGCGACACCTCGTGCCGAACCTGATGCATCTGGTGATCATTACCTTTTCGCTCGCGTCTTCCAGCATCATCCTCGCCGAAAGCGTGCTGACTTTTATCGGAATCGGCGTCGAGCCGGGCACGGATTCCTGGGGGATTATGCTCGTGGAAGCCCAGCAGGAGTTAACCCGGACGCCTTCGGTCTGGTGGGTATTCGCGGGCAGTTCCTTCGCCGGTATTCTGCCGCTGGTGCTCTGTTTGAACATCTTCGGCGACGCGCTCCGGGACGCGCTCGATCCGCGCGCTTGAGAACGGATTTTTGACTTTTATCACACACAACTTTAAAGATTTTTTTTGCACAAATCCTCGTCCAATCTGGCAATGAAGCGTATTCCCGAACCCGAGTTGATGGACGGTCCCGCTCAGGTTGAGGCCTATGCCCGGGCGGATTTTTCGGCGGCCAACGAGTTGTTTCTGAACCTCTATCAGGAACGCTTCGGGAACCCCGGGGCCGGTGCTCTGGTCCTGGACCTCGGGTGCGGTCCGGCGGACATTCCGATTCGCTTCGCTCGCGCTTTCCCCAACACCTTTTTACACGGAGTGGACGCGTCCGGACCCATGGTGGAGGAGGCCCAGCGTTCGGTAAAGCAGGCCGGCCTGACGGAACGGATACGCGTGTTTCAGAAGGAGCTGCCCCACGATGACCTGCCGGCCGGAGGGTACGACGTTTTGCTGTCCAACAGCCTCCTGCATCATCTGCACGATCCGGGGGGACTCTGGTTCATGGTCGCCACCTACGCGCGGAAATACGCCGCAGTTTGTATCATGGACCTGATTCGACCGCCCGACGAACCGACAGTGCGCTCCCTGGTGGATACCTACGCTCCGGGGGAAGGGGACACTTTGCGCTCCGATTTTTTCAACTCTCTGCGCGCGGCGTTTCATCCGGATGAGGTCCGGGAACAATTGCGGCGGGCCGGGCTGCCATTGGACGTGGAGATTGTGAGCGACCGGCATATGCTCGTAAGCGGTCATTTGTAAAGTACCCTCCGCAGCCCAAAATGACTGGCCCGGTCCGGCGGGGGCCGTAAATTGCGCCGCATGCCGGTCCTCGAAGTTGAAAAACTCTCTGTCCATTTTCAAACCGAATCCGGTCTGGCCCGCGCCGTGGACGAAGTATCCTTCAGCGTTGACGCGGGTCGTACTCACGTTTTGATCGGCGAATCGGGCTGTGGTAAATCGGTCACCGCCCTGGCCATTCTGGGCCTGCTGCCGCCGCATAACACGCGGATTCCCGGTGGCCGCGTGCTCCTTGAAGGACGCGACATTTTGCGCCTCGGTCGTGGCGAACTGCGCACTTTACGCGGCGCGCAGATCGCCATGATTTTCCAGGAGCCCATGACGGCACTCAATCCGGTGATGAAAGTCGGCCGCCAGATCCAGGAAGCGATTGAACAACACCTCGACCGCGCCCTGGAGGGAGCCACCGCCTCCGGCGATCATAAATACCGCCGCACCCTCGAGCTCATCGAGCAGACCGGGATGAACGAGCCCGATTTAATTTATCACAAATACCCGCACGAACTCTCCGGCGGGATGCGCCAGCGGATCATGATCGCCATGGCACTGGCCTGCCGGCCGCGCATTCTGATCGCTGATGAACCGACCACCGCCCTCGACGTTACCATCCAGGCGCAAATCCTGGACCTTATGCGCGCGTTACAAAAAGACCTGGGAACGGCGATTTTGTTCATCACCCATAATATGGGGGTCGTGGCGCAGACCGCGCATACGATGTCGGTCATGTACGCGGGCCGTGTGGTGGAATCGGGCACGGTGCGGGATGTGTTCGAAGAACCCTGTCATCCGTACACCCGGGCTCTGTTCAAGGCGCTGCCGACGCGCCTGACGAATCACCGCGGCAAACTCCAGGCGATTCCAGGTTCCGTCCCGCCCGCCACCGCCTACGATTCCATGCCGTCGCCCTGCCGGTTTTTCGAGCGTTGCGCCTACCAGGACGAGCGTTGTTTCAAAAAAAGTTCCCGCGCGGGCCATTTCGCGCGCTGTGATCGCGAACCGGGAATTACGAATTAAGGGTCACGGCCCCCGCCTGGCGGCGCTTTTTCCATCGCTGACTTCCACCACGAACAGCGGCGGCTCCAGAAAAATTCGTTCCGGCCGCAGGTCCGCCAGCGGCCAACCGCGAGTTTTAAGATTCTCGTAAAAAGCCTGCGGATCCGGCGCCGGTCCCTGGATGGCGCCAACCATCGCCCAGCGGCCAGCACCGGCCTCGCGCAGGCGCCGCGCCAGTTCATTTTTTTTCGCGGCGTCCTCCGCGACCAGGAACACTTTTTCTTGAAACAAATTCTGTAAATTCAGAGGCGAACCGTATTCCTCAAAAACAATGTGCCGGGCTTCCACCATACGAATTTTTTCGAGCACCGCGCGCGCCGCCGTGTCCGAATTTCGTATCCATGTATACGATTTATAGTGCGAGCGAAATGACAAAATCGCCAGAATCAGAACGAACAGGCTCAGTGCCCGCCGGAGCCGGGTCCACTTCCAGTCGCGCACGATCAGCACGGTGAGGATGCAGCCGGGTGCGAACAGACCGAACAAATAACGCGGGGCGATATGATCGCCGTGGTTCGGCGCCGACGCGAGCACCGTCAGGAAAGCCACTCCGGTCAGGACCAGCAAGAGCCGGCCGGCGCGCTGGACCCGCGCGAACGGGGCCAGGCAGAGCGTGGAAAAAAACGGCGATTGAAAAAAAAGGCCGCGCACATCACTGAACAGAAGCCCGTACACGATCTGCCAGCGCGAATCCGGATTCGTATTCTCCGCGATGGTCATAGCGTAACGCAGGCCGAGCGGATGCCCGTGGATCTCCTGGTTGCCAATCAGCAGAGCGGATACGGGCAGGAGAAACCCGCCCAGCGACCACACGGCGAAGGCCACCGGTCGCTCACGCACAATCAGCAGATACGCCATGCCGGCCGCGGCGACGGGAACGGCCAGTTCCATGCGAAAGACAACCGCGAGTCCGCCGAGAGCGCCGAACGCGAACGCGGCCGGCGCCCGGAACTGCTGGTGTTCGAGTCGCAGTAAAAAAAACAGAGCCCCCGTCCAGCACGCGAGGGCTACCGGGTATTCGTGAAAAATATAATTGTACAGCGGAGCTGTCCCCGCGAGCCCGTAAAGCAACAGGACCATCGATTGACCGGCGCGGCCCAACCCCGCGAACCTCGCGCAGGCGAGCAAAAGCAGCAGGGTCGCAGCAAGCCCGAAAAAACCAGGCAGATACAGACCAGCGTAACCGAACGCCGCCAGGAAAGGCGCGGCGAGCAGCGGAAAGTACGGTGGAAAATCGATGTACGCTTCACCGCCCACGTTTACCAGAAACGGTTTGCGATACGGAATAAATTCGTTCTGCGGATCAAGGTCGCGACCCGGGTAGTCGAAAGCGAAGTTAGTAAAACGAGCCGCCAGCAACTGGCGGGTTTGCAGGTACATGAGCCCCGAATCGCCGTAAACGATTTCCAGGTCTTTCCGGCCGAACAGCAGGAGTCCATGGCCGAGCAGCACCGCCAGTGCGATCCAGACGGGTGGCAAACCGAGCAGTGTCCGGGTCCAGTTGCGCATGCGAGTCAGAGGCCGGATTGCTCAGTCCAGGATTTCCGCCGCCAGCTCAAAGGCGATCAGCGTATCCGGTAAATCGACGTTTTCGATAAATTGCATCCCGATAAAGTGGTACGGTTCCCCGTGGTGGAGCCGTTGTTCCGCCCACACTTTGCGGGCGCGAAAGGGTAGATCCGCGCTCAGGCGATTGGAACGGATCAGGCCGTCGAGGATCGCGTCCTTTCCAAGGACCGGTCCGGACTGGCCGGGAATCAGGGCCAGCACCCCGTCCTCCGAGATATTCCCCAGAACGCCGATCATGGTCAAATCGCCCTGCTGTAATCGCACGGCGAAATCCTTGAAATCGGGGGGGATTATTCTCTGTCGTTTGCGCTTTTCCTGCTGCATTCCAGTCTCCGTTTATTCGAATCGACCGCAAAACCGTCTCCAGACCGGTTTGAGATTCATTCGCGCTTTATTGTTCTTACCTTTTTTGTCCGGTCGATTCCGCCAGGTCAAGTTTGTACTTTCCGCGCAGACGACTTTTTGTAACTTTGTCTTTGTGGCGATCAACTCCGAGCCGCCTGAGTCGCGGCTTTATCCCAGGGAAGAATGCGGGATTTACGGTATCTTCGGTTGCGAAGAAGCCGCCAATTTCACCTATCTGGGGCTCTATTCCCTCCAGCACCGGGGCCAGGAGAGCGCGGGGATCGTTTCCACCGATGGGGACCGCCTCTACCGGTACGCCGGGATGGGCCAGGTTGCCACCGTCTTTACGGAAGAAAAGCTCAAGGAATTACGCGGGCGCGCCGCAATTGGCCACAATCGTTATTCTACCACGGGTGCCTCCTTTCTGCGCAACGCGCAGCCGATCCGGGTCGATTCGCACCTCGGTCCCTTCACTCTGGCCCACAACGGAAATCTCGTCAACGCCTGGGATTTACGGGCGCAGATGGAAAAAACCGGATCGATTTTTCAGACCACCATCGATTCGGAAGTAATCGTGCATTTAATGGCCCGCAGCGGGAAGGACCGGTTTATCGAGGCCTTTTCCGCCGCTCTCCAGCAGATTTCGGGAGCCTACTCCCTGCTCGTGCTTACGAAAGAGGCACTGTACGCGGTGCGCGATCCCAATGGCTTTCGTCCGCTCTGCCTGGGCCGGCGGGCGGACGGTTCGTACGTTCTGGCGTCCGAAACCTGCGCGTTCGATATCACGGACACTCTGTACGAGCGCGACATCGAACCCGGCGAAATGGTGCGGATCGACGCGAAAGGACCGGTTTCGTACTGGCCCTTTCAGTCGTACTGGCCGTTTCGCAAGAAAAAAACCGAATCGCTCTGTATATTTGAAAACATTTACTTTTCGCGGCCGGACTCGCGCATCTTCGGCCTGTCGGTGTTTGACGTCCGCATGAACCTGGGCCGCATGCTGGCCAGGGAGCACCCCGCCGACGCGGACGTGGTCATTGCCGTGCCGGACTCTTCCACCGTGGCCGCGCTCGGGTATTCGGAAGAGAGCAAAATTCCGTTCACGATGGGCCTGATCCGTTCGCACTACATCGGCCGCACGTTCATCGAACCGGAGCAGCGCATTCGCGACTTCGGCGCGCGCATCAAATACAATGTGGTCGAATCGGCCGTCAAAGGCAAGCGGATCGTGGTTGTGGACGACTCCATCATGCGCGGCACGACGGCGCGGAAGCTTATCAAGATGTTACGCCGCGCCGGCGCGGTGGAGATCCACATTCGAATTTCCGCGCCACCCACGATGTTTCCGTGTTATTACGGGATCGATATACCCACGCGCCAGGAATTGATCGCCGCCACCCACACGCGCGAGGAAATCGCCAGGTACCTGCGCGTCGATTCGTTACAATACATGTCGCTTGGTTATGCCCACGCGGCCATGGAAGTCAACGGCAAGAAACACTCCTGGTGCGATGCCTGTTTCTCCGGCAATTACCCCGTCCCTTTCGCCAAATCGGCCACGTCCAATCAGAAAGATTTATTTGAGGAATACCGCGTGGAAGAGGAAGTTCGCTGACCCGGATTATGCACGAAATTCTCAGTGATTTTTAATGTATAAGAAAACCGCATTTCAAGGCGGTTTTCTTCATTCCTCTGCGGCACCGGATTTTTTGCATGAAACAGTGTGGTGCCCCCACAGGCATACGCTGCCGCGAAGCTACGGAAGGTGAAGCGCCGGCTGTTTCGGCCACGGAGGGCCGTACAGCCGGCCTGCGTATGCCTGTGGGGCGCATCATATTTTGGTTTCATGCATAATCCGGCCCCCTGCCAATTGACAGGAGCATAGCCTGATCGAAATCAGTTTCGCCGGTCGTCATCCAGGCTACAATCAACCCCGGTTTCGAAATCGGACCCGGAGGAATTTATGCAATTATTCTGGAAACTCTCAATCGCTCTCGGCCTGTCCCTGCTTATCGGCGCCGGCCTGTTCGCCCAACCGCCCGGCCCGGGTCCGCGTGGACCGATGATGATGAAAATGGTCGATACGAACGCGGACGGAAAAATTCAAACGACGGAGTGGAAGGCCCATTTTACGGCCATGGACGCGAACAAGGACAGCCTGGTTGACGCGGACGAAATACGAGCGCATCACCGCGCGCACATGGGACAGATGATGGGTGGCATGGGTAAAGGCCCCGGCGCCGGTCGTACCCCGCAAATGATCGCTCTCATGGACGCGAATAAAGACGCGAAAATTTCCGTGGCCGAATGGGAAGCGCACTTTAAGGCCATGGACGCGAATAAAGACGGTACGCTCGATCAAAAAGAATTCGAGGCACACCAGAAAAAAATGTGGGGTTGACCGGGGCCTGTTCGCACCCGGAGCGCAAAAAAACGCCGGTCGGTTTTTCCCGCCGGCGTTTTCGTTTTGTGCGCTTTTCGATTCAGAAAGCCCCGTACTTTGCCGGCCGTCAACCGGCCAGGTTCTTGGCCACAAACTTCCAGTTCACCAGCTTTTCCATGAACGTGGAAATGTAATCTGGACGGCGGTTCTGGTAATCCAGATAGTACGCGTGTTCCCAGACATCGATCGTCAGCAGAGCCTTTTTTCCCTGGGCCAGCGGCGAGTCCGCGTTGGCGGTTTTCATGATCTTGAGTTTATCGCCATCCAGAATCAACCAGGCCCAGCCGCTGCCGAATTGCGTGGCCGCGGCGTTTTTGAATTCCGTGGCGAAATCCGCGTACGTTCCGAACGAGGATTTGATCCGGTCGGCAAGTTCTCCGGAAGGTTCCCCGCCACCGTCCGCGGCGAGACAATGCCAGTAAAACGTATGGTTCCAGACCTGCGCCGCGTTATTAAACACGCCGGCTTTTCCGGCATCTCCCGCGGTTTGTTTGATAATGTCATCCAGGTGTTTACCGGCCAGTTCGGTTCCGTCGATGAGTTTATTGAGATTGGTTACATACGCCGCATGGTGCTTGCCATGATGGAACTCAAGCGTCCGCGCGGAGATTTGCGGCTCGAGTGCGTTTTTATCAAAGGGTAAATCGGGCAGTGTGATGGACATACTGTTACTTTCGCTCCTGTATCGGTTCCTGAGAGTTCATCTCAAAATCCTTCGGGGCAGGTTAAAACCCGCCCCGCCTTAGTTCCAGAATAAATTAAGAATCGTTCGAAAAACGGTACAATAAATGAGGAAAAACAAAAATTGATACTGCGACTCAAAATCAACAGGAATTCGCGGCCCTGCGCGACTCAGGTTTTCCCGGGTTGCTCCGCTCGCATTTCGGCGGCCGTGCGGACGGGAGCCTGCATATCCATCTGGTGGCCGGTGATCCGCTCCACATCGAGGTCCCGGACACGATCGGTCATTTCGAGCAAAACGCCATGAACGATTTTTTTCATGATGTTGCCCGCCACCTCGGTTTCGAGGACTTCCACGATGACGTCCGATACGTCCTCGCCGAGTTTTTTCGTGAACGCGTCCATCAGCGGGATTTTGTTCAATTCGGCCAGCATCGATTTGCTGCGTAACGATTCGTTGACGATCTTACGCAGAGAGTCGTGGTTTTCCCGGAAGGCGGCATTGGCCAGGCGCGAATAATCGAGTCGTACCATGACCTCTTCGACGCGCTGCAAACTCTGTAAGAAGACCGCGTCGGCGATCGTATCGACGATCACGTCCCGGAATCGAAAGGTGATGTCCTGGGTAATCAGGCGGCTCACATCACGTTCGGAGCGGCCGAGTTTGTAAAAGGCGATGACCAGTTTGACGGCACGGAGCAATAAAAAGGGCCGCAGGACGATCAACGGCACCATGCCGACCAGTTCGTACCAGCAGGTTTTCACAAACAGGAGCCTGTCTTCTTCGCGCCTGAACCGGCTGATAAAATCCAGGGCCCAGATGATGATGACCAGCAAATCGAAAATCGTGAAGATCGTAAACACCGACCACCCGAACAATTGCCCGTAGGAATTGCGGATCAACAGGAACAGGATATCGAGCGAAACAATGGTGATCAGAAAAAATTCTTTGCGCGAGCCAGGCAGGATTTTTAACCAGTAGCTCAGGTTTTTCCGAAAGGTCTGTTTCTCCTGGCTCTGTGCCGGCCCGGATTTTCTGTTTGGTTCTGCCATTTCCCTGTTCCCCGGCCTACAGCCGCCCCGCGCGGAATTCCTGTAAGGGTCCCATCACAATCATCGGCCGATCGGCGGGATTCAGCCAGTCCAGGATTCGACGAGCGTCCCGTTCGGAAACCCCGACACAACCCGCCGTGGGTAAATTCGGCCCGCGCCAGATGTGTAAAAAAATGGCCGAGCCGTGGCCGGCAACCGTGGGATTCATATTGTATTCGATGACCAGGCCCAGGCGATACTGTTCGTCCCGTCGGCGCATCCACTCGAATGATTCGACTGTCGGCGGACCGACGCGCCAGGTATTGTAGGTGGGCGATCCGGGTTCGGTGTCCCACCAGCTTTCCGTTGTCACCTGTCGATACGGCAATTTCGTGCGCACACCCGCCGGCGGAAAGTATCCGAACGCGAAACCGAGCGGATAAACCCCCGATGGCGAACGACCATCGCCCTCGCGTTTTTCCCCGGGTGGGGCGAAGCCACGGGTGCCGATTGTCGCGGGAACCGCTCGAAAAGCGCTGACCCAGGCGCCCTGCGTGTTCCGTTTCAGAGAATAGAGCAGGATTTTGTGCGTTCCGAATCGTTCACCGGCCGCCACCAGCAATTGATTCGCGTGTTTCGCGCCGGATCTGGCCAGGTAGGTCCTGATCGCCGAGGGTAACTCCGCTCCGAAAAGCCCGGTCCCCGGCAAGAACCAGGCGGCCCCGACGAATAAAAGGAGCGGTGCTTCGCACTTCAGGCGGCCCACATGCAAACGTGTTCGCATACACCCTCTTTACGTTCCGGTCCGCATTCAGAAAGTGATTTTTCGGGAAAAAAAAGCCGGGAAATATAAGAAATGTTTGACCCCTTATATAGCAAAATTAAAACCCTGGGCATTATGCGTCGCATCTCAGCGTTTCTCCTGGTCGGTCTTCTGGCAATCGGTTGCCAATCAGGAGATGAAGAACCGCCCGAAACCTTTCTACTTTTGCCGGAACAAAACGTGAACGTCATCACCGGGGTCCACTGGGAGGGCACCGCGCGGATCGCCGATTGTATTAGCGATCCCATGTTCACCGGAAACCACGTCGATTCGCGCTGTTATCTGATCCAGAATAATGAGAACCTCGCGTTTCAATATCTACCGAAAAACCTGCGCCTCTCGCTTTCCCTCTGGCCCAACAACCGGATCGAGGGGTACATGCACACCTATATCACGCACTACGATGGGACTCCTTACGATTTTACGTTTGTCGTCAGCGGGTCAACCGCCGTCGGTTCCGGAAAAGATTCGGTGCTGACGCTTACCACTCCTTCTTCCGTTACCGCGAACGGGGACGCGACGGAGAATAAAAACTACTTTCTCAGATTGTCCGATTTTCGGGCGGAGGAAGAAGAGTTACAGATGCCCGGGACCACGAAGCTTTTACTAAATAAAGCGGGCATCAATGAGACAGTCGTCATCAATTACAATTTCATTCTCCAGAAGAAGTATTAATCCGCCATCCGTAAGCAACTCGGGGGAGTCCTTATTACAATGAAGATCATCACGCGAATTTTACTCTCGGCCCTTACGGCTGCTCTTTTAACATCCGGCGCGTTATACGCCCAGGAAGAGGGGGGACCGGCCAAGCTCGAAGGGTTCAAGATTACCGGTCTGCCTCTGGTCAGCTTCAGCTCTGACGACGGCTTCGGTTACGGTCTGCGGATCTTCGGGACGAACTATGTCGAAAACATAGAACCCTTCGATTATCAGATGTACGCCCAGTATTACAAAACAACGCTGGGTTACGAATACCACGAACTTTCACTGGACAAACTCGGCTTTCTCGGAAGTCCGTATCGGGTCAAGTTCAACACGGGCTTCGCGCGAACCCTCAACGCCCAGTGGTACGGACGAGGAAACTTCCACGATCTGCAAAAAGAGGATAAAATTCGCAAAGGGAATTTGCCCGTCGGCGAGAACCTTCCCGAATCGGCAAACGTGCCCATTCGTAAAGATCAGGAAATTCCGAAAGGCTGGGAATGGGTACGTTCGTTTGACAACCCCTACCTGACCCTCAACCGCAAGGCGGTTGACAACTTCCAGGACGTTCTGGATGGCAAACAACAACGCCACGACAATAAAGATATCGTCAACGTCAAAGGCCGCGAATATCTGCGGCAGACCCAGAATAAATTCTACAATTACGACCGCATCAACCCCTTCTTCACGGCCACGACGGAAGAATGGGTGGGCGATTCCAACTTTAAGTATTTCGTCGGTTTCCGGGGACAACGTTTCAAAATCCAGTCGTACCAGAACGATATCGATTCCGGTGACCGGGTCCCCAACAACCAGACCCTGATCGATCTGGAGCGTCCCACCGGTTACGACGCGACGGAAAAACCGCGCTACGTCAACGGACTGCGCGGCGCCATCGCGTATGACTCGCGCCCCCGCAACCGCGAAAAGAACCCGAACGACGGTATCTTTACCGATTTGCACGTAGAGGGCGTCGGCAGCGGCACAGGATCGGACTACACGTACACCCGCGTGACGGGGACATTCCGCCAGTACATCGAAGTGACGCCCTCCCTCTTCAACCCCACGCAGGAACTTGTTTTCGCGTACCGCATCCAGGGCCAGGAAACGTTCGGTGATGTACCCTTTTATGAAGCCGGTCGCATTTACACCATGGACGAATCGAACGAGGGCATTGGCGCCAACCGCGGCGTACGTGGCTACGCGGCCAATCAGTTCGTAGACCGCGTCATGGGGATGGTGAACACCGAATTGCGCTGGACATTTACCAAAACCAGTTTCCTGGGCGGGATGGATTTCGTTCTGCTCGCGTATTACGATACCGGCCGGGTAGCGCCCAGCTGGGAAGAAATGACCTCTGACGGGATGCACAATGCCGTCGGTGGCGGGATCCGCATGGTCTGGCAGAAAAACACCATCGTCAACATCAGTTACGGTCGTTCGAAATACGGGGCGAACGGCAACTTCTCCTTCAACCACATGTTCTGAAAACCTGGCGCGGATTCCCCCCAAACGCTGAAAGGACGCCCCACCAGGGCGTCCTTTCCTGTTTCAGGCCTAATTTACGGGTTCCGGCCCCTAAGAATTCAGGTTCGCCCTGCCCGATACTATAAGGGCATGTCCCTGTATACCCTCGATATTCAGGTCCCCCGCGACAGTTCGGGGAGCGTCCTGCGTGTGTTTCAGCCGGAGAAACCGAACGGCCTTGAGGTCGTTTCCTCAAACGTTCTCTACACGGATTTGAACACGACCTATTACCGGCTCGAATTGTTCTGCCTGGGCCATGACCGCGACTGGCTGGAAGATTTAATCGAGGCCAATTTTAAGAAGGTCACGTACAAGCTGCGCGAAGACCTGAGCCTGTACCAGAAACCCCTGCTCGAAATTTCCCCGCGCAAATCGCTCGATTCGCGGCGTTCGTTCATGGCGACCGCTCCCGTCACCCTGCGAGCGGCGCAGGAATTTTTCTTTCGCGACCCTGAAAATATTCAGGTGCCCCCCGCCGCCGGCCGCGTGGGTCTGCTTTCCAACGGACTCGCGTACGAATTCCCCGCGCGCGTCGCGCTGGAACTGGAACGCGACGCGTTTCTTGTCAATCGCCATGCGGGACTGCAAACCTTTCCGCTCTGGGTTCGGTCGCGGCACGATGAAGAATTTATCAAAACAGCGCTCGCGCTGGCGCCGAATTTTTTCGCTCTGCGCATTTCCAGTTTCGCGCGCGACGACGCCCTCGATATCCTGGAACGTCTCGAATCGGAGTGCGCCCAGCCGATCATCCTGGCCGAGTATCTCGAGACCGCCGGACTGATCACGGCCGTTCTAAAAAACGCGGCGCGCCTGCATGGAATTGAACTGGAAGGCGCGACGGCGGGGATCATCGGCCTGGGTCCGGCGGGTCATGGCACGGCGCGCTTGCTGGAAGGCCTGGGGGTCAAACGAATCTTCGGCATCGATCACGACTCACGTCAGCTTTCGCGCTTTGAAAAAGGATCGGGTATCGCCTCTTCGCTGGATCACGTGTACGACAACGCGGACTTCATCATCATCAGCCCGGATTATCCGACCCGCCTGCACGAAGAGCGTCTGCACGAAAACCAGCTTGTGTTATCGTTTACACCAGGCGCGCTGGACATCGAAGCCGCCGAAAAAAACGGAGCGTTCGTATTCCAGGGCTTCCCGCCCCATCCGGTGTTTATTCTCCCCGGCCTGCTTGGCGCGATCCATCACCACCAGCTCAAACGCGTCGAACCCGAACACATTTTGATGCTGGTCGAAACGCTCGCCGTTCGTTCCGGCGAAGGTCAGTTTCTGCCGGCTCCGTCCGCCGAACTCTTTCGTTCACAAATTAATCTGCTTTCCCGCTGATCCACGCGCAAGCGGGCCTCAGGGATTGATCCACTTGATCGCGCAGCCCATACTGGGAAAAGTCTGCTCCGGCCGTTCGGTTTCCAGAGCCATGGCGAATCGAATCTGCGCTTCCAGGCTGTGTTCTTTCACCGCGCCGGGGTTCTGCCAGTTATCGTTGATGCGGCCGTGGTACAAAAGACGACCGTGTTCAAAAAGATACGGATCGGGCGTACACTGCGCCCCGTACGCCCTGGCGACCGATTGATCTTTATCGAAAAGGTACGGGAAACGAACGCCCATTTTTTCCGCGAAAGGTTTCATTTTCTCGAACGAGTCGTCCGGGTAATCAGGATTGTTGTTGGGATTGATCGCCAGAATCTGAAAGCTTCGCGCGCGATACTTGCGCTGCAATTCGACGAGGATCGGCCAGGAGGCCACCGCGTAGGGACAGTGGTTGCAGGTGAACACGATTAGAAGGAGGGATTTATCCGGGAAATCCGTGGGAGCGACGGAATTCCCGTCCACATCGGGCAGGGAAAAAGGAATCAATGACATGTCGCGCGGAGCGTTTTTCGATTCAACAGGCATGCAACTCTCCAGAACGGCGCGGGACCGGGCGCCATTTTTAACCCATCAATTTTGGGGATGAGTTCTTATCGTGAATGGATAAAACAACCTGGCCCCGGCTGGCAAGAAAAACTCGAAAAAATTCCAATCAGTCCGGGCGCCGGGAACTCCTTAAAATTGATACGAACTCAAAATCGCTGGAATATCGATTCCCTGGCCCCGATCGAAATTTTGCAAACCGAGGTCCGCTCGATCGGTAAAAAAGCCGTCCGCGCCAAAATGCGACATGAGCCACATCTGCCAGGGGGCGTTCAAGGTGTAAGGGTGAACGACAAGCCCGGCCTTATGCGCGGGTCCCGTGTACCAGGGCCAGCCCAGATACCCAACCGGGCCGATTCCGTGCCCCAGTTCCCGGGCCTGCCGCAGCAGAGCGTCCCAGCCTTCGGCTTTTTCCATTTCCTGGTCAATCAAATACACCCGCGGCGTTTCAGGAGCAAGCTGTTTCAAAAGGGCGAGACTTTCTTTTTCGAAACTCTGAAGAATTACCATGCCTGGCGGCCGCGCTCCGCCAATCCAGCCCGTCTCACGCAGAGAATCGATCAGTTGTTTTTCAATTCCAGGAAAACGAGCGGCCGCTTTCGTTTCGATATAAATTCCCGGCTTATGCGATCCGCCGGCGGCGATTTGCAGGAATTCTTCCAGTTTAAGAATTTTCGTGCCGACGAACGCGGGCCGCGCGAACTGTGGCCGCGCCGCGTTGAACCAGGAACCGGCGTCGAGTCGCTCCAACTCCGCCCAGGTGAATTTCTCAATCGTATCATTCTCGCGACCCGCGAAGACCTGGGCCACGTTCGTGGTGCGCGCGAGCGTGTCGTCATGCAGGGCGATCAGGACTCCGTCCCGGGTACGCTGAACGTCCATTTCCAGATAGTCAGCGCCCATGTCCCGTGCCAGAAGGTACGCGGGCCGGGTTTCCTCCGGCGCGTAGAACGAAGCGCCACGATGCGCCACCACGGCCCTGTGCGGCAGACCGGCGGCTTTCGTGATCCCGGCCCCGCCGTCGGGAGGAGACACGACATAAGCATAGGCGAAGAATAAAACGACCAGAATTTCTGGAAGCAGAGCGAGCGCGATGATTCGGTTACGAGTTGTTTTCATATTGTAGTACGATTCAAACGTACGGCGATTGGGTACATTCGAGATTGTCGATAAGTCGTACACTACCACAATAGATAGCGGCCGCAATCAAAAATTTAGCGCGACCTTCCAGTGACTCCACCGCCTCAAGCGATTCCGGATCGACGATTTCAACGTACTCCACCCGGTTCCGCGAACCCGATTCTATGACGTCTTGAACGATTTCTTTGATTTCGGCCGGATTTTTTTTACCCTCGCGAAAGGTCTTTTGCGCCAGGACCAGACCGCGGAACAGCAGGGACGCGTGCGCGCGTTCGGTGGGGCCAAGCCTGACATTGCGCGAACTGAGCGCGAGACCGTCGTCTTCGCGAATTGTCTGTCCGCCCAGGATTTCCAGTGGAAAATCCAGGTCCAGTACCATGCGCTGAATCACGGCCAGTTGCTGGTAGTCTTTGCGGCCGAACACGGCCAGGTCCGGTTGAAACAGGTGAAACAGCCGCGCGCAGATGAGCATGACGCCCTCGAAATGCCCCGGTCGAAAATGCCCTTCCATGTGCCCGGCGAGCGCGGGCAGTCGCAATTCCAGCGCCGGTTTTTCCTCCGGCAGCATCTCGTAACGATCCGGCACGAACAGGAGGTCCACACCCGCGGCGGCGCAGAGTTCGAAATCGCGGTCCAGGTTCGCCGGATACCGGGCGTAATCTTCCGGATCGTTGAACTGGAGGGGGTTGATGAAGATGCTGGCGGCCAGAACCTCAGCGCGCTGTCGGGCCAGGGCAAAGAGCGAAAGGTGCCCGGCATGCAGGTACCCCATCGTCGGCACGAGGGCCACCCGGTCGTCCGGCTGTTCACGCCGCGCCAGCCGTAAAATCTCACGCAACTCCGCGCGCGTTTTAACGATTTTCACGCGCCGGCCACCCGGGCGGCGTTCGTCGTGCCGCTCGCGGCCAGATAAACTCGGGACGCGACTCGCCGTCCGAGCCGTTCTTCGATAAACGCGCTGGCCGCCACCAGTTTATCGAGATCGACGCCGGTCCGGATGCCCGATCGTTCCAGGGCGTAGACCAGGTCCTCCGTAGCCAGATTCCCCGCCGCGCCCGGAGCGTAAGGACAGCCGCCCAGTCCGCCGGCGCTCGCGTCGAACACGGTCAGCCCGAATTCCAGCGCGCGAAACACATTCGCGAGCGCGGTCCCGCGGGTATCGTGAAAATGGCCGGCCAGTTTTTCCACCGGAACCACGCGCAAAACCGCGTCCAGAAGACGCGATACGTCATCCGGCACGGCCACACCGATCGTTTCGCCCAGCGAAATCTCACGTACGCCGAAATCGAGCAGACGCGCGCAAACTTCGGCGACCTTCGCGGGAGCGACAGCGCCCTCGTACGGACATTCGACCACCGTGCTGACGTAGCCGCGCAGCGAAACGCCCGCGTCATGGGCCAGGCGTGCCACTTCGGCGAACCGGTCCAGGCTTTCGGCGATGGTACAGTTGATATTTTTTTTCGTAAAACTTTCGGAGGCCGCCGTAAAAAGCGCCGCTTCTCGCAGGCCGACGTCCAGCGCGTTTGCGAAACCCTTCGCGTTGGGCACGAGCGCAATGTACACCCGGCCCGGGTCTTTGCGAACGGCGGGATAAACCCGGGACGCGTCCGCCAGTTGCGGAATGACACCCGGGCGCACGAAAGAAGTGACTTCGATAAAACGCAGGCCCGCGTCGCCGAGTCGGTTCACGAATTCGATTTTCGCTTCAGGGGCGATGACACTTTTTTCGTTCTGCAAACCGTCGCGCGGGCCGACTTCGCAGATGGTGACGGACGTCGGTTTGTTCATCGGGCGTACTCGCGCGTGATGTGATCGAATAAATTTCGCACGGTTCGATTCATGATGTCCTGCACCCGGTCAAACCCCGCGGCGCCGCCGTAGTATGGATCCGGCACGTCAGGAATTTCGCTTCCACTTATTTCAGGATCAAACTTGCGAAATAACGAAACGACCTCGCGGTCCGCGGCTGAACGCGCCGTGTTCAGAATGTCGCGATAGTTCGCCGCGTCCATGGCCAGGATATAATCGAAACGATCGAAATCTTCAGCCTGGAATTGACGCGCGCGACTCTCCAGCGCGATGCCGTGTTTGCGCGCGGCGCGCTGACTGTTCGCGTTGGCCGGTTCCCCGATATGAAACGCCGAGGTTCCCGCCGAATCGATGTCGAACCGGTGCGCCTGGTTTTCCGTTCCCACAAAATGCCGAAACGTTCCCTCCGCCGCCGGCGACCGGCAGATATTACCGAGACAGACGAACAGGACGCCGATTTTTTCCCGTGAACGCTCTGCTTTGCGACCGGCCAGCATACATTCAAAAGAGAACGGCCGAAAGTTTCCGACGATATTCGTTTACCAGCGGGTCCTGCACCCCGAGCGCGAAAAAACAGGCCAGCAAATCGTCACGCCGCCTCTCGCGCTCCGCCCGGGCGGCATGTTCCACGCGGTCCAGAAAAAAATCCAGGGCGGGTCTGGAATCGCCCCGCAACAGGCGCGTCAGTTGATTCGTTTCGTCGCTTTCGGGCGCATGCCGATCCAAAAAAGCCAGCAAACGACCGCGGCCTTCCGAATAGGAACTGCCCAGCTCCGGCAATTCCCCTAAAAATCGCCGGGCGTGTTGGGTCCGGTCCGCTCCGGACCCTTTGCTCAGAATGATCAACACGGCCCGCCAGAGAATCTCCTCCATGACGGGACGGCGAATTTTTTTATCAAAAATTTCTTCCGCCGCCGCCACCGGATCCGTTTCAGCCAGCCGCACCACGGCGTCCAGTTCGGGGTCAGGCAGGGCACTGTCCAGAAAACGACGCACCGCCGGTTCCGGCAGGGCGCCCGTGAACTGGTCCCGTACGGCGCCGTTTATAAAAAGTTTCACATCCGGAATGCCCGAGACCCGAAAGCGTCGCGCGAGATCCTGTTCAAGGTCCGTGTTCACCTTCACCAGGCGGAAGCGCCCTTCGTAGGCCAGTTCCAGTTTTTCAAGCACCGGGCCCAGCATGCGACAGGGCCCGCACCATTCGGCCCAGAAATCCACCAGGACCGGTACGCGCACCGAGGCGGCGATAACCTCCGTTTCCCAGGTCTGACCGGTAACATCGATGCCCATGTCATCAGACAGAGAAAAAAGGGAGGCCGCGTCAAGAGGTTTTTCAGAATGGATTTCCCTTCAGAGTTACCGAATCGTACGCGCACCGATGTACGCGTCCTTCCAGTAGGGCGTATCGAGCGAATCGTGGCGGATGCTGTGACCGGGCCTGGGACTGTGGATGAAGGTACGGTTTCCAACGAAGATGCCAACGTGCGAGACCGCGCCGTCCCCACCGGTCTTGAAAAAAACCAGGTCGCCCATGCCCGGCTCATCCACGGGCGTCATCAGGCGAAATTGGGCAACCGCGTTGCGAGGAATGCGATAACCGACGCTGCCGTAAATGTAACGCGTAAAACCCGAACAATCGAAGCCGCTCGTGGTCGTACCGCCCCAGACGTACTCCAGGCCAAGATATTGCCGGGCGCGGCGCACGATCTTCCGCCCGTTGGCCGGGTCGTAACTGTTCGTGGCTATCTCAGCGGTCTCACGCACCGCGAGCAGGGCTCCTCCCGAAAACGAGCCGTACAACGCCACCAGGCAAGCCAGGAGACCCCAGCCATATAGAAACCAGAGGCGCGGACGCAGGGCAGGTCCCCCTGGCATTTTCCAATTTATAAAACCGAACACAACCTGTTAGACCACCCCGGCGGGGCAGGAATTCAACTTTTTTTTGATTTGCGACTCGCGCGAACGCCTTTTTTCCTTTTTATTGTACGGGGAGTATCCTAAAATCAGGCTCCCGGAGGCGTTTTATGCCAGCCATGGCGGTAGGTTCCAGACAGATTTTATTTTCAGACGCTCCAGCCCAGTCCCCCCCGGCATCAGCGGGCGATTCGAGCGTGGCTGTTTCCAGCCTTGCCGACAATCGTACCGATACGCGGGTGGAAGCGGTGGCCCAACCCCAGAGCCAGGTTTCGTCCGGGGAGGGTGGAGCCCCGCGCGTGGAAGGCGTGGGCGAACAGATCGACGTACGCGCCTGATCGTTAGCCCGGATTATGCGTGAAACGAAAAAATTCTTATTTGTTTGCTTCAGCCGAGCAGTAGCGAACATACGGGACCTCCGCGAGCATTTCTCCCAGGTCCATGGCTTTTTTAAAATCGCCGCAGGCGGCGGTCGTCTGGCGCAGCGCCAGGCGGGTGCGGCCCCGCAGGAGCAACAGCGGCGCGTTGTCCGGTTCCAGTCGCAGTGCCTGGTCCGCGTCCTGAATGGCCAGGCTCCTTTCCCCCAGTTCCAGTCGGGTTTCGCCGCGAAACAACAGGGCCAGGGCGCGCTGGCGATCGTTCGCGGCGATTTCCAGTGCCGACGTAAAATCCATCAGCGCCGCGCGCGCATTTCCAGAACGCTCCAGAATATCGCCCCGGTCCAGGCGGGCGTAAAAATCGCGCGGGCGTAGCCTGAGGGCCGCGTTGATGTCGCCGAGGGCGCCAGGCCAGTCCGTAAGCTCGGCCTTCGCGCGCGCGCGTTCCACCAGGGCCTCAAAAAAAAGCGGGTTGATCGTCAGCGCGCGGGTGTAGAGTTCGATCTGCTTGCGAAACGAGTCGACGCTTTCCGCTTCGATGTACAGCGCGAATTCGGTATCGGGCGCGTCACGCAGGATGATGGGCCAGTTCTTTTCCATGGCCAGCTCATCCCCGAGTGAACGTTCAAACAGGCCGCGGGCCGCATCGCGCGAAAGGCGCTGGCCGGGCTGCGGCTCGGCTGCAAGTGCCGCCAGAGCGGCCAGAGCGGCCAGGGAGGCCAGGGAGGCCAGTGCGTTCAAAATCGCCCGGAACAGCGGCGGGGCCTGGGCGAATTTTTTTAAAGCGTGGTCGAATCCCCTTATCATTTTTGCTCCGCGGCCGATAGTACTTTTGCCATGTACCCGATGATTTCCGACGGCCACCGGGGGGTGTACTCCTGGATATTTTTCAGTTTATTCTGCGTTTCCTCCGTGGGCGGGCAGGTGTTTTTCGGCGGCGTGGAGGCCGCCGGAAACACCCGTCCGGTCCTGTTCATTCTCGACGCGTCAGGTTCCATGGCCGAAAACTTCCAGGGCGTACCGCGCATTGTGGCCGCGCGCGTCATGCTCCAGGAACAACTCGCCAGACTGGACCCGTCGGTGCCGGTGGGTCTTGTCGCGTACGGCAATCGGATTCCGGGTTGTTCCTCCTCGCGTCTGTACAACGCCATCAGCCTGGGGAATCGCAGCGGTGTCATGCTCAACGTAAACAAAATGTTCCCCGCGGGCAATACGCCCCTGGCCGCCACCTTGAATCTGGTCGCCAGATCAATGATTCAGCGCCATCCGGAAACGACGGTGATCGTCATATCCGACGGGGCCGAAAGCTGCGGTGGCAATCCCGCGGCCGAGGCTTCGCTCCTGCGTTCAAAAGGCATCGACGTGCGGGTCCACGTGATCGGATTGAATGTGGACGCCGATACCGCCCGGCAACTGGGCGATGTGGCCCGCTCCGGAAACGGGCAGTACTACGACGTCCACAACCACTCCGATTTTGAAAACGCCATCCAGAGCACGGTCACGGAACGCGGCCCGGTGGCGTCGGGCCCGGCCCCGTTGGTCGCGAAAGCGCCCGCTCACGCCGTACTGAAATTGAACGCCATCCAGCTGAAAAACAAAACCGACACCCACGCGGTGTACGCAATTGACTACGAATTCCAGGCTCCCGGGCCAGGGCAGTTTCACATTCAGTTTCTGCCCACCACCGCCCCCGTCGCCCCCGGAGTGAAAAGTCGCATCGAACCCATCCAGGCCAGTCCCCCCGGGAGCGGACGCAGCCTGTACAATCTGGCCGCGGAGAAAGGCAGCATCCTGCTGGAAATTCCTTTAGCAAACCTGACCGGCGGACCGATTTTTGTACAGGGGGAACTGTGGGACACATACAACGTACCAATTCGACTGGGGGCATCCAACAGCCTGCGCACGCCTTAGACCGCCACGCCCTGGACCCGGAGCGCGATTTTTCGTTTTTATCGTATTTACAATTCCGCACCGACGGGTCCCTGCTCGGTTTTCACACGGCCTACCTGGCCTTCCTGGTCCTGCTCGTCCCGGAGTTCACCGTCTATTTGTTTCGCGGCGGGGCCCCCGGCGGCGAGACCTTCGCGATGCTCTCGCTGTTCCTGGTCGGCGGCTTTCTGGCGACGCTATCGTTCCAGGCCACCGTTTTTTTCGCCCGCGTCTTCGACGCGGTGCTCTCCCACATCGATCAACTCTGGCGACCGGCTGTCCCCGGCCTTATCGTATTTCTCGCGATCGGGCAACCGGTGCTACAGATTTCGCAGTATTACTTTGAAGTGGACTCACTCTGGGTCCAGATCGGCCTGATCGCGGCCTTGCTGGCCCTGTCCGCCGGCCTCAGCGCGGCGATTTTATTCGTGTTTCCGATTTTGCGCGGCATCAATTCGACCCTGTTGCTCGTCGCCGCTTTCGGCGGGCGCGCGGTGATGTTTCCCTTCGAGTTTCGACAGGCGTACACCTCCGGGCTCGACTTCGCGGTTTTTCTGATCAGCGTGCTCGTGTGTACGTTTTTTCTTTTTATCGCGCTCCAGCAGCGCTACCGACTTCAGCTTTCACCGTACTTCGAACGATTCATCGTTCCGCGCTCGCTGCTGGTGTTCGGTATCGCGTTCACGGTCGTCGGATTTTTTCTGTACCTCTGGCTTGAAAAACTGAAAGCCGATCCGTTTTTTTATCAGAACGGCGACCTCGTGGTGCGGCCGGGGGTGACCGGCCGCTGGTTCGTTCCCGGCTCGCTGGTCCTGTTCTGCATGATCTACTGGTTGATCGCGTCATTCACCCTGAATTTATTGAACACGAATCAATTCCCCGAATTCCTGACCCGTTCGCGCCTGTACCGGGCCTTTGGCGCCGCCTGCCTGGCCTTCGTTCCCGGCCTGGTGTACCTGGCCGTTTTTTTCGACTCGAACGCGCACCGCTCCCGCATCGTTCAGTACGCGGACCTCACCGCTGAGATGCTTTCGCTGCCTGGCGTGCTGCTGGACGAAGACGACGACAGCAACTCCGCCTGGCCCGGCGGCGACCCGAATGACCTGGACCCCTGCGTTCGTAACGATTTTCAAGATCGTTGCCTTTTCCCCGGCGGAAAAAAAATTGCGGAGCCTGGCCCCATCGCCCCCGAAATCGTACGCCCGGCCAATTTCGAGC
>CAZVZS010000002.1:148259-167067 GCA_964631535.1 uncultured Leptospiraceae bacterium
CGGCCGCCCTTCCCGTTCGCGCGAAAGGGCGCGCGAAGGGAATCACACCAGTACCGGTGACCCCCCGCCCGCGGGTGTACGAATCGCGGCTGCTCCTGGCCGTGAACAACGTGCCTGACGCCCTGCCCGCGCTGGTCCAATCCCTGGACGGTGTCGAGCTGCGCACGGGCGCGCGGCGTCGGTCGATTTTCAGCGAACTGGCGGAGGCCGGATTTCGCACAATCTGTGGCGGTCGGATCGCCGGGCGAAATAACAATTCTTACCTGGACCGCGATCATTCGATGGACCTTGACTCCGGTTGCCAGGTGTACATCGCGCCGGACCAACTGGCCGATCAGTTCGCCGGATACCCGGGCGAACCCGACGCCGACCCGGGCATTCTCCCGGTGACGCGCGCCATGGTGGAGACTCTGGGGAAGTACCGGGAAAAACACACCGTCCTCTGGATTCACTTCGACGGCCGCGACGCGCGTGGAGCTTCTAACCCGGGCGTCGCACGCGCCGAATTCACCGAGGCGATCGCGCTCTTACGGAAGGCGGGGAATTTGATGGTCGTGCCCCTGGGCGGGGGTGAAAAGTTGTCGGTTCCGGTGTGGATCTTCGCGCAGGCTCCGTTGCGCGCGCCGCTGGATTTCGAACCGTTTCGCCATCTTGTGCTGCGAACCGCGGGAGCGACCGGGGTTACGCCACCCGCGCCTGGATTCGAGGACAGTTATACGGGAATTCTCACGACACCCTGGATTTCGGCGACCTGGGCCTCGGCGCTCTTTTTTCGCCTGAACATCAGTTACCCGCTGATTACGTATAAACGCCAGGCGGGTAAGATCCGAATCTTCGATGGGATTACCGGAGCGCGCTGGACGCTTCCGGAGCGCAATGCCACGGCTTCGGAACGGTAAGGCCGCGGTGAAGGCCGAACGATCCTCATGCGGTACACGCGCTGGTTTTTTTTGTTCGTCTATGTCACGATTTCGATCGCCTCAAACGCGCTTGCGGTGATCGCCGGTTTCCCCATCGGATCCCTGATTTATACGACGCAGGAAACCGGCCGATTTCAGAACTTTCTCGCCTCCTCACCCTGGAATTTTTTCTGGACCCAAATCCTGCCGTTTCCCGCGGTCACGGTGCTGGTTTTGCTTTTCCTGTGGCCGCTCCTGGTGGAACTCGGAAAGGTCGACCGGCCCGACCCCCGCATCGGGCTGCACACCGGACCGGTGCTGGCTGGCAATATTGGCAGTTCGTCGCGCCTGGAGTACACCGTGATCGGCGACACGGTAAACGTGGCTTCACGCATTGAAAGTCTCTGCAAAAAAAGCGGGCGACGCCTGCTGGTTTCAGAAGAGACCGCGAAGGAACTTACCGAAAGCCTGGAATTTTTGGGTCGCTGGCGGCTGCGGGGCAGGGCAGAGCCCGTCCGAGTTTACGCGGGATAAATTCGGCCCCGCATCGCAGAGCCCATCTTAAAATTAATTTTAAGATGGGCTCTGACCGGCTACGATCAATCGCGCTCGAAACGACTGATGACGGTCGCCAGACGACGCTCGCGGATTTTTTCGACTCGTTTGAGCTGCGTGGTATTGAGCATGGCGCGCGCCTGCAGGCCATATTCGGGAAGGGAGCTGGGACTTTCGATGCTGCCCAGAAGTTTTTTTTTCGAGAGAAAAGCGGAACTCCGGTAATCCGGGTCCATGTCTTCGTACAGTTCGTGTAACATTCCTTGCCTCCGTGCAAGTTATCTTTCGTGGGGGCGGTCTGGAACGCATCCGTGCATTCACCGCCTGATTTGTATTTCGACCGGATCCGGAAAGCCTGAAGTACTTTTTTGGGAAAAATTTTCCCACCCGCGACCGGCAAATTCTTGTGACTTTCGGCGATTCTACTGCGATTTAATCCGGTCCGCCGAACGAGGGTCCAGTCGCACCTCGCCGGGCGACGGCGGTGGGCGGCGGATTATGAGGTCGATCGCCTGTTTTTTCGATTTCGCTTGCCACCCACCTTCCCCGTCGGTTTTCTTCGTTCTCTATGAGTTATTTCGCGGACAAAACCTTTATCGTCACCGGCGCCACCAGCGGGATCGGCCGCGCCACCGCCCTTCTGCTGCTCGAACGCGGGGCGAACGTCGTGGCCATGGCGCGGACCCGCGAAAGCCTGCGTTCCATGCGCAAATCGGTGAATCGCAAATCATTCGAAATTTTTCCGGGGGATGTTTCGCATGAGAACGACGTGAAACAGGCCGTCCACCAGAGTTATAAATTGTTCGACCGGATCGACGGGCTGATCCATAACGCGGGGATTTCCATGCGCGCCCTGGCGAACGAATCGGATTTGCGCGTATTCAAGACGCTGATGGAAGTAAATTACTATTCGATGTTGTATTTTTATAAATACGCGCACAAACACCTCGTCGCGAGCAAGGGCCATCTGGTGGGCGTTTCCAGTATGATGGGGCTCTATTCCACGCAGTACCGCTCGGGGTACGCGGCCAGCAAACACGCACTGCAGGGTTTCCTGGACAGCGTCCGCCTCGAACTGGACCAGGACGGGGTTCACGTCATGACCTGTTCGCCGGGTTTCGTAAAAACGAATATTTCACTCACCGCCCTCGGGCCGGACGGGAAACCCCACGGCCAGATGGACCAGGCCATCGCGACGGGCATCGAACCCGAAGAGGTGGCGCGCGAAATTTTGAGCGGAATGGAAGAACGCAAGCGGGACATTTTCCCCGCCGGCATGAAGGAAAAAACCGCCCTGTTTCTCAGTCGCTGGAGTCCCGGCCTCCTGGACCGGATGCTCCTGCGCATGAACGTAACCTGATTTTTTCCGGGTTAACAGGTTGCGGAAAAAACAAACCCGGCGGGCATCTCCAACCTCTAACGGGGTATCAACTCTCTGGAGAAATCCCCATGAAACAATTCACCCGGGGCGGCCTGTTCCTTCTGATCTTGCTGCCGTTCTTTTTTTCCTCGTGCCTGTACCGGAACATTAAATCACCCGGTCCGAGCAATCAGGTCACGCAATTTTCCCTTGATACGGACGATTTTGAGATTCTCGGCACTGTCGAAAGCACCGGGACCTACAAAACCTGGGTCTGGCTCGTGATGACGGGCGGCAATTCGTACGTGGATCTCCAGGACCGGGCCCGCGCCATGGGCGGGGACGAAATCATCCACTACCGTTTTAACGTAACCGATTATAACCTGCTGTTTTTCATTTATAACAAATTTACGTATCACGCCTCGGCCACGGTGATTAAATACAAACCGGCCGTCTTACGCGACGGACGTTTCCAGCGCCAGGAACTTGTCCCGGAAGAGTTGCGCGAAGCGCCGGAAGCGGAAGATGAGGACGACTTAACTCCCACGCCGGCCCCCGAACCTGAAAAAAAAGCGGACGAAAAAAAGGCAGACGCTGGAACCGGCGGCAAATAATATTTGTCTGTAAGGCGCGAGGGAAAATCGGCGGACCCGGTTTTCCGTCGCGGGAGGCCGACCATCGCCAGTATTTCGGGCAATACAACCGGGTTAAAAAGTAACCAGTTCCAGAAACTGAAAAATCTGGCCAACAAGCGCATTCGCGAGAACGTCGTCGTTTCACAGGATTTCGCCCGCGCACTCTGTTCTATTTCATCGGAGATCGGCCGTCAGGTCGGCGCCCTCGTCAATCGCCAGGGGTACGTGGATACCATCATCGTTGGGGACGCTCATCGTATTTTTATCCCGGACCTGGAACGAAAACGCGCGGTGCGCCTGCGCGGCCTGCGGCTGGTGCACACCCACCTCTTTCAGGAAGCCCTTTCGCCGGAGGACCTCTACGACCTGACATTGCTCCGCCTGGATTATATCACCGCGGTGACCTTCGATCAGGATGCTCTGCCCTTTCGTTTTTTCTCCGCGCATGTTTCGCCCGGTCAGAATCCCGGGTACATCGTGGAAGAACCCGTCGCGCCCGGTCGTATACGCGAGGATTTTCGCGAAGTTATCGAAGACCTGGAAAATCGATTTCGCCAGGAAGCCGACCGTACCCGGGACGCCGCCGGTCGCCCGCGGGCTTTTCTCGTGGGCATCTACACGCCCGCGCGCTGCCAGGTGCGGTCGCCCGAAGATTCCATGCAGGAATTGCGCGAACTCTGCGCCACCGCGGACGTCGTGGCCGTGGACCATTTTATTCAACGACGCGGCCGGATCGACGCGGTCACCATGATCGGTTCGGGCAAGTTGAAAGAAATTACGATTCGCGCGGTGCAGGAAGACGTGGAACTTTTGATCTTCGACGCCGAACTTTCGCCGGCGCAGGCATCGCGCATTTCGGCCCTGTGCGATCTAAAAATCATCGACCGCACCCAGCTCATCCTCGACATCTTCGCGCGCAACGCGAAAAGTCGCGACGGGAAACTGCAGGTGGAACTGGCCCAGCTCAATTACCTCAAGGAACGCCTGAGCGAAAAAGACGATAACATGTCCCGCCTGGTGGGCGGTGTCGGCGGACGGTTGGGGATTGGCGGGCGCGGACCGGGTGAAACGATACTCGAAATCGGCAGGCGGCGCGTCAAAGAACGGATTCACCGCCTCGAAAAAGAACTCAAAAATTTGCGCCAGCGGCGCGAGCTCAATCGCCAGCAACGCACGCGCACGGACATTCCCATCGTTTCGATCATCGGTTACACGAACGCGGGAAAATCCACCCTGCTGAACGCCCTGACCAACTCGGCGGTGCTGGCCGAGGATCGCCTCTTCGCGACCCTGGATCCCACGACGCGGCGGATTCGTTTTCCGGAAGAACGCGAAATCATTCTTTCTGATACGGTCGGCTTCATCCAGGAATTGCCGCCCGAACTCAGCCGCGCATTCCAGGCCACCCTGGAAGAACTGGCCGACTCCGATCTCCTGTTGCACTGCATCGACGCGTCCGACCCCAGGCAGGGTCAGAAAACACTGGCTGTGGAAGGAATTCTGGGCGATTTGAAATTGCTGGACATCCCCTGCATTCGGATTTATAATAAGTGCGATTTACTCTCAGCCGAAGAACGCGCCAGCCTGGCAGCGGGCCCCGATTCCATGACCGTTTCCGCCATGGCGCGCGATAATCTGCGCGCCGTTCTGGAGGCCATCGAACGAACCGTTCTGGGCCCGGTCGGTCTGCCGGCCTGAAGTTCACACGCGCGACCCGTATGAAACCCGTCGTTCAATCGTCCCTCTCCGAATTACTGGAAGAAATCGAATCGCTGGCGGACGGAGACGGGTGGACCATGCCCGTGGAGCACGCCCTTTCTTTTTTCCCCTTGCGGCCTGAGGATTTTTATCGTTTTGTGTACGCCCACCGTACCGTGGACGCGCTCTTCGTCCCGGACGCGCTCGGGCCGGAAAATTTCGAGGATTTTCTGCGGTTTCTGGAACAACACGGCTGGCCGGACGCGGGCAATTTTTTTTTCCGCGCCGGGTACGCGTTCGGCGAAGCGCGCCGCATCGATTTGCTCGAATTTTTTTATTCCGTCACCGTCAGTCGCCTCCAGAATCACGATGTGGACCGGGAACTCCTGGTGACCGCGCTGGCCGGATGTCGGCGGCCGGAAGACGGCTTCGATTTTTACTGCGCCGCGGCCATCCACCTGGACGAACTCATCGAATTCGCAGCCGCTTTATATCTCACCCACCGGAAAATTGAACAACACGCGTTCAGTAAGACCCGCGTCCGCGCCGTATTGCGCGCCGAGGTTCGCTCCGGGGCGATTCTCGCCGAAGACCTGTTCAGACCGCTGGCGGAGGTCCTGCGTACCCGGGCCATGGCCTGGGGTCTCCTGGACGCCGACACGGAGGAAGCCCGGATGCTGGTCCTGACTCCCGAAATGAAACTGGCCCTGGCCCTGATGGGCTTCCGCCCCGAGAAACCACCTGGCAGGTCGGCTCTAAAAAATCGTTACCGCGAACTCATGAAACAATATCACCCCGATATCAACCCGGGCGGGGAAGTCAAGTCCAGGGAGTTGAACTCCGCCTACAGCCTCCTGCTCGCGCGCCTGGACAAAACACGTTAAGAGTCACCCGCGGCGAATTTTCCTTGCTCGGGGCGCGGGCCCTGATTAATGTATAAACACATGAAGAGCCCACGGCGCCCGGGATTGTCCGGGACCATCCCGGTTTTGATTTTCGTCGCCTTTGCCGGCGCCTGCCCGCTGCTGGCGCGGGACGGGGAATGGTCGGACGATCTGGAAGGTGCCCTGCGGCGCGCGAAAACCGAAAATCGGCCGGTGCTCGTGGATGTGTTCGCTCCCTGGTGCGGCTTCTGCCGCAAACTGCGTGAGGAGGTGTACCCCGCCACGGAAGTAAAAAAAGAAACCGAACGTTTCATCACCGTGCGCGTCAACGGCGAAGCGCGGCCGGAGCTGATGGATCAGTACGGCATCAGCGGTTTTCCGACGATTCTGTTTCTGGACAAAAACGGCATCCTGATCGAACGCGTCGTCGGTTACCAGGACCGCGGCAAAATGGCGCGCATCCTGCGTGAGATTTTCGAACGCCGCGATCAGGAGGACCGTGTGCTCGCCCGCATAACCGCCGAGCCCGCCAGCGTCGATGCGCGTTACCGGGCCGGTGTTTACTTCTACGAAAAAGGCGACGCGGAACGGGCGCGAACGTATTTTCTGGAAGGCTGGAACCTGGCGCGGAACAATTCCGGCACGAGTCGCCGTGATTGTCTGTACAACGCGGCGGTCACCTCCATGGACCTTAAAGATTACCTGAGCGCGGTATCGTACTGGAGTATCTATTTGCAGGTGTACGCGGGCAGTCCCGACGAGGCCGCCTACGCGCGGTATTTTCGCGGCGTTTCGTATAAGTACATCGGCCGAACGGACCTGGCCCGGCCCGATCTTGTGTTCGCGGGTAAAAATTTGAATAATATTTCGGACCGCAAAGCGGCGCAGCGGATTCTGGACACCCTGCCGTAAAACAGCGCCCTTCCCGGTCGCCCCGACGAGGCCGGAACGACCGGAGAAGGGACCGTCGGAAGGATGGGGGAACGTATTCGCCAGTGGCTCAACCTTCCACCGGCGCGAAACTACCGAACACAGGAGCCATCGAAGACACACGCACAAAGGACCACGTTCGCTCCATCCCTCATATAGTAATACGCAAGCAGCGGCGAATTGTCCCAAAAAAATTCGGATTTCAAAACGATTTTGAAATTTTTTTCCCATCTACGCTCCCGGAGCGCTGAGCCCGATGACCTCTTGCTGACTATAGTTACTTTTTTTATCAAATTGATTCATATAAATGCCCAAAAGTGGCGGAATTTTGCCCGACCGGCGTCCGGGGACCATGCTTTGATTGTTTTTCCGCCCGGCCTGGCGATCCTCCCGGGCGGTGGCCACTGCCTGGCTAAAAAAATACTCCGAGATCGTTCAGCGCCTGCTCGATCGACGCGAATACCTTGGCTGGTCCCAGGCCGAGGCCTCCTTGCGTATCACAGCCATTTTGCGTTCGGGCGGCCGGCGCCGACTTTCCAAAGAAATGCTGGGAAAGATCGAACGAGGGGATGTGCCGTTGAGCCTCGACCGCCTGCTGGCCATGGCCGAAGCCTACCGGATTCATCCGGCTTTTTTGATCGATCCGGGACAGGAACCCGCCCCGGAAGAGTTCCGGCCATTTTTACAGGATTCGATGTTTCGTCGCCTGGCCACCGAAGCGCTCCGGCATAAAAATCGCCCCAAAATCATCCGCATCATCTCCCGCCATCTGCGCCTGATCCTCGACGAATTCTGATCCCTCCCTGTTCCAAACGGTCAGACCGGCACCGCTGGAAGACTCGCCGAATCCGAAAGAAGTTGTCTTCCTGAACCATTGGCCAATCCTGGAATCGCGACTATGAACGAAAACACGCAAACCCTGCCCGTCCCCGCGTCGGAATCCCGGACCGGAACGCTGGCAACCGTTTTGATTTTTGATACGACCCTGCGCGACGGCGAACAATGTCCCGGCGCGGCCATGACCGAAGACCAGAAACTGGACGTGGCCCATCGTCTGGAAGCCATGGGCGTCGACATCATCGAAGCCGGCTTCCCGGTCTCCAGCCCGGTGCAGTTCGAGGCCGTGCGGCGGATCACGCACGAACTGGAACGGCCGGTAATCGCCGGCCTGGCCCGCGCGGTGCGCGGGGACATTGAGGCCGCGGCGCGGGCGCTGACGGACGCCCGTCGCAAGCGCATTCACACCTTCATCGCATCGAGTCCGATTCACATGAAATTCAAGCTGGGCAAAAACCCGACCGAGGTCATCGCCATGGCGGTGGAAGCCGTGAAATTCGCGCGGGGCCTGTGTGAGGACGTGGAGTTTTCCCCCGAGGACGCCACTCGCAGCGAGTGGGAGTTTCTGGCGGAACTGGTCGGCCGCGTGACCGAAGCCGGCGCAACCACGATCAACGTGCCGGACACGGTCGGGTACACAACCCCGGAGGAATACGGGGCGCTTTTCGCGTATTTGATCAAAAATACAACAAACGCGAATAAGATCGTCTTCAGCGCGCACTGCCACAACGACCTGGGCCTGGCCACGTCCAATTCCCTGGCGGCCGCGGTGAACGGCGCGCGCCAGATCGAGTGCACCATCAATGGCATCGGCGAACGCGCGGGCAACACGGCCATGGAAGAAATCGTCATGGCCATCCAGACGCGCCAGGAACATTATCGCCTGCGCACGAACATCGATTCCACGAAAATCTATCGCGCGAGCATGCTGGTGCGCTCCGTGACGGGCATGGCCGTGCAACCCAACAAAGCCATCGTCGGTGACAATGCCTTCGCGCACGAATCGGGCATTCACCAGGACGGCGTGCTGAAAAACGCGCTGACGTACGAGATCATGACCCCGCAATCGATCGGGCTGGATTCGAACCGCATGGTGCTCGGCCGGCACAGCGGGCGGCACGGGTTCAAAGATCGCCTGACACTCCTGGGCCATAAACCGGAGGAGGCCGAACTGGACGCCCTGTACGCGCGTTTCCTGGAACTGGCCGATAAAAAAAAGGAAGTCTACGACGAGGACGTGCTTTCGCTCCTCGACGAAGGGCGACTCAACGGCCCGGCTCGTTTTGAACTCGCGTACCTGCACGTTTCCAGCGGCATCAGCGCGATTCCCACGGCCACCGTGAAAGTTAGAGATACCCGCCAGGACGCGACTCGCACCGAGGCCGCGTGCGGGGACGGCCCGGTCGACGCGATTTACAACGCGATCGAACGCGCCACCGGGATCAGCAGCGAACTCCAGCGCTTTCGCCTGATGCCGCTGACCGCCGGGCGGGACGCCCAGGCGCGCGCCACGGTCGTGCTCAAGATCGGCGCGAAAACCGTCAACGGCAGCGGGACCTCCACGGATATTCTGGAAGCGGCCACCCTGGCCTTCCTTGACGCGCTCAACCGCGCCTCGGAAGGTGAACCGGTCGCGACGGCAACGGACGGAGATTTGCGCGGTGTCTGAAGGTCTGGAACAATTCGTCTTACCGCGCATTCGCGCCATGCACGGATACGTCCCCGGTTTGCAGACCCAGGACGCCGAAGTCGTTAAACTGAATACGAACGAAAATCCGTTTCCGGTTTCGCCCATGGTGCGCGATGCGCTGCGATCGGAAATCGAAGCGGACATTCTCCAGAAATACCCCAATCCCACCTCAGCCCCCCTGCGCCAGAAAATCGGCGCCGAACTGGCCGGTGGCAAGGGGACGAATCCCGGCGAACGAATTCTGATCGGCAACGGATCCGACGAAATCCTCAGCATTCTGTTTCGCGCGACGCTTGACCCCGCCCAGCGCATCGTGATCGGCAAACCCACCTACAGCCTTTATCCGGTCGTGTGCGCTTTAATCGGCGCGCGTTGCGAAAGCGTCGATCTCAAGGCCGACTGGCATATGGATCTCGCGCTGATGCTGGATCGAGCGCGCGGAGCGGGCCCGGAGGGCGCGGCGCGATTGGTCGTCATCACGAATCCAAACGCGCCCACGGGCCTGGGCGAATCGCGACAGGCGCTGCTGGAATTCGCGCGCGCGAATCCGGGCCTGACTCTGGTGGACGAGGCGTACATAATGTTCGGCGGTGAGTCCCTTGCCCGCGACGCGGGGACGGCCGAATTTCCGCGCCTGCTGGTGTGCGGGACGTTTTCCAAAGCGTACAGCCTGGCCGGCCAGCGCATCGGCTGGTTGGTCGCGCATCCGTACTTGATCGGCGAACTCGACAAAGTCCGCGATTCGTACAATCTTTCGCGCCTGGCGCAGGCCGCGGGCCTGGCCGCGCTGGAGGACCGTGACGAACACCGGCGACGCGTGGCCGTCGTGGTAGAGAATCGCACCCTGCTGATGCGCGAGCTGCGCGCGCTGGGCTTTGAGTGCCTGGAATCGCAGGCGAATTTTTTGTTCGCGAAACCGCCCGCCCGGTTCGCCGGCGACGGTCTTTCCGCGGCACGCGGGTACTACGAACACCTGAATCGAAATAAAATCATGATCCGCTACTTTCCCGAGGGCCGCACCGCCGACTGGGTGCGCATTACGATCGGGTCGGCGGATCAAATGCGACGATTGCTGGAAGTGACCAGGGCAATTTGACGCGCGTGCGGAAAAACTACTTGCGGCCGAGGATTTGGAGCGCGGTTTGCATCAGCAGCGGGCTCACGTTCACGCGAATCTGACCGTCCAGCCCCGGCCTGAAATTGGTGGCCGTGGGCGCTGTGCCGACTCCCGCGAGCATGGCCTGGGATTCCGGCTTCAACTTGTCCCGGCCAACCCATTCGGCGAACGCGCCGATCATACGACGCTGGAGATCTTCGATCTTCGCCTGCGCGCCCGCGCGGCGATAATACCCGTACGCGAGCAGGGGCAGGCGGCGCTCATACATGTAATAATCGCCGATGCGCACGAGACCCGAGGAATACTTCGCTTTCGTGAAACACTCGCGCGCTTTCTGGTAGTCGCCCTCGTTGAAGGCCGCGTTGCCCTGACGAATAAGTTCCGCGCGTACGGATGGATCCATGCTCAAACCTGCTCTTCGTGGCTCCCGGCGAATCGAAACCGCCTGGGAACGTAACGCTCCGTTAGTGGAATCTCCAGCCTGGCGACGGTCTGGTCCCCGTCGTCGAACACGGTGAAACAATGCGGGTCGATGTTTTCTTTTTTCAACATCACCGTAATCATCGTCATCCCGAGGCCGGCCCCTTCGGTGTCGTCGGCGTAATCCAGGTAAAACTGGGCCACATCCTCGTACTTCATGGATCTGGCGAGTTTATCCCGCAACCGACGATTCTCCTCCAGCGTAATCAAGGAGTTATTTCGAATTTCGACAATCATGGCGTCTTTGAAAAGCAGAAAATCCACATACACCGCGTATCCCAGCTTCCGGGATGTACGGGCGAACTCCGACATCCGGCCGCCGTGGATGCGTTCCTTGAAAAAACCATGGCCCCTGGCAGCGTCCTCCGGATTGTGAACGTCCAGTCCGTGCTCCTGGAAGACGACGCGTTTCATGTTGGCCTTCACCGCGTTCACCGCCATTTCCTTGAGCGCGGTGTACAAAATTTCCATGAGCCGCAGCATGCCGTAAAATTCGAGGATATCAGCAAGGCTATCATGCAGGGCGATTTCAGTTTTCCGTAACATGGCGTGGGTTACGATCCGAATCGGTTTGCCCGTTGCCAGGGCCTTTTCTAATTGTTTTTCGGTCAGTCTTCTCACAGGCGCATCCGGGGTCCTATCCGCGTTGACGCGCTCCTGGAGCGCGTCAGAACATTATCGTTCCCGGATAGACCCGATGATTCACCCGACAAAAGCGGAAATTAAAGCGACGGGCATTTTTTTTGTGTTTTTTGCACGATAGGGCGGTTTCTGGCGGGGTACGCGCGAACGAGCGCCGGGCAGCCCGCCCTGATGCGGACGGGGAATGGTATTACCAGCTTTGCTGCAGGCCGTAGGCGTCCCGCCCTGGCAGGGGGATAAACTCGAAATCCGGGAAATATTCCTGGAGTGCCAGGGTTATAGTTTCAGCCACCGCGCGCGAGGTGTGCATCCCGCGGCCCAGATCGTTTGAGCCGGCGTCCACCACATACTTGCGCGGTTCGTCGCGCGCGGACACGATCTTGATATGCCCGCCCCGGTTGGGCTTGAAGGCGAAGGGTTCGCGCTCCAGGTTTTTCATCGTTTCAATGTGCGGCTTCGTTCCGATGGAATAAAACATCGGCTCGTGGGAGGTATCGGTCGGAATGAAGGCCACGTACGTAATGTGTTTGCCTTCCGTAAGTTCCGTGATCTTCTGGGCGAACCGCTCGTCCCGGATTTTTTCCCAGTCGATCTTTTCCTCATGCTTCCCGATTTTGAATCGTTCCTGTAAGGGCACGAACAAAAAGGGCAGCATCTCATTGCGCTTGAGGTAAAGAACATGCTCCGCGGAAAAGGCCACCTCCATGAATTCCAGCATTTCGTTGACTAATTCGGGGTGTTTTGAGTACAGAGCCCAGTTGGCGAGCACCTGGCGGGCTTTTTCCTGGAGAGCGGCGTTTTCTCCGCGCGCGGGATGGCGGTAGAGTTCATCACCCGGTTCCGGTTTTATGACGCCGGCTTCGGCCGCGAATTCGCCCACTTTCAGATCGATCACGTTCAACAGAATCATGCCCTGGCCGTCATCGGTCAGTTTTACGAAACCGCCCTGCTGAATCTTGCCGCTACCGACACGGCGAACGACCATCCCCTGGGAAAACTCGGCCAGGCTTTCTACTTTAATCAAATACTCTTCCGGCGGGCCATCCTTTCGCTCCGACGGGCGGTCCAGAGCGGGCATGGATGCGGAGGCGCCAGAAAGCGCGCTTCCGCTATCCTTTTCGAGTTCTGGATTGTCCGCAGCCATGGTCGTTCCCCTGTCGATCCGAACATAGGGTACCCGAAGCCCGGAAGGCAAGCAGTTTTCGCTTCGCGACGGGAAATCGGAAAGCGGGCGCCGGCGCGCGCCTCAGGTGCGATTGATGGTGCACCGGCCTTCGAAGACGACGCCTTCCTCAACGACCAGGGAACGCGTCACGATGTCCCCCATCAAATGACAGGTGGACAGAAGGGTTACCCGGCGGTCAGCGACGATCGTCCCGCGAACTTCGCCGCCGACGACGACAATCCCCGCGCGAATGTCCGTTTCGACGACGCCGGTCTGGCCGATCAGGACCTTGCCCTCCGTAATGATCGTTCCCTTAAAGTATCCGTCGATGCGGATCAGGTCCTTGACTTTGAATTCCCCGCGGAACTCAGAGCCTTCTCCGATCAAACTGTTCAAAATCAGGGTTTCTTTTAAGGTTGTATCAGCCATTCGTCCTGGAGGTTGTTCAAAAATGCGTGGGGATTGTAGGCCACGGTGCCTACGTGCACTTCGTAATATAACATGGGCACCGGCGCCCGCCCGCTCTGGCCGACGATGCCGATCGCCTGGCCTTTGGTTACCTTATCCCGCAGTTCGACCTCGACCTGGTCGAGATGCGCGTAAAATGTTTTCATTCCATATCGATGCGAAATCCAGACATGCAGGCCGTATTCGTCGTTGTGGTCAATCTGGGTGACGGTTCCCGGCGCGGTGGCGAAAACCTGGGTACCGGGCAGGGCGCCCACCGTGATTCCCTGGCGGAACATCTGACGCCCGTTCAACGGGTCGGCCTGGGACCCGTAGGGACTCAGGAGATACCCGCGCGTGGGCCAGATGCCCGGCGTATGCTTGAGGATGCTCTGTTTTTCGCGCGTGTTCAATTCGGCGATGATCTTATCGGTCAGGTCCACCGCGCGGCGCAACTTCTGGTTGTCCTGCTTCGATAAAAAGATCACGCGGCGCAGGATTTCGTCGGTCAGGTCCTGGTCACAATCGTCGCCTTTCGCGCGGCACCGGGTCGCCAGATCGCGCAGCTTCCTAATTTCTTCCTGGACGACCTCTTCGTTGGCCGCGTTGTATCCGCTTACTTCCTGTTCGTCCCCGTCCAGGCGAACGTACATTTCAGCGACCGTGTTGGCGTACCGATCGATGATATCGTGCAGGGGAATCATTTCCTCCGCCATGCGGGTACTCTGAATATTAAACTGGCTGTTGGTCAGCCCCATATCGTAGTACTGGACGTCCTCGCCGCTTTTACCGACAAGTGAGATGACGGAAAGCACCAGAACCAGGACCACGAAAAAAACGATCCCGCTGAGGGCATAGACGCTGAGGTGAAAATTCAGGATTTGTTTTTCAGTGTGGGGGATGACCATGATGGTCAATCGCTCCCGGCCCTTGCGGTGGATTTTTTCGCGGAGTTCGGCCAGGCGCGCCTTCCAGGGAGCGACGGTGGCGGAACTCTCCCGTCCCGGGGCCGATCTGGACGCCGTTACCGACTCATCCGACGCCAGGTCGGCCATCGTCCGCGCGCTGGCGGCGGAAGGTGACCGGCGCGTTGAACGTTTTCCTGTCCGCGAATCAGACATAAGACAGAAGTGGATTGTTTTTCGGCTGCGCCGACCGGTCAAGAGGTTTCCCGGCCCCCGGATAAGAGTTCATCGGCTCCGCTCCGCTGGTGCTCGCCGATTGGGGCTACCTCCTGTAGCCCCGGGCCCATCTCAAAACAGGTTTTGAGATGGGCTCAAACGGCCCCGCGTGAAATTCCCCCGGCTTTTTCCCCGTCAGGAAAAAAACGTTTGAATTTCCGGGGCGATGGTCGCTAAGAGTGTAAGCAAAGTCGAACGAAAACGACACGGAGCCTTCCCCGCATGACCGAAAAAGAAGCCACCCACGCCCCCTGGCAGCGCGAATTTTTTAAGAACATCGAAGGGTTCATGCGCCTCGGCATGTCCGAGGAGGAGGCGAAAGGAATTCTCATGAAATTCCTGAAGCTTTCCGGTCAGACCCCCATCCCGAAAGTGATGGAAAGTTTTCGCTCGGAAGAGGCCCTGGAGGAAGTCGGCGTTCATACGAAACGCGATCCCGAGATTCGCGACTTCATGGTCGAGTTTCTTTCGCCTCTGATGTCAAAATTTACGGTCGAGGGGAAAGAGAACCTCAACCAGATCATCCCGCTCATGGGCAAATTTCCCATGGCGCTCGTATCGAACCACCTGAGCCACCTGGACGCGCCGGCCATCTACAATCTGCTCTACCGCGAGGGCGGGGACGCGCGCCGGCTGGCCGAGGCCCTGATGTTCATCGCCGGGCGCCTTGCCTTCGAGCCGGACTTCACGCGCCTCGGGCTCTACATGTTCGATACGCTGCTGGTTTGTTCGCAAAAGGACATGTCGGACAATCCGGGGATGGCGGATCTCATGACCCGCATCAATATGCGCTCGTTCCGCAAGGCACAGTCGCTCCAGAAAGAGGGCAAAATCATCGCCGTTTTTCCGGAGGGCACGCGCAGCCGAACGGGCAAGCTGATCAACTTCGTGGACGCGGTGTATCACTATGTGGCGAATAAAATAATCATCCCCGTTTCCCTGGCGGGCACGGCCGAAATCCTGCCCACCGAATCGTTTTTGTTCAACGCGAGCGAAGGCAAGCTCGTCATCGGCAAACCGATCCTGGTGGGTTCGCTGTCCTCAGCGCTGATGGCGCAATTGCCGGCGTCGATCCCGCGGCTCGAGATTCCCGGCACGGTTACGGACAAGAAAAAATACGTCATCGATGCGCTGGCCCAGTTGATCGGCGCGGGCCTGCACCGCCACCAGCACGGGACGTACCGGAATCTGTACCTGGCCGAAGGCCGTTCGAAAACGAATATCCTGATTCAAAAACCGCAGCAACCCGTGGAACGTTGCGTCGTGATCGGGCATTCCGCGTACGGTACGGCGGCGGCGGCCATTCTGGCGAATAAAAAAGTTCAGATCAAAATTTACATCGATTCGCCCGAAAAGGCGGACGAAAACAACGAACTCCGCGCGGACAAAGACAACTTCCCGCTCTTCAAGTTGCCGCCGAACATCGAATTCACCGCCAACCCGGCGGAAGTCGCGCAGGGAACTTTGTTCGTGAACGCGGCCCGGCCCTGGGAACTGGACTTTTTTTATTCGCGGATCAAGCTGTATCTGCAACAATCCAGCGGCCCGATCATCAACGTGGTCAAAGGTTTCACCGGCTCCGATCGCGGCCTGATCACGGACGACATCGAACACGATTTCGGAATTGCGCACGATCGATTCATGGTGATGGCCGGGGCGAATTACCCGGACCAGGTGATGGAACGCAAACTGACGGGGTACGAAATCGCCGCGAATGAACCAGGCCTCGTCAATCACGCGGCCATGTTGTTCAGCACCGATTATACATTCACCCGGCCGGCGGTGAATCCGGGGGACGTGCGTGGCGTGCAACTGGGCGGTGCCCTGAGCAATATCTACGCGCTCGGGATCGGCCTGCTGGACGGGTATTACGAAAAAGAACTCGGGGGCAATAGCGACAACTCGCTGTTCCATATTTCGAATCGAATCTTCAAGGAAATGTCCGATCTGGGCGTGGCGCTCGGCGGCCTGGAGTCGACTTTCCAGGGCCTCTCCGGGATGACCGATTTGATGCACTGCTGCTTCAGCCAGGACGCCCGCGACCGTAAATATGGCCACGACCTCATGAAAGGCACCGCGGACCGGGATCGTAAATCGCGGGGGACCTTCGGCATTCGCGCGCTGCCGAATTTAATCGAACTGAATCCGGAGCGCTACCCCGTTGCCGCGGCCATCCATGCGGTGGTCGTGCAGGGCATCCCCGCGGAGAAAGTGCTCGACCACGCGATTTATCAGTTACGCAGATATTAAAAATAGAAACCTGTATTCAGACGCCGTGCCAGGCGAAAATGTACCGGAGAGTGAGATGCCCTGGAAATCAGACAGAACGAACCCTGTGGGGGGAATCATCGCCGTATTGCTCCTGACCGGTTGCGGCGCATCCTCCGCCGGCAAAGCGCCCTTGCGCGATTTTTCGCCCTTCAACGGCAGCTACCGCGAAAACTCGGAACGCCGCGGGCATCTGTGCCGCGCCACCGTCGACTGCGACGCGACCACGGACCATTGCCGGATCTCGGTGGAACGCGGCTCCTGGGGCAAAGACGCGTCCGGAAAAGTCACCGATTTTACGGCGGGGGCCTTAAAAATTTCCAATGAAACCGAAATCGCCAGCCAGAAGGCCACACCCGAGGAACCGCTCATCACCCAGACCGCGAGTATTACGCGCACAGGGGGTGGTTACTCGGTCAGCGTCATCAATATCACCAAACGCGCCGGCCAGGAACGCGGCTCACGCGCGCGCATGACCTGCGAATCGCTCGTGAAACAAACCAGATAAGCGGGCGCGGGGGCCCGCCCGATGCAGAGTCCCCGCTGCTTGTCCGGGGGGGGCCGCAGCCTGTTAGCCCAACAGCCCTCAAGACCGGCCAACTTTTCCGGAGTTACGCAGCATTGCCTGGAAATCCGCGAACTGAATCATATCCCGCTGCGACTTGCCGGCGGCGATCATGGGGAAGACTTTTTCATCGGCCGGGATGACCACTTCCAGGAACGCGGCCTGGCCGGCGTCCTTGAAGAGGAACTCAAGGCCGGCGTCAATGTCGGAGGGTTCCGCGATGCGCATTCCGGGAATATGGTACGCTTCCGCCAGTTTGACGAAGTCCGGATTATAGTCCCATTCCGATTCCGCGAATCGTTCCTCAAAAAATAATTCCTGCCACTGGCGCACCATGCCCAGAAAGTTATTATTCAGTAACAATATTTTCACGCCCAGATTGTACTGGCGTACCGTGGCCAGTTCCTGGATGCACATCTGGTACGATCCGTCCCCGGTTACGCAGAGCACGGTTTCGCCGGGGCGAGCGAAGGCCGCGCCGATAGCGGCGGGCAGCCCGTAACCCATGGTACCAAGACCGCCGCTCGTCAACCAGCGATTCGGTTCGTCGAACTGGTAGTACTGAGCCGCCCACATCTGGTGCTGGCCCACGTCCGTGGATACGATCGCTTTGCCGCCGGTTACTTCGTACAGACGTTGTAATACTTTTTGCGGTTTGATGACTTTGTCGTCGTCCGCGTACGCGAGCGGATGGTTCTGTTTGTATTCTTCCAGGTGATCCACCCAGGCGGAATGGTCTCTCTTTTCGATGAACGGCAGCAGAGCGCGCAGGACGTCCTTGAGGTCCCCGTGCAGGAGATGGTTCACACTCACGCGTTTGTTAAACTCGGAGGCGTCGATATCGATGTGCGCCCGCACCGCGTCCCGCGCGAAATCGTCGGCTCTCCCGGCCACCCGGTCATCGAAACGCGCGCCGAGCGAGAGAATGTAATCGCACTCGATAATGGCTTTGTTGGCCGCGGCGGTTCCGTGCATCCCTGGCATGCCGAGCGATAAATAATGCGTGCCTGGAAAAGCCCCGAGCGCCATGAGCGTGGTGGTGACGGGGGATCCGCATTTTTCAGCCAGGGCTTTTATTTCGGGGGCGGCCGCGGCGTTGATGGCGCCCCCACCCACATACAACAGAGGCCGCTGAGCGTTGTTCAGAGCGTCCGCGAATGTTTTCAGGTCGCCGCTGACGGCGGGATTGGAAAGAAACCTTGGGCTCAACTCCGGCTCGGCCCGGAGGATTTCCGTGGGCCCGGTTTGGACGTCTTTGGGGATATCGATCAAAACCGGGCCCGGCCGACCGCTCCGGCACATGATCCAGGCCTCCGCAAACACCCGCGCCAGATCGTCAGCACTGCGCACAAGTGCGTTGTACTTCGTGATCGGAATCGAGATTCCGAAGATATCGGCCTCCTGGAACGCGTCCGACCCGATGGCGGTAGTCGGCACCTGTCCGGTGATGACAAA
>CAZVZS010000002.1:167077-192905 GCA_964631535.1 uncultured Leptospiraceae bacterium
CCGGGATGCTATCCAATTTCGCATCGGTTAAACCGGTGACGACGTTCGTGGCGCCCGGTCCGCTGGTGACAACAACGACGCCAGGCCGGCCCGTGACGCGCGCGTAGGCTTCGGCCATGTGGATGGCACCCTGTTCGTGGCGGACCAGAATATGGCGAATTTTCGTGGATTTGTATAATTCGTCGTAAAAAGGCAGGATGGCCCCGCCCGGATAACCGAAGACAAGGTCGACCCCGTGGGATTCGAGCAAATCAACCAGCAGCTGCGCACCTGTTTTTTTCATGACGATCGTACCTATGGGAAAAAAATACGAACATTGGCGGGTTGCTGAAAAAGTCCATGGAGCGGAGGGATTATTTCAGCAGCCATTCAGTCCGTCTGTTCAAGAAACGGCGGGAATGGCCCGGTTGACAACCTTTTAAACTGGTGGAGGAAGCCACTCCGGGAGGACCCGAAAGATCATGAAACAATCCAGCAGCAAAGACCCGGCCGGTTTCCGGAAATTCCTCGAAAGCGTGGAACTCGACGCTCCGGAAGTTGTCGTCATCTCAGGGCCCGATACATCCGTGTTTCCGGGCGCTCTGGACCTGGTCCGCGGGCTGCTGGAAAAAAAAATCGGACGCTTCGAAACGACGACGTTCGCGGGCGAGCCTGGCGACGACCAGCGCCTCCAGGAAGAGGTGTTTAACATCCCGCTCTTCGCGCCCTACCGTCTGATCGTCATCCGGCAGGGACCCGAATTGTTTCGCAACATCCAGGCATCTCAGACCGCTATGGTCACCCTGACGGCCGAGTTCGCCCGCCTGCCGGATCGGACCTTCGTTCTGATTGAATACCCCGGGGACGCGGGCGCGAAATTTCTGAAACTCTTCGGAGACCGATTGTTTCACTACGTCAGCCGGGACCTGTACGCGAACCAGGTGCTGGAGACGGTCATGGCCCTGAGCAAACGGGTCGGCCTGCATTTCACGGAAGAGGCCCTGCACGAGTTTAAAGAAAAAGTCGAGCCGCGTAGCGGGATCATCGAGCTGGCGCTGCAACGATTGAAAGAACGTTTGCTCCCGGACCAGAAGGAGATCGGCGTGGACGCCGTGCGGGAGGTACTCTTTCCCCACCCGGGCATGAACGTGTTCGCGCTGGTGGACGCGCTCTTCGCGCGAGATCACCGCACGGTGGAACGCGAACTGGGGCACTTCAACCCGCCCGAAGATAGTTTTTTCGTCATTTTTAAGTTAATTTTGAATCGAGCGAATGAAATCCGCCGGGCCAGCGTGGCCCGGTCCCACGGCACGCGTGACGACGAACTCATCAAACTCCTGGGCCTGCAGGGGCGACCGCCCTTCATCCAGAAAAAAACCCTCGGGCGGCTGCGGGACGAAACACCCAGGTTCTGGCCGGACCGGCTGGGCCAGATCTACGATTTTTTGATCGAACTACAGCTGGATTTTCGATACACCGTTCCCGTGTCGCACCAGCGCCAGGTTTTTCAGGAAAAAATTCTGCCACTGTTTTTCGCCTGAATTGAAACGGCCCATCCCTATGAATCAGCCCACCATTTACCACAACCCGCGCTGCTCGAAAAGTCGTGAGACCCTGACGCTCTTACGGGACCGTGGCCACGAGCCACGGATCATCGAATACCTGAAGGAACCACCCACTGAGGCTGAATTGGAAACGATCTTAATTAAGCTCGGCATCCGTGCCCGGGACCTGGTCCGGAAAAAGGAAACTCTGTATCTAGAAAAGTTCGAGGGAAAGGAACTTACCGAAGCGGAATGGATTCGGGTCCTGGCGGAAAATCCGATCCTGATCGAACGCCCGATTGTAATCACCGAAAAGGGAGCCGCCCTCGGCCGCCCGCCGGAAAACGTCCTGCCTCTGTTTTGAAAGGACGGTACGCACCCGGCCGCGGGTTCTGCTCGTGCGATTGCCCGCTTGATTCGATAAATAAAACAGACGGCTCGCACCCTGGCTCACCCGTCCCGCGCTGCAAAAAATGGAACTCCGAAACCTCCCCGCCCTGCTGCTGCTCACGGTCTGCCTGCCCCTTTCCGGGCTCGTGGCGCAGAACCAGGTCCTCGTGCAGCGGATCATGGTCGAACGATTCGCTTACACCGGGCCCCCGAAAAATAGCTGGCTCGCCTTCGCCCTGCGGGAACGGACCATCCACAATCTCAAAAACATCCAGCAAATCGAAAACATCTCCGTGGCCGACCAGGAGAAAGTGCTGGGCCTGTTCGATCATATCCTCAAGAAAACCGACTCCCTGGCCGCGGGTCGCGTCCTGTCCCTGGCCCTCAACGCGCGCTACGTATTGAGCGGTTCCGTGCGCGTGGACGGGGATACGATCCGGATCGATTATCGAATTCTGCTGGGAAAAAAATTCGACGTACTCAAAATTGGGACCCTGCACGGAACTTTGATTGGGCTATCCGATTTGCAGAATCGCCTGCCCGAGGAAATCATTCACTACCTGGACACCGAAGCGAAAACCATCGCGCGTGTGGGCGAACCCGGTCGTCGGCACTTTACGGAGACCCCGGCGAAATCCCTGGAAACCTACCGGCTGTACGGCCGGGGCCTGGAAATCGAAAAAAAAGATCCAGGCGAAGCTTTGCGCCTCTACCGCGGGGCCCTGGACCGGGAACCGCGCTTTGAGGAGGCCGTTTTTCAGGCCGCGCGCAACCACGAAGAGCGCACCGAATTCCATGAGGCCCTGCGTCTTTACGAACGACGCCTGGAATTGTTGAACGATCGTCGCAAGCGGAACACGCGCTTTTTCGCGGAGACCCTGCTGCGCATGGGCGATGTCCACCGCCAGATGAAAAACAACGACCTGGCTCTCAAAAGTTTCCGCGAAGGTAATCAGATCCTGGAGTCGATCGGACTGAGCAACACCGAGGATTACTCCACCACCGTCACATCGATCGGGGAAATTTTTAAAGAGAAGGGTGAGTACGAAACCGCGCTGGAAAATTTTCGCCAGTCAAAAGCGATTAAGGACCGTCTGGAGTTGAACCTCACGTTCAATTACACGAATCTGCTCAACAACATGGGTACGGTATTTTTTATCCTGAACAATTTCGAGGACGCGCTGACCCACTTCGACGAGGAACTGAAACTCAAACGCGCCCTCGGTTTGCAGAATACGGTCGCCTTCGCCGACACGCTCAACAACGTCGGAGTAATTTACATGAACCGCGGGAAAACCGGGGACCTGACCCTGGCGCGCAAAAACTACGACGCTTCACTGGAGCTGCGCCAGCAAATCGGGGACACGACCTCGCTCGGGTACGCGAACAATCTGTACAATATGGGTTACATGTTCGCGACCTACTACCGCGATCCCTGCGGGGCCACGACCTGGCTGCGCAAAGCCGTGCGCGTCCTGTACGGGCACAACCCGGACGCGGTTTTCTCCTGGCTCGATTATTTAAATTTACAGGTGAAAAGCTGTCGCGAACAACTCGGCAGCTAAACCGGACCAACCATGTCACTATCCTTTTTTATTCTTTCCACCGGTAGCGAATTGACCTCCGGTCGTTCCATCGACAGCAACGGGCCCTTCCTGGCCTCCACGTTGTCCGAACTGGGATACGATATCTACGGCGCGGAAATTCTGCCGGACGATCCGCGTATTCTAAGGTCCCAGATCGAATCCATCATGCGACTGGACCTGGCCGGCATCATCATGACCGGCGGGCTCGGCCCGACCGCCGACGATTACACGGTCGACGTGCTCGCGGAGGTGACGGGTCTGGCCGTTACGGACGATCCGCGCGCGCTCCGCAAACTTGAAGTCGTTGCCGCGCGTTCGGGCGGCCGACTGTCCGTGGCGGACGCGCGCAGGCAGGTGCGCGTGCTCGCGGGCGGAATGGTCCTGCCCAACGACCACGGTCTGGCGCCTGGACTGCTGCTGGAATATGGATCGGGCTCAGCGCTGGTGGCCATGCCTGGCGTTCCCCAGGAAATGAGCGCCATGTTTGAACGGCACGCCCTGCCCGTTCTGCGCGACCGATTTCCCGCCCCGGAGCGGTTTCGCAAGATATTTTATCTGTACGGTACAGGCGAATCTGCGTTTCAGAACCGATTTTTTGGCGGCAAACGCCGGGGCGCGGACCCGACCCCGCCGCTCGTGGAACCGGGCGGTCTTTCGCGCGATTTTCGGTGGGGCATCACGGCGGGGGAGGGTCGCAATAAAATCTTCTTCGATTCGTACGACCGGGACGAAATCGAACGTTTATTCGCCCTGGCGCGCAGCGAATTCGGCGAACGGTTCACGGAAGAGCCGGTCGAAGCGCTCCTGCACCGGCTCTGCCTGGAACGCCGCCTGCGTATCGGGGCGGCCGAATCGTGCACGGGCGGGATGGTCGGCAAATTGCTCACGGACCTGCCGGGCAGTTCGGGGTACTTCCTGGGTTCGATCGTATGTTACGCGAACAGCGCCAAAGAAAACTTGCTGGGGGTTCCCGCGGCCACGCTTCAAGAATTCGGCGCGGTCAGTCCCCAGACGGCCCAGGCCATGGTCGCGGGCGCCCTGCGCGCGCTGGACTGCGACTTCGCGCTCAGCATCACCGGCGTCGCCGGTCCCGACGGGGGCACCGCCGAAAAACCGGTCGGCCTGGTCTACACCGGGATCGGCGGACGCGGCCGGGACATCGTCGTCCACAAAACCAATCTGCCGCTCGACCGTGACCGTGTGCGCCGCTACTCCGCCAATATGGCCCTGTTCTATTTGCTCAATTTTATCCGGACCACCGTGTGACCGGGGCGAAGGCGACTGCCTGTGACGACGTCAAACCCACCCTGGCCGGAGATCGCGGCCCTATCGAAATCACCGGCTGATTTGCTCAAGGAATGTGAACGCCAGCCCTTCCAGGCATCGGGCCCTGGTGGACAGAAACGGAATCGCACGTACTCGGCCATGCGCCTGGTCCACCCTTCCGGAACCCGGGCCGAATGTGGAGAGTTTCGCGAAGCCGCGCGCAACCTCGACCGCGCCTTGCAGCGTCTGCGCCGGGCCTTCGCGTTCGCGCTGGCGACAAAGGACCTGGAATTTTTGCGAACCACACCCGATCCGGCCGGGGCCTTTCTGGACCTGCTCAACTGGCCGGCGTTTCGTTTTCCCGTACGCGAAGACCACCCTGACCGGGCGAATTTCATCGCGCTCGCGATCGTGCTTCTGCGCATCTACCGGGGACAGCCGGGCCCCGCGGCCGATCGCCTCGGCGCGAGTACGTCGGCGTTCGTAAAATTTTGTAAAACAGACGGGGACCTCTGGCGATTCGTACAGGAGTCGCGCAAACAAAATAATTTACCGCCCTTACGATAGCTCGCCGAAAAAAGGATTGCTGGTGTTCGGCCCGCCCCGTTTCTTATGATTTCCATCACGTGCGCAGCGGGCCTCCGGCTCGGGTCAACTTTCTATGAGCCTTCAGGTTCGAAATCTATCTAAAACGTATCGTTCTCCACTCTCTCGCAAACCGCCTCTGGAGGCTGTGAAACACGTCAGCTTTGAGATCCAGCCGGGCGAAATATACGCTCTGCTCGGTCCGAACGGCGCGGGCAAGTCCACGATCATCAAGATGATCGCCGGTCTGATCGTACCCACCGCGGGGGAAATATTTATTCGCGGGGAAAAAAGTTCCGCGTCCCATCCGGTCCTGTATAAAAACCTGAGCGCGATTCTGGAAGGCACGCGCAATGTGTACTGGCGGCTCAACCCCCTGGAAAACCTGCACTACTTCGCGAACCTGCGCGGCATTCCGGATCATATGATCAAGGACCGGGCGCTCGAACTGCTCCAGTACATGGACATTGACGCGAAAAAGAAAAACCTGAGCCAGCACCTTTCGCGCGGCATGTTGCAGAAGCTGGCCCTGGCAGTGGCCCTGATCACGGACCCATCCGTGTTGCTGCTGGACGAACCCACCCTCGGCCTGGACGTGGCCAGCGCGCGTCGTATCAAAGACATGGTCCTCGATCTGGCGAAGAACCAGGGCAAGGCGATTTTGCTCACCACGCACCAGATGAACCTGGTCGAAGAAGTCGCTGACCGGGTGGGCATCATCCGCCAGGGCGAGCTGGTCGTGGAAGGCAGTCTCTCCGAACTCAAGGCGATTTTCCAGAATTTCATCTACAAATTCCGCGTGCGGGGACCGTTCCCGCTTCCGGCCAACTGGAAAAAATCGTACGGGGCCAGGATTTTATCCGAACAGAACGACGTCACCGAATTTGAAATCGACTGCCACGATAACACGGGCGTCTACGAGATCCTCGGCGAACTCAAATCTAAGAAGAAAGAAATCCTGTTTATGGGCCGGGACCAGGAAGACCTCGAGAACATTTTCCTGCGGGTTTTATCCGCTCCGGAGAAAGAAACCCGGAAGGCACTCACTCCATGAAAACCAACGACTCCCGACCGCCCGTCGTATCTCCGGCGCCCCTGCCCGGGGCTTCGGGGGCCACCGCTCTCGCCGGACGATTTGACCCGTTTCAGATTCTGTACGATTTTATGCTCATTCTGCGCGCGGAATTTTATCGCGATCTGATTTTCATGAAACGGTATCCGCTGGAACCGATCTCGTTTTTATTTTTTATGTTCATGATCCTGATCGCCATTCTGGGCGGGATCGGAACGCTCGTGAATTCGCCGGACGGTAAAATTCCAATCGACCAGGCGAAAATGATCCTCGGCTACTGCCTGATGCAATTCGTCATGTCCGCGCAGATGGGCTGGTCCGGGCAGATATCCAACGAAAGCCAGACCGGAACGCTCGAACAACTTTCCATTTCAGGTCATTCGCTGGGCGGGGTTTTGCTTTCGCGCGGTGTCTCCCAGTTTCCGCGGCACATCCTGAGCTTCTTCATTTTATTGGGAGCCTTCGCGTACGTGCGTGACGTGGAAATTTTTTTCGCGCACGCGCTGCTGTCGATTCCCGTCCTGTTCTGCGCGTCGTTCGGCATCTTCGGCGTCGCGTATCTGTTCGCCGGGGCGACTTTGCTCTTCAAGCGCGTCGGTTTTTTCTTCCAGATCGTCAACTTCGGGTTTCTGGGCCTGTTCTGGCTGAAGCGCGAAAACTGGGCCGACGGTTCGCTCCCCGCGGTTCTGTACGATATCTTTCCGCTCACGGTGGGCATGCAGAATCTCCAGGATATTTTTATCAAGAATCAGGTGCCGGATTCGCCCGTGCGCCTGGTGATCACTTCACTCGCCAGCTGGGCCCTGGGATACCTTGCCTTTCGCTGGATGGAACGTAAGGCGCGCGAATACGGCCTGCTCAGCCAGTATTAAGGGCGAGCACCAGCGGAGCGGAGCCTGCTTTCGCGAACGGGGGTTTTAGGATTGGCTTTATTTCTCCGGGAACCTTCGTATATCGTTTAAAGTGAAATTCCATTCCGGGGTCACCAGGGTATCGCCAAAGGCCAGGGGATACCAGGGGCCCTTTCCGGCCGGATTGACGAGCACATGCAGGTCCTGGGCCGGCATATAACTCTGCGCCAGCAGAAACACCCGCTCACCCCCGCGTTTTTCGGCCAGGTCCACGACGATGACCGCATGGCCCGGGAATCCGCCCTGGATAAATACATCGCCGATCCGCAGATCCCCGCGCGGGACGGGTTTCATTTCGCGGCCGAGGCTGTACGTTCCGGCGTACGTAAAAACCGTTTCGAGGTACAGGCGGAAGCCGGAGTACGATGGATCCGGGGCGCTGGTTTTTAACCAGCGGCTCTTCGCTCCCGCGCGCAACCGGGGGCGGTATCCCTGACGCCAGAGCGCGTACCGGGCGGGGACTCCGTCCGAAAAATTGAATTGAATTCGCTCCGGTTTACCCGCGCTCCAGAAATACTCGGCCCGCAGGCGCATGACCGCGTCTGCGCATTGCTGCAGGTCCTTAGCGCCCACATCCATGGCGATCACCGCGTACTGCGCCGTTTGATTCGCCTTTGGACGACCTGAGAACAGCAGCACCTGCGGGCGACCCGGTTTTAACGGAAGATTGCGCAACCACCGGGCAAACCCGTCATTGGTACGGACACGTTCGTAACCGGCCGGAGGCTGAATGCGTTCGGCCAGCGGTTTCGTATTCGCATCCACTCCGGGCCAGGGGAAGGGGCCGGCCCCGAGCGATGGGACGTAAGGGGGACCGAGGAACAAACACAGGGCCAGCAATGTGGCTATCGTACAACGCATATGTTTTAGACGAAAATCGACCCCGGATTTGATTTTTCCTTGACCGGACCCTTTCATGGTATTCCATCCCCCCATGGATCCATTCGTACAGCAAAAATATTTTTCCAAAAAGAAACTTCTCAAAATTTTCGGGGGGCAGGTTAAAATCTACGACGAAAACAAAAACAACCTGCTTTTTTTCGTAAAACAAAAAGCTTTTAAAATCAAAGAAGATATCAGCATCTACGCGGACGAAGCGAAAAGCAAAGAGTTACTCCGGATCAAAACCAAAAGCATCTGGGACATCGCCGGAACCTATGATGTAACCGATTCCTCCTCCGGGCAACAGATCGGCGCTCTCAAACGCAAAGCCTGGGCTTCTATCGCCAGGGATACCTGGGAAATTCTCGATGCCAGCGGAACCGTCATCGGTCAGGTCCAGGAGGACTCCTTATTGAAAGCGCTGCTGCGCCGCTTTTTTCTGGGCGTACTCCTCCCGCAGAGTTATACCGTCACTGTTCGCGATCAGACGGTTGGCCTCCTGCAACAGACGTTTAATCCTTTCGTCCCCCAGTACCGCGTCGATTTTTCAATGGACACCGGACGCCTGCTGGATCGTCGGCTGGGCATCGCGGCGGTCGTCATGTTGCAAATAATCGAAGGCAAACAGGAAGGTTGAAAAATTTTTCCGAACCAGAGCCGGGGGATCATACCCCCCGGTCACGTGGTTTCCGCTCGCGCCACGTTCGTGTTTCCTCCGGCCACGTCCCATGAATTCTGAGCGATTGTCTCGTATCGTCGATTTGTTTCGCATCCGCAGCGCGACCTCCCTGTATATTTACGCGGTCCTCATCGGCGCCTTCGCGGGTTTGTTCGCCCTGCTTTTTTCTTACTGCCTCGGGCGCGCGGAGCATTTGATCCTCGCAGAGACGGCCGGACTTGCGCTGATGGTACCGGCGGGTGAATTTCATTTTCCGAAAGAACACGCGAACCCCGGCCTGCCCTGGCTGATCCTGATTCTCCCGGCCGCCGGCGGTCTCCTGTGCGGTCTGGTCACGCACTACTTCGGTTCAGACGCGCGCGGCAGCGGAACGGACGATTTGATCAAGGCCTTTCATCGCCGCGAAGGCCTCCTCAAAAAGCGTTTACCGATTATCAAAACCATCGCCTCCATTCTAACCCTTGGCACCGGCGGGAGCGGTGGCAAGGAAGGCCCGACGGGCATGATCGGCGCGGGCATCGGTTCCTGGCTGGCCCATGCGCTCGAGGCTGGCGCGCGCGCGCGGCGCACGCTCCTGCTCGTGGGTACCGCCGCGGGCCTGGGGGCGATCTTTCGCGCTCCGCTGGGCGGGGCGATTACGGCGGTGGAAGTTCTGTACCGTGAGGACATCGAAAGCGATTCATTGATCCCCTGTATCATTTCCTCGGTTACCGGGCATCTGGTCTACACCTCAATCGCGGGATCGGGATCTGTTTTCCATATCAAAGACGTCCAGTTTGAAAACTACTCCGAACTCCTCATCTATTTCGTCCTGGCCCTGTTCTGTTTTTCGATCGGTGGCTTGTTCGCGTTCGTGTTCAAGCAGTCGACGGCATTTTTCGAACGGCTCAAAATCCACCCCGTGCTCAAGCCCGCGCTGGGCGGGATTGGCGTCGGCCTCATCGGTTTTTATGTGCCCGAAGTCATCGGCACCGGAGACGGCTTTTTACAGAACACGCTCCTCGGACACGCGCCCACCGGACTCTTCGGCAACCAGGACGTGGCGGGGATCGCGGGCTCTTTTCTGGCGATCGGCCTCTTAAAAATCGTAACGACCACCCTGACGGTTTCGTCGGGCGGATCGGCCGGTGTGTTCGGGCCATCGCTGTTCATCGGCGGCATGCTGGGCGGCTGCGTGGGTACAATCGCCGCGGCCCTGTTTCCCGAATGGAACATATCCGTCGTTTCCTTTGTGCTGGTGGGGATGGGTTCTTTTTTCTCAGGCATCGCGCACGCGCCGATCGCGGGCATGATCATGGTGTGCGATCTCGTCGGCAGTTACAAACTTCTGCCGCCGCTCATGATCGTTTCGATTCTGGCGATTTTGTTTTCGCGTCACGGGTCGATTTACGCGAGCCAGGTGAAAAACCGATTTTACAGTCCGGCGCACTACTGGGACATGAATCTGGACGTGCTGCATACGATCATCGTGCGGCGGGTATTCGATACCTATGAACACCACGCGATCGTTCGCAAGAACATGCTCCTGTCGGAGCTTGACGAAATCGGCCTCGCGCGGCAACTGACGGACTTTGTCGTGGTCAATGCGGATGGCTCCTACCACGGGATCATTTCCCTGCGCAAAACCAGATTGACGCAGCAGATGAATCCGATTCGGTCCCTGATCACCCTTGAGGACGCCGATACCGCCCTGCCCACTATCACCCCCGACAGCAACCTGGGCCAGGCCTTTCAAATCCTCATGCAGCACGATGTCGATAAGGTGGCGATCGTGGACGCGGAGCGTGTGATCGGCTATCTCACCCACCGCGATATACTCAAAATTTATTCCGAAAAAATCAAGCGCACCTGAGATGGGAAGCGATCCGGTCGTATCGTTCGTCCTGGCCGGCCTTGAGATTGTCGCCCCGGAACTCCGCGGAGGAGCGCGCGCCGCCCTGCATTCAACCTCCCTGTTCCCCCTGTACAGAATTCAAACCAACCGTGGCGAACTGGCGGCGAAGGTCATGCGGGACGAAACGATGGCACGCACGGAAGCGGCGGGACTGGCGACGCTCGCGGAGGCGGGGGTTCGCACACCGGCTGTTCTCGGCATCCACGCGGCTGGCGGCCGGGTAGCGCTGTTTATGGAATTCATCGCGGCCGCGGGTCCTCCGCGTCGCGACGATTTGCTTAAAAATCTTTCTAAGCTGTATACGCGAAAATACAAAACCTGGGGTTTCGATTTCGATAATTTTATCGGCTCCCTGCCGCAGCCGAACGGGAACACAGGCTCGTTCGCGGAGTTCTGGTGGACCTCCCGCATAAAGCCGCAGGCCCGGGCGGCAGTCCGTGCGGGACTGTTACGGCCCGGGTTCGCCACGGAAGCCCGAAAACTGGTCGAACGATTGAGCGCGGGGTGGAATCTGGACCGCCCCGGCCCCCGACTCGTACACGGCGATCTCTGGTCGGGCAATCTCCTGGCCGGCGCGGACGGGACTTTTTTTATCGATCCGAGTCCTTCGCGCGCGCATCCGGAACAGGATTTCGCGATGTTAGAATTGTTCGGCAGTCCGCTCCAGCCGTCCGACTTCGCGGCGCTTGGGAATGAACTGGGCCTTGACCCGGATTACGAAGAACGCCGCGCCTTCTGGCAATTATATCCGCTGCTCGTGCACGTAAATATTTTCGGCCGATCGTACGCCGCGCGCGTCGAAGCGGTCCTGCGAGCCTATGTATGAATGTCGACGAGGCACTCACCGAAGGAGCCGCCTGCCTGCGACAGGCCGGCCTGCGTGAATCCCGCGCGGAAGCCGCCGTCCTGCTGGGCGATCTTCTAAACCTGGACCGACTGGGGCTCTTCGCGCGCGGCACAGACAACATACCGGAAGCGACGCTCTCGAAATTTCGCGAAAGAATTCAGCGCCGCGGTTTACGCGAACCTGCGGCGTATATCCTCGGGTACCGTGATTTTTATAAATTTCGATTTCTGGTGGATCCCGGAGTCTTAATTCCGCGCCCGGAAACGGAGACGCTGGTCGAGCTGGCGCTCAATGCCGGGCTGCCCGAACAGAGCCGCGTTCTGGACCTGTGCTGCGGATCCGGCTGCGTGGGCATTTCGATCCAGCGTGAACGCCCCGCCTGGCAGGTCGTTTGCGCGGATCTTTCACCGGCAGCGCTCCAGGTCGCCCGCCAGAACGCGTCGCTCATCTGTGGTGCGGATTCGGTCGCGCGTCGACGACCGGACCTGGTTGAAAGCGATTTGTTCAGCGCCTTGGAGGGCCGCTTTGAGGCGATTGTGTGTAACCCGCCGTATATCCATCCGGATGAACGGGCGGCCCTGGACCCCGACCTGGCCCGGGAGCCCGACATGGCGCTGTTCCATTCTGATCCACTCGCACTCGCCGAAAAAATCCTCGCGGGCGCCCGCGAGCGCCTTGGGCCAGGCGGTCTGCTCGCGATCGAATCAGCGCCCCGTTGGCTTGAAAATTTGAGCCGGGCGGCTGAATTTATATTCCCTGAAAATCGAATTTTGGCGGATTTGAACGGTCTGGAGCGTTTCCTAGTCGCCCGGGGCTGATTTTTTTGAAGAAAAGCGCCGATTTTTATCAAAAATTCAGGGAAATTAGCCGATACTGAAACCGGGTTCTTATACCCCGGAGATTCCCCATGCAAATTGGAGCGAACGGACCTTCCATCGCGGCGGACCAGATTTCACGGTCGATTCAGATGATGAACGATCTGAATCAGCGAATTGTCGATACGTCACAGGAAACAGGGCGCAAGCTGGTCAGCATCAACGCGGAGGCGAAGGTGGCCCGGAATGAACAGGATGTGCAGGGGCAGGCGCTGGATATTTTCGCCTGAAAAATTCCCCGGAGAGTTTCAGAACCGCGTGCCCTCGACCGGTTCTGAAACTACCCGCCCGCTTTTTTTCGAAGTTCTTCGTACACCTCGTCCGTTTCCCTGCGCAGCATCATGCAGGACGGGTCCCAGTATACCAGGGCCCCAAAATCGAAGCAATCGGCTTCCAGCAGCGTTTCGTAACACTTGACGGAATTTTCGCGCATGGATGGCGTATGCAGGGCGATTTTGCGATCCAGGTCTTTTAAGGCGGATGCCGAACAATTCGCTACCGTAATCTGCTTTTGTTTTTCAGGCGAAACGGATCTGGCCAGCGAAGAAAAACAAAATAAAATCCGATCGCAAATCCCGCGCGAAGCCCAGGCAACGTAGGCCGGGTAATCCGTCACGGGGTCAGGCCGGAGATCGGGTTTCGCGCAGGTGAACACAGAGCACCCGACCAGCAACAAAACGTTTAACTTTCGCATCCAGTTCCTCCGGAGTACTCAAAAAACCGAGCACTCGCCAGCGGCCTTTCCTTTTTTGGATAAATACATTTTGCTCATCGCGTCGGAAACCGATCGCTGGCCTTCTTTTGACGCCAGACCGACGAACTTGCCCTTCAAATTGGGCATGAAGTCGAGAATGATTTTTGAGGTGAGGTACTCGACGAGAAGGGCGTCCCATTCGTACTTGAAATTTTTCGCGTAAAACAGATTGTAACGTTTAACGACCGCACCGTCCACTTTTACTTCACCTTCCGGAAATTCTTCCACTTCTTCGAACATGGATTCAAGAATCGGGCCCCAGAATAGCGCGGCTTTTTCGCAGGTGTTCTCCTGGACGGCGAACACAATGTAGTTTCGACCTGGTACCAGTCCCGGCCAGAAACTGTACTGGTTTTTCTGGAGTATATTTATGGAGGGAACGTACGGCTGGCCGCTCAAATACCAGGAGGCGATGGCCGCGTCCTGGTAGCGGTTGGCCGCGAACAGTGCGGAGGGATCTTTGCGCCGGCCCTCCGCCTCCACCGCGGTGATTACTTCTCGAAAACCGCGCACCCGGTTTTCAGGGATCCAGAAGGGATCGATGTTTCCTGGCAGGCGAGCGACCAGCGGGCCCGAAAAAAGGATAAAAAAGTCGAACACCAGCACAAACAAAAGTCCAACCGCGAGCATCCCATCGTAGACGAGCCGCCGTCCGCGATCCTTGAACTCAATGCGATTGGCGGCGATGACGAGCACCATGGCGGAGTACGACGGGAATACCCAGTTGGCCTGGACGGTGTTCTCCAGGGAGAATAGCAGGAAATAAACGGGCAGAATCAGGGACTGAATGATGACAAAGCGAACGATGGCCCGACCGCGCACGAACTGTCGCGTCGCTTCGTCCGGCTCCTCAACCGCGCGAAAAAATTCATGGGGGCTCAATGCCTCGCGCCAGCGGGTCAGCAAACGCCCGGGGGCGAAGCCTTCGTCTTTCCAGCGCCGCCATAGCCCGCCGAACCAGCGGTACAATCCCACCAGAATGATCAAAACGAACAGCAACAACCAGATCGGCGAGAAAGTCAGCAACTGGCCGGCCAGATACAGGCCGGTGGTAACTTCCGCGAAATTGGCGCCACCGGCCGAACGCAGGTGGATGATCGCGTCAATGCCTTCCCAGTCATTGCGCACATTCCAGATTACAATCGGAGCGGTCAGCGCGGCCCCGATCAACACCGCGATCCAGAAATGAACCGTCTTGATCAAGGGGCGGACGCTTCTTTCGCAAAAAAATAGAATGACGATCGATATCGCGAAAAATACCATCGTGTATTTCCCGAGCACGCCCAGACCGAGAAATACGAACACAAGATAAAAAGCGACCCATTCGCGGCGACGAAGGAAACGGACCAGAAAGTACAGGCCCGCGCACCAGCAGACCATTAAGACCGAATCGTGGAGCAGTAAGAGCGCTCCGCCGAAAAATCCGGGTATCAGCGCCATGAGGGATAGCGCGAGCCAGGCGCGAATTTCACCGAGCCACATTTCTTTCGCCGTGAAGTAAATACTGATCAGGGCCAGCGCGGCCGCGACCGCGGCGCCGAGCTTGAGAGCGAACGTTGTATGGCCGAAGATTTTCGTAAAAAGCGCGATATACAGGGCAATTCCAGGCCCCTGGTCGTTATATGAAAAATCAAGGATCCGCGACCAGGTCCAGTAGTACGCCTCGTCGGGGTGTATATCCATGCCCAGCGAATAAACAAGGCGCGCGCCGCACAGGAACAGGACCGCTATGATCGCCAGCGCGCTCCCCGTGCGATTTGATGTTTGATTCCCTGCGGTCATAAATTTCCGGGTCCTTTTTCCTGCAGGCCGAATCAGCCTTTTTGAGCCAGGTTGAGAACGATTTCTGGAAAGACTGAGCGGGTATCAAGCCGGTTTTTCGCGAAAAAAACCGGCCTCTGTCATGGTGGCGAGGGAAACCCTGGCGGGAGGATTACTCCCCTTCGTGTTGGACGGCTGCTTTACGGCCACGTTCTTCGTTAATAAAAAGCGAGATGAACAAGGCGGTTACGAAAAAAACCGCGCACACCAGAATGGCCAGTTGCAGACCCAGGAAGGTTTGTAAAAATCCGAGGGACAGCAGGCCGATGATCGTCGCGAACCGGTTGGTCAGGCCCCAGAATCCGAAAAATTCGGCCGCCTTGGATTCTGGCGCGAACAGGCCCACCATTGCCCGGCAGGTGGACTGAGTGGACCCGAGTCCCAGTCCGGCCACGGAACCGACCAGGAGAAAGAAATACTGCGCCTGCCATTGGATCCCGAATGTGGCGTTGAGGAAGGCCGTTATGCCATTGGTTCCGTAAATCAACACGACTGCGAAGACCCAGATGACGAGCGTCACCGCGAAGGTTTTTTTGGCGCCGAGCCGGTCCTGGATAAATCCGAAAAGCAGCGCGCCCGCGGCAGCCGTGAACTGGGTAATCACAAACATCAAAACCTGAACTGAAGCGTCCCATTTGACAATCTGATCGCCGTAGATAAACGCGAAAGAGATCACAATGGAAAGGCCCGCGTAACCGAAGAGAAAGGACAGAAACAACATGGCCAGATCGCGGAAATCCTTGATTTCGCTGAACGTCCGGCGCAGACGCCCCAGGGAGATCGTAAAATAATTCTCACCGGCCGGCATTGCTTTTGCGGTTCCATGCTCCTTCAGCCAGAGAAATGTGGGAATCGCCGCGACTAAAAAAAATCCGCCGGTGATCGGACCCACCAGCCGCATGTTGCCGAAATTTTCAAGAGTCTGCGCGCCGAGTCCGAACATGACAATGGCGGTGGAAATCAAACCGCCAAAATAACCGATCCCCCAACCGTAACCGGAAATTTTCCCCAGTTCTTCAGGGGGCGCCAGATCCGGCAAAAAACTCGCCACGAACGATTCGCCCAGCGCGAAACCGATTCCCGACAGAACCACCAGCGACATCGCCAGAATGATATCCCCGGGACCGACAAAAAACAGGGCCGCGGTGCCGATAACGGTCAGAATGTAACTGCCAAACAGAAACCGTTTACGCCGCGCGGAAAAATCGGCCATGGCACCGAGGACGGGAGCCGTGAATGCCACGCAAAAATTGCTGATAGACAACGCCACGCTCCAGAGGAGATTCCCCTGGGTTTCGTTGCCGACGATCAGTTTCGGAAATATGACACTGAAGACCACGGTCACGATCACCGTGGTGTAGGACGAGTTTGCGAAATCAAACATGGCCCAGCCGATGATTTCTTTTTTTGGCGCTCTTACAGTCTGGGACAAGTGATTACCCCTCTTCGATAGCCGGTTGCGGAAAAAGTCCGCAGCCAGAAGTGCCGTCATTTCCGCATTGTTTCCCGGAATCGGGAAGCAAAAAAGAAGCGGACTCGAATGAAATTAAAAAAAACATGAACCGGGGTCCCGGAATACGCCGTCCAATCCACCATGGGACTTTCTCAATACAGGCAGGCTGCCCTGGTTCTGTCGGCCGGGTGGCTCCTCTCGGCCTGCCTTTTAACGGACGAAGCCGGGATACAACCTCTCGGTTCCGTGAAGGGCTCGGAGGCCAGGATTCTGGTCCAGAACGCGGCCTCGGCGGGGGGGGTGGCCGGGATCAGCTTTCACAATTTGCTGCGAAATTCCAGACTGGTTTTCGACATTCAACTGGTAGAAGATAGCCTCGTCGCGGGGTTTCTGGCCAAGTTTTACGTTTCAACAAGGATCGAGGAAGACGCCTTTTACACCACCCGTTCGGTTCGGCTCTGCCTTGAAAATGTAACGATGTGGACCATGACCTGGACCATCTTTCAGCTGGACGTCGACCGTGATAAAGCCGCCAATGAGCGGAACAGTACGGCCACGCTCTCCGGAGCGGGCGCCTGCCGTCTCGTTCAAACCGGGCGAGTGCTGCACGTCGGTAACGCGATCTCGTTTTGAAAGCGCGTCCCACGGGTACGCGGACCGGCACACAGCCACGCGACCTTCAGGCCAGGGCGCCAGCCTGTTCCAGCATTTCAAACGCGGCGGCCGTGGAGAGAGTGCCGCCAGCATCCTGCGTAAACAGCTCCGCGAGGATCGCGTGAATCCGCGGGCGATTTTGTGCCCTGCCTTCCAGCAACTTCCAGACCAGCGCGTCGATCGCCATTTCGATTTTTGAGAGAAACAGGATTTCCCAGGGCGAAGAGGGTTTCAGGCGCGCAACGGCCTCGCGCACTTCCGGGATTCGGTACGTCCCGGTTACCTGAAAATAATCGCTCACCTTCCAGCGCGCGCCGGTTTTTTTTTCGCGCTGGCGAACGTAGATATTGAACGCGTCTTCCAGGACTTCGACACGGCGAAACGCGCTCAAGGTACGTTCGCCCGCTTCACGGTCGAGCCCGCGCAGCGCGGGCCGCAACTGCCGCGGGGGACGAAAGCTGGAAAACGGCGTGGCCCGGGCCAGGACGTTCTTGAAATCGCCGTTGCCCTGGAAAACCGACGCGCGCAGGTTCGGATACTCGAGCAGTTTGCGATTGATCGTGAAAACTTTATTCTGCAGTAAAATCAAATACCGGTAATGAATCTCCGGGCGCAGCCAGCCATCGGGCCCGAGAATCGAGGCGCGCAACGCTGACAGATCAAGGAACTCCGCGAGGCGCAAGTACGTATCGGCGATCTGAAACTCCCCCTGGCCGGATCGCATTTTCAGGTTCTGAAAGTAAGCGATTCCCGCCTGGTTGACGATCTGGTTCACAGCCAGGGTAATGATAATCTCACGTTTGAGTGGATGGGCTAAAATTTCTTTCCCGTACGCGCGGCTCAGGTCGGCGGGAAAATAACGATTGATGAAACGATCATACCAGGGATCGGTAAAAGAATCCGGATCCCCCGCGAGCTGACGGGCCACGTACAACTTCGTAAAACCCATCAGGGACGATAACACCGGCCGGCTCAACCGGCGGCCCGATTTTTCGATTCGGTCCAGGTCCGCCTCGAAGGGAATGGAATCGGCTTCCCGGCTCAAAATTCCCTCCCGATTGAGAAACTTGATCAATTCGCGAAAATACGCGAATTGTTCGGGGACGCGCTCATCATCGACGGAGAGCGCCAGGTTGTTTTCGAAATTGTTTTTTAATACGAGTTCGATTTCGCGCTCGTCCAGGCGGCGAATGAGCCGGTTCCGATCGGGCATGGTGAGTTTTCCGCCGCGCACGAGCGGGTTGAGCAGAATCTTCAGATTCACTTCGTGGTCCGACATATCGACCCCGCCCGAATTATCGATCGCGTCGGTGTTCAGGCGAATTCCCCGGTCGGCGGCCTCCACGCGCGCGGCCTGGGTCAGACCGAGATTGCCCCCTTCGGCGATGACGCGCGCGCGCACTTCCCCCGCGTCCACGCGGACCCGATCGTTCGTCGGATCCCCCGCCTGGAAATGCGACTGCCCCCCGGCCTTGATGTAAGTACCGATGCCGCCGTTCCAGAGCAGATCGACCGGAGCGCGCAGAATCGCCTTGATCAACTCCTCGCCGCTGAGGGCGGTCGCCTTGACGCCAAGTCGTTCGCGCACGGGGGCGCTCAGTTCGATGCGCCGACTCGCGCGTTCAAACACGCCCCCGCCCTTCGAGATCAGTTTGCGGTCGTACTCGTCCCAGTTCGCGATTTTTTCGAACAGGCGTTTCCGCTCCTTCCAGGAAACTTCCGGATCGGGATCCGGATCGAGAAAAATTAGAACGTGATTGAACGCGGCCACGAGCTGCATACTGCGCGAAAGTAAAAACCCGTTGCCGAAAACGTCGCCGCTCATATCCCCGATTCCGATCGCGGAAATTTTTTCGCGCTCCGGGTTTACACCCATTTCCAGGAAATGACGCAAAACAGACTGCCAGGCGCCCCGCGCGGTGATGCCCTGCCGCTTGTGGTCGTACCCGTTGGCCCCGCCCGAAGCGAACGCGTCCAGCAACCAGAAACCGTGTTCCACCGCGATCTCATTGGCGATGTCCGAAAACGTGGCCGTGCCTTTATCGGCGGCGACCACAAGGTACGGGTCCACTTCGTCCAGAGCGCGAATGCCCGCCGTCAGCTCGTGCGAACCGTCTGGATGTACGTTGTCCGTGAGTTCGAGCAGGGCCTTGATGTACCGTTTGTACGCGGCCACGCCCGCTTTGCGAAATTCGCCTTGATCGGCGAAATTTCGGTTCTTGAGAACGAACCCGCCTTTGCTGCCCTCAGGAACGATGACGGTGTTTTTCACCATCTGGGCCTTCATCAGGCCGAGGATTTCCGTGCGATAATCGTCCACCCGGTCGCTCCAGCGCAGCCCTCCGCGCGCCACGCGACCGCCGCGCAGGTGAATCCCTTCCACATCGTAGCCGAACACATAAATTTCGAAGAGCGGCACCGGACGCGGGAGGTTCGCGATCCCGGACGAACGAATTTTGAAACTCAATTCCTCGCGTTCCAGGAAAAAATTGGTGCGCACGATCGCTTCTACGAGCCCGATAAAATTGCGGCAGATACTTTCTTCCACGACCGTGTTCAGTGACTGCAGGGTTTCTTCGAGTTGTTCGCGGGTTTTTTTTTCTTCCCGCGGAGCCGGTTCGATCTGAAAGCGCGCCTTGAAAAAGCGGACGAGGGCCGCGGTGAAGGCCGGATACTTCGTAAAAACATTCTGGAGGGAGAGCCTGGCGTTCGACCGATCGATCTGCCAGTAGTAACCCATCAGGGCCTTGATGAGGATCAACTCCCGAAAATTCAGGCCCGCCGACAGCGACAGACGGTCCAGAATATCCGAAGTTGTTTTGCGATTCAATACAGCGGCGATGGCCTCAGCCACGCGCGACCTGTCCGCGACCGTAAATCGTTTTTCAGGGGGAACGATGAACGCGTACGCGTTGCGCGGACCCCGCGAAGAGGCGAAGGGAAAGGTATATTCGCGTAAAACTTTAAATCCGAAATTCGTAAGCACCGGCACGAGATCGCTGAGCGCCGCCGGCAGGTCCGAATAAATTTTGACGCAGTCCTCTTCCGCCGCGGATCGTTCGTAAAAATAAACCTGAAGCTGCCCTGGCGCGAGGTCCTCCAGGGTATCGAGATCGAACAGGGCCTCCTCCGGTGTCTGTTGAATTTCGTATTCCGGGGAAAGGCCCGCGAAATAAAGCTGCATGCGGCTGGCGATGTTCCGGTCACCCACGTACCGATTGGTAATTTTTTTCCGAAAGCGCGCGTTCCAGGTGGCGAACAAATCAGGCAGATCGTTCCCGATTGAACGCGCCAGTTCCGCTGCCGACTGGCCCGCTCGCGTAATCCCCAGGTAGAGCACCTGGTTGGCGCCGATTTCGCCGCGAATTTCGTATTCCGTCCGCACCTTGCGCTCAGCCGCGTACGCGTCGAATCGCCGTCCCGGAATCGATCCGGCTTCCCGGCGCGGCAGGATAACGAGTACCCAGAGTACCCCGTACTCGTCGTCCGGGAACAGAGCGAAGTCCATCTCGTCCGTGTATATGTTCTGTGAAACATAAACGAACCAGTCGCGCAGTAACCGGTCCGGTCGCGTGAAAAGGATTTCGATCGGGAGCATTTGCGCCAGATTCAAAATTCGCTTCTGTAAAAACGAAGTCGGCGCCGCGTGCATTTCCCTGGCGATTTTCGCCAGGCGACGGCGCATGGCCGGAATGCTGAATCGACTGGTGAACTCAGCGCGCCGCGCGAAGTGCCCCACGAATAACAATTCGCGCTCGCCGTCGCGAAAAACAACGAAGTATAATTTTTTTCCGGGGTTCACGCGGCTTTTCAGATCGGTTTCGAAATATTCGATGGGTGCCGACGATCGTTTACGCCGGGCGAATGATTCCAGGGCCGCGCGGCGTTCCGCGCCCTTTCGTAAAATCCCCGTGAACGGGGCGGAGGGCGTGTAATTTTTCAGCCGCGCGCTGCCGAGCACGACCAGATTCGCCTGGGTCCAGGCCGCGTCCTCGTGCGCGTCACCCGTTAGATTCAAATGGTCCAGAGCTTCGGTGGCCCGCGGATAATCGGCGATGATAACGTCGAGTTCGAGCAGGTTCTCGTGGAGTTCCTTTCGTAAAGATTCCAGCTCTCGCTCGGGCAGCCGCGCGATCTCCAGATAAACGTAACTTTCCAGATTTTGAGCGCCCGTCGGAAAATCGATGGCGGTCATGAGGCCGTTCGCGTCGCGTCGCACTTCAAAAACTGGATGGATGATCTGATTGATTTTAATTCGTTTGGAGGAACAATAATCGAGGATGGTATCGATGATGAACTGGGTGTCCGGTTTGGCGATCTCCACGACGGAAGTGTTGACCATCCAGAACAATTCAGCGCCCGGATTGTACGCGCGGATTTTTATCTGTTCGGTTCTGACACTGAAAAATTCCCGCCGCTGTTCCAGGAAGGCCCGCAGGTCGTCCGGCACGAAGAACGAACGTTGTGCTTCGGGAATGTAGGTCAGATATTTCGCGTTAAAATCGCCGGCCACGGTGGAGGGCGAAAATGGCGCTGCGGATGATTTTTTTTTCCCGGGCATGGTCCCCTTCCCGCGCCCGGTGGTTAAACCTCAGGGCGCCCGACAGCTCAGGATTTCCGGATCGAACACCTGGGAAACGTACAGACGCCCCCGGTACAGAGCCGCGGTCGATGATCCATCGATTATATTGCCATCGTCCCGGTAAAACAACTCCGATTTTCCGGTACCGACGTTGACCCGGTAGACCTCGGAGGGCGACCGCGCATCAGCGTCCGAAGTATGGCGCATGAAGGCCAGCCCCTCTGGATGGGCCGCCACGAGCAGAGTACCGGCGTCTTCCCAGATCAGGTTATCGACCCCGCTGTCCACGTCGAAAAAATTCGTACGGGCGCCGATTTCGCCGGTTACCGGGTTGCGTTCGTATTCAAAGATGCCCATGTCACGCGTGCCGGAAACATACAGCCTGGTACCGTTGCTGTTGACCTCGATTCCGTTCGCGAACGCCAGACCTTCGACCACCACCCGAAAATCCGTTCCGTTAAAATGGACCACGTTCGATGCCCCAATCGAAAGCGCGGTTTCGAAAAATCCGAGCAATCCCCGGTACCCGTGGTCGTTGGTGACATAAAGCTGGCCGTTCACGGCCACCAGATCGTTCGGTGAATACAGCAGCGGGTGTAACAAACGCCCGGTGAATCGTAATTCATTACGACCGACGGAAAACATTTCGATGGCATGGCGTTCCTTATGGATATGATTGATGACGTACAGCACCGAACCGTCCAGAAACAATCCGTGGGGATGAAATGGAAAATCGTCCCGACCGCGGATCTGAAACGGCAGAGCGGGACCGGGGCGACCCGAACCGATCTCCACGCGGAAAATTTCGCCCTGCATTTCGAATTCTCCGCCCGGCGAATATTTGCGCCGTTCCTGCGATGAAACAATCAGACGCGGCGCGCCGCTCCCCGAAGTCTGGAGGGCGAAATCTTCCGGACCGGGAACACCCTGGACGTACGCGCAGTCGGCCAGACGCACCAGTTGAAAATCGGCGCAGGCGAACAGCAGGAGGGCAGGCAGCGTGTGCAGCGAGACGCGTGACGCGTGACGAAAAATAAGTTTCAACCCGATAAATTTCCCTGGTACGGTCATGGTGATCCTACTCCGAAAATAAATTTCGCTCCAGCATGGTATGATCCGGAATCTGGCGCAATGCCCAGTGCGGATTCCCCGCGCGCGAAGCGACCGGTTCGTACGTCCAGGCGTCGTAGTACCCGCGCCAGAACCGGCGATCCGTTCCGTCCAACTCCAGGGGCAGCGTCCCGGGGAGCAGCGCCGTAAAGGCCCGATCGAAATACGGCTGGATAAAATCAACCAGGCGACGGTCCGGATGAACGAGGTTCAAACAGAGACTCAAATAATCAATTACAAACGGCCAGAACAGGCGGGGCATTTTCCACTGCGTATCAAAGGCCAGCATCTCGGAAAATCGCCGATTAATCAGCGAATAATCCACCTCGTCGAACAGGACCGCGCTCCAGATGTCTTTACCCTGGCTCGACTCGGTCACCTTGAAAATCGCGTCTTTAATCTGGAGCGACTCGAAATCGACCAGGGCCCCGTCCTTGAACGTAATTTTTTGTACCGGAAACAGCAGCGATTCGAAGTACAGGCGATTGGAACGAAAGGCCGGGGTCTTCCCCTGGGAGCCGGGCGCCAGGATTTCCGCGTCCCTCGCCCCGCCCATGTATTTTAAGACAATCTTCAGAATGAAAAGGTACTCGCGCGCCGCCGACCGGTATGGCCGCACAAGCTGCAACTGGTCAGAATCGCGACGCGGGCGCGCTTCGGGAAGAACAAAACAGTCACTGACCAGAGCGGGGGCCATTTTCGCCAGTAAATTGACAATCTCTCGCGCTTGCGAAAAATGCAAATCATGCAGGGTTACCTGCGGCATCGTAAAAAAATCAGGAAACTGAATGTACGGCAGGTGAAAGGTATCCACGCAGATCGCTCCAGCGTGGTCCACCGCCGGCAATCCGGCCAGCATCGCGTTTAAAATCTGGACTTCTTCGATTTTCAAAAAAAATTCCCGCCAGGCAAAACCGCGCGACCGCTTCCCGGCTTAGCAGGGCGTTGAAAAAGTGGCCCGGCACTCGATTACTCACCGCGGTAAACGTTTACCGGACGCGCCTGGGGTGCCTGGTCACGGGCTTCGGCGAGTAACTCCCGCAGTTCGCGCATGGCGCGCCGCTGGTCGAAAAGAACGTAGGTTAAGAACAGGACGAAAAGCAAAAGGGTCAGGCCGACCACCCACAAAAGCGAGTCCAGGCGACGCTGGGCGAGAGCGGTGGCCTGGATTTCTTCCAGATGCCTGGCGAGCAGATACACCCGGTCCAGGTCGGGATTCCCCGGCCGCGCGAGAAACATGATCTGCGAAAGAACTTCCCGCGCTTCGTCCTCGTTGAGATGCTGGATTTCTTCTTTGGCCGCCAGACCCTCCATCGCGAGCAGACGGCGCGCCCGACTCAGATCGACGGCCCCGGCAGCATCCGGGGCCGCGGCCGGTTGCGCCCGCAGTACGTCCGGCTGCGCGAATATCGCGCAACACAAAAGCAAAACTGCGAGCGGCGCGCGCAAAGAATCGCGCCACGCGCGCACGCGTTCGCGCGCACGGTTCAGGTATTCCTGGCGCAGGCCCAGTCGCAGAAAAATCCAGAAAAGAAGATGAAAACCAAGAACGGAGAGCCAGAACGTCAGCCGAATCTTCGGCGACATACTGCCCATGACCGAAGTGGGATGAGTATCGGGCGTGACCAGTCGAATTGAAAACCAGGTCAGCAATGCCGCCACGGCCGAGAGTACCGCCATCACCGCGCCGTACACTGATTGCAGGGCCACGTTCTCCGTCAGATTGCGCACCAGAAAATAACCGCCCAGAGAAAGACTCAGAATAAAAAAAGAAACCAGACGCGCGTCCTTCCAGTTCCAGGGCGTTCCCCATTCGATATTGGCCCAGATCGGTCCGCTGATCAAAACCGCGACCGCGAATCCGAGGCCGAGGCGGGCGTTCACGAGCGACCAGACATCATACACTTCGGTACGTTTGAAAAGAAAAAGAACGCCGGCCACCGCGGAAAAGAGCGGCGCGTACAGAGCGACCCAGGCGGTCGGAACGTGAATGTAAAAAATTCGGTGGGCCTGCCCCTGCGAAAGCAGAGGCGGCGGGTACGCCAGCGCTAAAAGTATGACCGCCGGGAAGGCCCAGGCGCATCCAGCCAGGATCAGATCCAGAAACGGTCGGGACGATGGAAGCGCCAATCGACCAATCGCGATTTCCCTTGTTTCGTTCAAGCTCAATCCTCCGCCAGCATGCCCGCGTAGAGCAGGGCTCCGAGTCCACAGTAGAGACCGGCGCACGCAAGTAAAGCAGAACCAATTTCCAGTCCGCCCGACTCAAGGCGAAATCCGCCGGCCGCGAAGATGAAAACGGGGAGGGTGGCCGGGAAAAGGAGCAGCGGCATGAGAAAGTTTTTCAAACGATTCCCCACCGCGATCTGGCCCAGCAGCACACCGAGCGCGGCCAGGGACAGGGCCGCGAAGGCCAGAAACAAACCCGACCGGGCCAGCGAAAACCCGCGTGGCCAGACACCGGCCAGCAAAATATAATAGGCCGGGACCAGCAAAACAAGGCACAGGGCAAGTTTTTGCCAGAGGGCCGCCACTCGCCCGAAAAAAAATCCGAACGGGTCCGCCGGCGCGAGAACCATGACACCGCGCGCGCCGCCTTCCCGTTCCAGGTCCGCCGCTCGCCCCGGTGCCATCGACGCCAGAAAATACAGAGCGGCCAGGATCGTTCCATTGAGGTTGGGCGCATTCAGGAAGACGCCCGCGTCCAGGGCGTAATGATACAACACGGCCAGGATTAACGCGAACAGGACGAGCGCCAGAAAACCGGCCGGGTTCCGAAAATCGAGCAGACTCGCGTTGCTGTACGCGCGCCAGAAACTCAGAAAAAAACCGGGGCCGTTCACATCGGATTTCATGAATCGAATTCGTCGCGACGGTCGTGAACGCCGAGGAGCGAACCGCGCGTAACGACATTGCCGAATTTCGCCTTCAATTCATCCAGCAC
>CAZVZS010000002.1:192915-220623 GCA_964631535.1 uncultured Leptospiraceae bacterium
CCGCGGAATCACGCTCAACCGCCGCGTCCGCGGCCTCGAACAAATCCGGCTGCGGCGCGCTTTCGGCGCCGTCCAGTTTAGAAATGCCGACGCCCAGCAGACGCACGCGCTTGCCGCCGCGATCAAAGGCGCGAAACAACTCCAGGGCCACCGCGCGAATTCTGCGCATGTCGTCCACGCCGGCGGGCAGGGTCCGGGAACGTGTGAACGTTTCGAAACCGGTCAGTCGAACTTTGAGCGTAATCGTCCGGCCGCGCAACCGTTTCTTACGCATATTCCGTGAAAGATGTTCACTGATGCGAAAAAGCTCCCGCTCCAGGAGCGCCTGATCGTCCACGTCCCGGTCGAAGGTTCGCTCCTCACTGATCGATTTGCGCTCCCGGCCGGGAACGACCGGGCGCCCATCAATCCCAAGGGACAGGTCCCGAAGATGCGCGCCCATCTTGCCGAGTTTCTCCTCCAGCTCCCCGCGCTGCCGGGCGGCCAGATCGCCCACCGTAAAAATACCCATGCTGGCCAGTCGCTCCACCGTTCGCGCGCCGGCTCCCCAGAGTTTTTTTACATCGAGGTCACGCAGGAACTCCTTCTCAGTCCCCGGATCACAAATCACAAGGCCGTCCGGCTTACGCAAATCGGAGGCGATCTTCGCGATGAATTTGTTGGGCGCGATGCCGACGCTCGCCACCAGGCCGGTTTCACTCAGCACCCGGCTTTTGATTTTCTGACCGAGTGCGAGCGGCGGGCCGAAGAGATCGAAGGTTCCCGTACAGTCCAGGAACGCTTCATCGATGCTGAGTTGCTCCAGCACCGGCGAAAATCCGCCCAGAATTTCCATGATCCGCGCCGAAAGTTCCGCGTAGCGCGCGAACCTGGGCCGCACAAAAATGGCCGACCTGCAGGCGCGCCACGCCCGTGAAATGGGCATGGCCGAATGAATCCCGAAGCGCCGGGCTTCGTAACTGGAGGCCGAAACCACTCCCCGTCCTCTGCCATCCGGACCCGGGTCCGCCCCGACGACGACCGGTTTCCCCCGGTATTCCGGAAAATCGAGTTGTTCAACCGAAGCGTAGAACGCGTCCAGATCCACATGCGCGATGGTCCTGTGCGTATTCATGATCAGACTCATCGTACCCTGCGCGCGGCAACGGGGCGAGTAAAAATTTACCTGACGCGCCGGCCCGCTTGCTTACGTGAAGAGCGACATCTGTTCCTGGCGCCCTGGCACCCGGAACGCGCCGAGGTTCGGTTCCCGGCGTTCCTGGTTCAAACCCAGGCGGCGCGTGGCCAGCGAAAACCGCGCGGCCAGCAAATCCGCATGTTTGCCGATGCCACGCTGCCGTTCACCCCAGCGGGCGACATACTCCTTTCCGCCGCGCGTATCTCTTAGAATTGTCATTATATGATCCGCTTTTTCGGGAACGTTGAATCGCAACCACTCTTGAAAAAGGTCTTTTACTTCATGCGGCAAACGCAGAAGCACATAACCGGCGTAGCGAGCGCCCGCCAGCCTGGCCTGTTCGAGAATCGATTCCAGATACCGGTCCGTCAGCGCGGGAATCACCGGGGCCACCAGCACACCGGTGGGCACCCCGGCGGCTGAAAGCGCGCGCAGGGTGGCCAGCCGTTTGTGCGGCGCCGCCGCCCTGGGTTCGAGTCTGCGGGCAAGCCCGGCATCGAGCGACGTAATCGAAATGGTCACGCTCACGAGACCGCGACGGGCCATGGCGGATAAAAGATCGAGGTCCCGGAGCACCAGAGCCGATTTGGTGATGATCGAAACCGGATGGGAAAACTCGGCCAGGACTTCCAGAACCTGTCTGGTAATTCGGTAGGTCCGTTCGATCGGCTGGTACGGATCCGTATTGGCGCCCAGCGCGATCAAACGCGGTTCGTACCGCGGTTTTTTCAATTCCTGACGGAGAAGTTCCGCGGCGTTTTCTTTTACGAAAATTTCAGTTTCGAAATCAAGTCCGGCGGAAAACCCCAGATAGGCGTGCGTGGGCCTGGCATAACAGTAAATACAACCATGTTCACACCCGCGGTACGGATTGATCGATTGCTCAAAGGGAATATCCGGCGACTTATTATGGGAGAGTATCGAGCGACTTTTTTCAAATGTCACCCTGACGGGAGCCGCGGAACCGGCGGGCGGTTCCGGAGCGTCCGCGAAATCGTCCAGAAAATCCACCCGGGAAAACGACTCAAAGCGCCCCGGTGAGTTGGAAAGGGCCGCCCGCCCCTGAAATGCCTTAACATACATGTGGGCCGGTATCCATACCCGTCTTTTTTTAAGCAATTATTTTTTTAGGTACTGTTCGGGCGCCGAAACCCCCAGGTTTCTTTTTCCAGACGGCGAAAATCCGTGCAATGGCTCAGAGTGCGTAAAAATGATTCCAGGCGCAAAAGTTCGTCGTCAGCCGGATCACCCGTAAAGGGCGCCACGAGCAGGGCGTTTTCCGCATCGTTGCGGATTTTTTCCGGGGTATCCTCGACAATTAGAATTTCTTCCAGTTTATAACCGAGCGCGACGACTCGGTCGAGTTTTTTCAAGAATACAAACTCCCTGGTGTCCGGATCGGGAGTGTACACACAGCGCGCGTAATCCCAGATAAATTTCAGATGAAACCGCTCCGGGAATATCCCGCTCACGGCGGAGACCACGTAGTGTTCACTGGCGGTGGACCAGACCGCCAGATCGAACAGGCCGGCGCATGTCCGTAGAAAAAGATCGAGATGCGGACGTTTATAAATAAAAAAGCGCGAGAACGAAAAATCGGCGGGCCTGGATAATTCTTGCTCTGTCCCGTAGATCAGGGTCTCATCAAGGTCAAGAATCAGCAGGGGCAAAATGTTCTCCCGACCGGGGAGCCCTCAACCCGGGGGCCAGGCAAGCGGCCGTCCGCCCAGCAGATGAATGTGCAGATGAAAAACTGTTTGCCCCGCGTCCCGGCCGTTGTTGATGACCAGCCTGTACCCCTTCGGCAGGTCCAGCTCCTCGGCGATATGCCGCGCGGTCAGCAGCAAATGACCGAGCAAATCACGATCCGCTTCCGTCACCGCCTCCAGACCGACGATTGGTTTGCGTGGAATGACGAGTACATGCACCGGGGCCTGGGGATTCACGTCGCGAAACCCGATACACAACTCATCCTCGTAGACGATGTCAGCCGGGATCTCCTTCCGCAATATTTTCGCGAAAATAGTCTCACCGGGGGCCATCGCAGCAGGGTAAACCGGCCTCAACGACCGTCAATATTTTTTTGCGCTTCCCCGGTCATCGGAACGAATCGCACGGCGATTATTCGTTCCCGTTCAATATGATCCGCGTGTTTCGTAAGCACGAACAACTCCTGCGAATCGTCGCCGACGGGGAGAACGAGACGACCGCCGATTTTGAGCTGGTCCAGCAGCGGGGGCGGAACGTCGGGCGGAGCCGCCGTAATCATAATCGCGTCGAACGGAGCCGCGTCGGGCCAGCCCTGGTACCCATCGCCGCAGCGCAGATGAACGCGAGCGAATCGTTCGTTTTTCAGAATGCCGCGCGCGCGTTCACAGAGCGCGGGCACAATTTCGATTGAGTACACTTCCATGCCCATGGCGGCGAGCACGGCGGTCTGGTAACCCGAGCCGGTGCCAATTTCCAGCACACGTTCGCCGCCCTGGAGTCGCATTAATTCCGACATGAGCGCGACGATGTACGGCTGCGAAATCGTCTGCCCCTGCCCGATCGGCAGCGGTCCGTCGCGGTACGCCTCCTGGCGATCGACCGGTTTCACAAATTCATGACGCGGAACGGTTTTCATCGCGCCCAGCACGAGCGGATCGGTCACTCCCCGGGCGACGATCTGGCGCTCGACCATGGCCTGGCGCTCGCGCGCGAATTGTTCCTCCTGGGACTGTAAATTTCGATCGCTCATTGGTTCACCACAGAGAACGGCCCAAATAATCAGGGACGGGACCCCTTGCCGAAATCTCACTTTCCGCTTGCCGGGAAATTTCCACCGCACGATGTTCTCCGAATGGCCTTCAAGGACTATTTTTCGCTTCAATCCCTCGATTATGCCCGTTTTCGCCCGTCCTATCCCACGGAGCTGTTTGAATTCCTGGCGAAACACGCGCCCGCCACGGAAAAGGTCTGGGACTGCGGCACCGGCAACGGCCAGGCGGCTACGAGCCTGGCCGGGTATTTTTCGCGCGTGTATGCCACGGACCCGAGCTCGCTCCAGATTGAGGCCGCAACACCGCGCCCCAACATCGAATACCACGTGGCCCCGGCTGAGCAGTCAGGCCTGCCCGGTGGGACCATGGACTGTGTCACCGTGGCGCAGGCCCTGCACTGGTTTCGCTTCGACGCGTTTTACGCCGAAGTGCGCCGGGTCTGTCGGCCCGGGGCACTGGTGGTCGCCTGGGGCTATGGCCTCAACTCCGTGATACCCGCGGTCGATCGTGTTTTCCATCATTTTTATCACGCTGTGGTCGGTTCTTTCTGGCCGCCAGAACGCGTTTTTATCGAACAACACTACCGAACAATTCCGTTTCCCTTCGCATCGGTGGACATTCCGCCCTTCGAAATGGAATCGAACTGGAATTTATACGAATTCGCCGGATATCTCAGCACCTGGTCCGCGGTCAGTCGCTATCGTCTGGAGCGCAAGTCCGACCCGCTCGATCTGATCGAAGCCGACCTGGCCGCCGCCTGGGGCGATCCGGATCTGCGCCGACCCGTACGCTGGCCGCTTTTTTTCCTGGCCGGCAGAACCGAATCCTGAATGGGTCCCGGTCCCGCCCCGGAACGGTATTTATTCGCCCGCGATGGCAACTTTCTGGGACGATTGTTTTGCCTCGGCCGTTTTTGGGACCTCGATTTTCAGGACGCCTTTTTTAAAATTCGCCTGAATTTTTCCCATGTCCACCCCGCGCGGAAGCGGAATGACCCGCTGGAACGAACCGTAGGACCGTTCGACCAGATGGTGGTCGTCGTCTTTTTCCTCGGTTTCCTGTTTCTTTTCGCCTTTGAGAATCAGGTATCCGTCGCGAATCGAAAGGTCAATGTCTTTCTGCTCCATGCCGGGAAGTTCGGCCGTTACCTTCAGCACGCTATCGTTCTCGCTGATATCGATTTTTGGGGCGAAACCGCCCAGGAGGCCGGGAGAGGCCGAACCAAATCCTGACATCAGGCGATCCATCTCCTTGCGAAGAGAATGGAACGAATTTTCGAAATCCCCCCAGGTTCCGGAAACTTTCTCCGGCCAGGGAATAATATCTTTCAGGTTCATTTGCAGTCTCCTAATTGGTCTGAATAAGCCGCAGTCGACTCTTACCTGGTATTTATAAATTGTTTCGCCGCAGGTGAGAATGATATTGATCATTCCAGGCTTCCGATTTTTCTCATACCCGGCGCCTCCCGTCGACGCTATTAACTGGAAACGTTCAGGTAAAAACCCGGAGAAGTACCATGCTACGCAGTATTCTGATCCCTCTGAGCCCTTTCGATGATTTTCGCATGTTTGTGGAAAAGGCGGCCCTTTTCGCGCGCGAAAACGTCGCCCGGCTGGTCGGGCTCACCGTGCTCGATTTGCCGGAGATCATGCGCGTGGAACCGGTCCCCCCAGGAGCGGGAGCCTTCATCGACATTGATCATGAGAAAAAAATTCGCCATACGAAACAAACCCTGGAAGAACTCGCCACGGTATTCCGCGTCATCTGCGAGGACCGGGGCGTGCCCTGCAGCGTGCTCCCGGGTGAAGGCAGCCCGGACCAGGTCATCCGACGCGAATCGCACCGCCACGATTTGATTCTTTTCGCGAGAGGCGCGAATTTTAAGTTCGCCAGTCAGGAATATCCCTGTAACACGGAACGGCACGTCATGAACCACTGCCCGCGGCCGGTGATTTATATTCCAGGCCCTGGCACGGGCGATCGGATGATCATCGCCACGGACGGGTCTTCGAGCGTTTCGCGGTCGGTTCAGATTTTTTTGACGCTCGGTCTGCTGGAGCGGCACCGAATCGAGGTTTTATCAATCGCGGCGGAGGGGGACCATGCCGACGCGAATTGTAATGAGATGACCGCCTTCCTGGGCCAGCACGACATTAACGCCACAGCCAACCCGGTCGTCTCCAGCGAAAAACCGTTTCACCACCTCCTGGAACGGATCATGGAAGAACCGACCGCAGCGGTGGTCATGGGGGCCTTTGGCGTTTCAGGATTCAAAGAATTCTTTTTCGGATCGGCCACGGACACCCTTCTCAAAGAATCGACGGTGCCGCTGTACATTTATCATTGACGGGGAGTTCGCGGAAATGATCCGGGCAACCGCGGCCGTTCACTCCGGCACGTCCGCGATCGAAAACGGTTGGATGCGCGCGAGTACCGCGAGCTTACGATCCATGTTTTGCGCGCGCCCCGCGTTGCCGTCCCGGCGCTGGAACTCCCGCGCCCTGCGGTCATACCCCGCCTCGAACCATGCTCGTAACGCGGCGGGGGCATAGACCCCGCTTTCACTAAAAAACGGCGTGTCGCTGTTCAGGCGTAAAACAACCCGCTCCGTTCCCAGGGCTTCCACCCGGCGCAGCAGGATGCGGCTCGCGTTAAAAAAATACATCTGTGCGCCCGGATCGCGCGTGGCCAGCGCGCCCGGTAGAGTGCGTTCGAATATCCGCAGGGCCCTGGGCAGGTTGTCCGTGGCCACCAGGAACAGGAGATGATCGCCGATCGAGTCGAGAAAATTGCGATAGTTTCGCCGGATCAAACGGTACCCCTTGCGGTGCGCTCGCGCGGCTTCCTCCGGCCTGTTCATCCTGAGCATGGGCAGGAGCAGGGAAGCCAGAGTCGCATGCGGTACACACGCGCAGGTCAGGTCGCCGCTGAGGATCGGGCCCGCTTCACGCAGTGCGTCTTCGTCCGCTTCCAGTTCCGCGTGGTAGGCCACCTCAGAATTCAAGTCGCAGGCGCGGCAATTCGAGAGCGCGTTGGGCCGCAGGGCCCGGTACTCCTGGCGCAGGGCCCCGGTCGGATCGCCCAGAGCACGGGCACACTTCCAGCGCAGTTGCAGAACCGGATGCGGGCCGTATCCCGCGCGCCGGACGCGCTCCTCAAAATCGTCCAGAGATCTGGCGATCTGTTCGCGTGTGATTTCAGGAAAGCCGGTGAGCGAGCCCAGCACCCATTTGTACTGCCAGAGTAAGTTGAAGGTATCATACCGCTCCGGTCGTTCGTCGAACCGGGCGAGACACCAGACGAAATGTTCCAGAACCTGGTTGGGGTAACCGGAGAAATTCAACGCCGAGATGAGGGCTTCTCGCGCTTCGTAACCAAGCTCGATATCGCGGGCTTCGTCGGCGATGCGCACGGCCTCTTCAAGCAACGCGTTTTTGGCCTGGCCGAATTCGAGTTCCTCGGCCCGGTCCAGAATAGCGTACACGCGATCGGTATGTTCCATACATCAACCGGTCCCGTTCGCCAGGCCGCGCAGGAGCAGTTCCCCCAGGCCTTCGTTCAGGAGCTGGAGTTCGCGCGCCTGGAGCGGGTGATGGCCGAGCAGAAGCGACTGAACGTAGATCATTTTTACGTACAGTTCCAGGATCGATTCGTCTCCCGCGCGACAGACCGCGCGAACGAGCGCGTTGTTATAATTAAAACAGAGCCGGGTGGCCGTGTCGCCTTCGTCGGCGCTGAGGTTGCCGAGAATCCCGGACCACAGACCGTCGGCGATTTCGCGCGTCTGCTCCAGGCTGCGACGGTGCAGGGCCTCGCGCCCGATGCTGTACAGGGCCGGCAGATCGGCGGGTAAAAAATTTTTGATTTCAGCGCGGCAGCCGTACGTCGCGAGAACCCGGTCGGCCACGCCGAGCAATTTACGCGTATCCTCACGACCGGGCAGGTCCAGGTCCTCAAACTCCTGCACGAGATCTTCGGTGTCGATGCGCTCCACGTTCAGACCGGGGTGGACGTCGCGCAGGCGTTCGAGAAGATCGAGATCATAAATGTAACCCGCGTTGATGATGGGCAGGGCCACCGCCAGGGCGACCTGGGAAATCTGGCGGAATTCTTCCACGGTGACGGTGTAACGAACGTCCTTCTGGCGCGCCAGGAAATCGCCCATGCTCATGGTGCCGAGCGATGTCTCGAACGGCAGCCATTCGATGAACATCCGGTAAAACTCCTCGTCAACCGCGGCCAGCGCCTTAAAACTCAAAAAATGCAGCGAGATGAGTCGTCGCAGGGTTGCCTGGTCCTCGCGCGCGAGTCGGACGAGATAGTCGCGGATGCAGCGCCCGATCTGGGCCCGCGCGTGTTCGAGCGTTTCGTTTTCGTAAAACGCCTCGCGCGACGCGGTCGGCTGGAGTTCGTTACAGTTCAGGATACATTTTACGAAAAAAGCCCACTCAGGCAGAAGGTGTTCGCCGTTGTCAGTGAGAAACATATTCTTTAAATAAATACGATGCGACTGGCGCGTGGCCGGGCCCGGCGCCCAGGGCAGAATGCAGGCGATGCCTTCCACATCGCCCACGGACGAAAAAATCGGAATCGCGTCGAAGAGGCGCATATCGAACACGGCCTGCCCGTACTCCAGGAATTTCTGGCGACGTTCGCGTTCCGAAGCGTGGCGCTGCCGCCAGGGTACGGGCTCGGCGCCCAGAGGCAGAAGCTGATCGCCCTGTTCAAGGCGAATCGGGTACGGCAGGAGCCCCCCGAAATGGCGCAGAAGCGTACGGACGCGATCGGGCGCGAAAAATTCCTCGCGCCCCGGGATGCTTCGTAAGAAGACCTGCGTGCCTGGCGACAAATCCGATTCGAGCGCCCGCACACTGTAGGTCCCGTCCGAATTGCCGCGCCACTCCACGGGGACCGAGCCTGGCCTGGCCGACCTGGTCAGGACGACGATTTCGTCGGCGACCATAAAACAGGCGAGAATCCCGATGCCAAACTGGCCGATGAAATCGTTCCGCTGCTGCGTCCAGTTTTCGCGCTTGGAACTCGATCCGATCGTTGCCAGAAAGCGATGCACTTCGTCTTCCGTAAGGCCAATTCCATTATCGGCAAAAACCAGGGTTGGGCGTTCCCCGCTGACCAGGCGGATGGTGATCTCACCCGCGTGGTCGTTTTTAAGGAGACGGCGGGCATGCAGCGCGTCCACCGCGTTCTGTAAAAGTTCGCGTAAAAATACGTCGGGGGAGCTGTACAGATGATTCGAAAGTAAATCGATCAGACCGCGCAGATTGATCTGAAAATTGCGATTCATGTGCGTACCGGACGAACCGCGCGGCCGGCTCAGCGCGCGATGATGACGCGGCCGTGCACCGGCCCGTTCAGCCCGTGGGCCATATGCACGGTCCGGTACGCCGCCAGCGGCGCGAAGAGCGGGTCGATGTCGCGTTCGATCGTTTTTTCGGTGTATTCGTCGCTGCGTTCAGCGCCCAGCAGATAAAACTCGCGCAGCGCGGAGCGCGCGGCGTTCACGTCGAGCACGATCTGGACCGGCGCGTCGCGAAATTCGCCGAGTTGTTCGAGCGTACCCAGATCGTTCAGATCGGGCCGGTTACCCGCCCGGGCGTTGAGGACCGCGCGCAGGGATTCTTCGTCGGTGGCCAGGAAGCCTGGCGCCGTGGGTTCGCCTGTTCCGTACGAAACGCGAGCGGAGCGAAAATAATCGCCCGCGTTCGCCAGCATGTATTTCATCTCCTGGAACGCGACCGGCTCTTCCGTGCTCTTGCGAAAGACCGCGTGGCGTAATCCGGCGATCAACTTTTCCTCCGCGCGGAGTCCGGCCACAAGCCGCGGCAGCAGGCGCTTCTGGGTCCAGCCCAGACCGAGCAGGGCCACCCCGGCGCCGGGCTGTTTGAGACCCTCCGGCGCGAGCCCGCCCGCTTTTAGCAACGCGGTCAGTTGTTTGCCCGTGATGGCGGCATTTCCTTCGCCTTTCTCCAGTGTCGCGAGCAGTTCGGCGGGTGAACGATCGCGAATCAGGATCGTGAGCGCCGCGTCCGCGGGAAAAAAAACGCCCGCGTCCTTCCAGACCGCGCCCGGATCAACGGGACCCGGTCGAGCTTTGCCGACGGAGAATGTGTCAAACGTGGCCGTCCGGTCCTCGTCCGCGCGCATGACCGCGGCGATGCCCTGTTCCCCGCCCACGAGCGCGGCCAGCGGGGCGAAGAACGAGTCCCCACCCGCGTTCACGAAAAGTAAAACGCGACCATCTTCACGCGCAAAGGACTCGCGCGCGCCGCTCATGCCCTCGGCCACGCCGAGCGAATCGCTTCCGGAGCCCGTGGCCAGCTCCAGCGCGTCGCGCAACAATTCCAGATCGTCGGCGATAAACAAATATTCGTCCAGGAGAACCAGGTAATATTTTTTGGTACCGCTCTGGAGTACGGTGAGTTCGAGGTTGCGTAATTTTTCGCGGCGCTCCACGAGCACGGGCAGAGATTCGGGCACGATCTGCGCGTCAGTGTTTTCTTCTTCGTTCGCTGGCGGTTTAGACTTTTTTTCTTCCTTGCGATTGCCCTTTTCATCCACGAGTGTTTCGCCGGGCAGGTTGATCGTCTTGCCCTTCAGGGCCTGGACAAGGGCGATCCCGGCGCGCGAGGAGAGGTCAGTCCTGGCAACCAGCAGAGTGTGTTCACCCGCGAAGGCGACGCCGACTGATTCTTTCAAAAAATCGAAGGGGTCATCGAACGCGAAACCGGCCTTGAGTTCCAGGAGATAGAGCAGGGTTTGCAGACCGGAAAGCCGTCCGTCACGCAGAGCATTCCAGGCCGGGGTCGCGGTGACGCGCGCGCCGGTTTCGGACTGGCGCCAGATTTTGAACAGGCGGGCGGGGTTTTTTATTTCTATATAAAAAGATGTATTTTCAACGGGGATTACGCTGGCAAGATAGGGCAGATCGCCTTTTAAACGATAATCGGATCCGAAAAATACGAAGGCCGACAGACCGGCGCTCACCAGAAAGATTCCGGCCACGGGCAGAAACACGCGCGGGCTGCTGCGATTGTTCCAGAGCCCCCGCCACCATGCTGCCGAAAACGGACCGGTCGCGACGGGGGCCTGACCTGGAGATTTTTCGTTGTTCGACTGATTTTCATTCATGAATTTTTATCCGCGCACCCGGGTTCTCTCAGGAAGTTCCGCGGCGATTCGCGCCCGGTCAAGTGAATATTGGCCCGGCCAGCGCCGATCCTGGCCGGTGACCCTTTCATTCTTCACCTTCTTACTCGCGTGGCCGGTTTTGTTCTGTAAACCCACGCCCGACCGCCTTGAGGTCAGCCTGCGCGAATTTCCCGCCGACGGCCACAGCGGCGCGGTGCTTGCGTATTTTCCGGGCGATTCCGGGGTTCCTTTAACAGGACCGCTCGGTGACCAGGAATCAATTCACCTGATTCGACGTGAAAAGATTCCCGGCGGCGAACGGGTTTATTTCCGGAGCACCGACCGGCCGGGGCGGGTCGAATTTCGCGGCCAGGCCAGTCGCCTGACTCTGACCTTTACCCCCCCGGGGGCGGACGCGGACGCGGACGGATTTCCGGACGCGGCGGAGTTGATCCACGAAGAAGACCGTCGCGCGTTCAGGAGCTGGTTCGTGCGCATCAGCGAGTCACAGTATCTGAAGGCTTCGCTGGCCTGGAATGACCGCGAGCGTGATTGCTCCGGCCTGATTCGGTTCGCCTATCGTGAGGCGCTCAAGCGCCACGATGATACCTGGCAGAAACGATCGGGCGTCGTTCTCGACAAAAACCTGGGGGATGTTGCCAGGTTCGCGTACCCGTCCATCCCCGTGCTGGGAGAACGACTGTTCCGGGTGCGGGCGCCCCGCGTTCTCGCGGCCGGTCAGGAGGCCTACCGCGGCGAACCGGCCGATTTCGCCCCGTTCGCCAGCGCCGAAATCCTCATGAAATGGAACACCCGCCTGGTGAGCCGGGATCTTGCGGACGCGCTACCGGGCGATTTACTTTTTTTTCAGGATGAACGCCGTCAGTCGGGCGATTTTCACTCCATGATCGTCACCGGGCCGGGCGAACCCCCCGTTAGCACGATTGTCATTTACCACACCGGTGCGGCGGCCGGTTTGAAACGTGTACCCGTCACCTACCTGCTGGAACTGCCCGACCGTCGCTTTCAACCGCTGCCTGAAAACCCGTTTTTTCTCGGCATTTTTCGATTTTTGATTCTGGAGTGAACATCGCTCCCGCGACAAGCCACTGGCCCCTTTTCATGAATTCCCGCTTGACCGGCCGCCTGAGGAGGTCACTCTGCGAGCCATGCCGAAGCATCTTGTCGTCTTTTCCCTGCTCGCAGTTTTGTTTTCCGCCGCGCCGACGCTCGCCGTTGACCCGGACTTTTACCTGGCGACCGATCGCAGTTTTTCGGTGAAGGAAACCCCGTACGTCAACCTGGAAGCGCCGGGGCGCGAAGGCATCGAACTGCGCCTGTACCGCATCGACGACCCGGCCGCGTTTCTCGCCGCGAAAGTGAAAGCGCGCATCGTTAAAGAAGAGACCGCGCCCGCCCAGGGTCATCCCGTCGCCCTGCTGCAAAATTCGTGGAATATTTTTAAAACGGAACTACGCGAAGTGGCCCGCAAGGACCTGAATATCAAATCGCGCTCAGCCCTGAGCAAGGCGCTCAACCTGGATTTTCGCCCCGCCGATCCCGGTCCCCTGGCCCGGCCCGCGCTTTTGAAAAATCATGTGTTTTTACGTTCGGTTTTCATTCCCCCGATTGAAACCGACTGGGCTTATCGCCGTATTCCGGTGCCCGTCGGCGGCACGGGACTTTTTCTGGTGGAGGCCATCGGCGCGAGCGAAATCGCGTACACCGTGCTGCTCCGTTCGGAGTACACGTTTTTGACAAAACAATCGCACCGCGATACGCTCGTGTACGCGGCGCGCGGCGATACCGGCCAGCCTGTGGACGACGCGAAGATCACGCTCATGGACGCCGCCACCGGAGCGCGCGTGTTCGAAGGCGCAACGAGCGACGACGGGTTCGTCCGGTTCAGCGGTCACACGCCTGAAAAATCGCTCATCATTCTGAGCAAGGACAACCAGTTCGCCATCAGCGATCCGGAGTTTTTCGCGTCGTCGTTTTACGGCGAAGGCGGTTTGCGCGTGCTCACGTACACGGACCGCCCCATCTATCGACCCGGCGATCACGTATATTTTAAATCGATCTTTCGCAGCTTCGCCGACAATCGTTACGCCGCGGCCGGCGGGGGCGCGACGTTTTCAGTCATCGACGACGCGGGCAAATATATTCTTGAAAATCGCCCGGTAGCCATGGGCGGTCCGGGAACCGGCACGGGCGAATTCGACCTGCCCGACGCGGAGAATGTCAGCCTGGGCACGTACAGTATCCTGATCAATCGCGACGGCAAATCGCACTCGTCCGAGTTTCAGGTGGAGGCCTACAAAAAGCCGAAATTCGTCGTGCAGGTGAAATCGAGCAAGGCCAGCTATCCAAAATCGGAAGACATCCCGATTCACATCCAGGCCCGTTATTATTACGGTAAACCGCTCGCGAAAGCGCCGCTAAACGTGCGCGTGTTTCGTTCGCCGAAGTACGATTATTCGCCGGTGGGTCATTTCGACTTCGCGGCCGCGGCGGCTTTTCTCGGCCAGACCGGCGGGGCCAGCAAACGCGAGCTCGTGCTCGATAAAAACGCCGCGCTGGACGGCGAAGGCCGCTACGATCTCGAAATCGAGCCGGAAAAAGTGGACCAGGATTACACGTATTCCGTGCTGGCCACGATCACCGCGCCGGATCAGACCCTGACCGGTTCCACGAATTTCGCCGTTCATCGCAGTCCGTTTTATATTCGCGTAAAACAGGAAAACGCCGTCTACAACCCGGACGAAGACGCGAAAGTGGCGATCGAACTTGTGCCCTACGATTCCACGCTCAAACCGGAAGAACGCAAGGAACTGCTGAATGACCGTGACGTCACCGCGACACTTTACAAACGCAGCTTCTACTGGATTTCCGAGGAAGGCAAGCGCGCGAAGGTGGACAGCTACGACGCCGAGACCGACGAAAACGGACGCGCGTCGTTTTCGGTGAAATTGCCCGACAGCGGTCACTATGCCCTGATCATTGAAGCCGACGGCCCCGGCCGGACCGGCACCGATTCCACGGTGACGATGTGGGCCTCCGGCAAACAGGATTCGATCGCCGAGCCGTTCAAAAACCTGGTGCTCAAGCCCGGCAAAGATATTTACCGTCCCGGCGAAACCGCTGAGGTCCTGGTCATGTCGCCCGCGGCGGACGGCCACGTGTTTCTGACGGTGGAGGGTACGTCGCTTTTTCGCCAGGAAACGGTTCAACTCAAGGGTAATACCTTTAAGTATAAAATCAAAATCGACGAGGACATGAGCCCCAACTTCGTCCTGGCCGCGGGCCAGTTTCGCGACGGGGCCCTGTACAGGAGCGAAATCAAAATCGTCGCTCCGCCGCGCGATCGGTTTTTGAACGTGGCCGTGCAGCCCGAGAAACCGGCCTATCGCCCCGGCGAAACCGCGAAGCTGACCGTAAAAACCCTCGACCAGGACGGCAAAGGCCGTAGCGCCGAAGTTTCCGTCTCCGTGGTGGACGCCGCGATCTATCAACTGGCCGCGGACCGCACGCCGGATTTAATACAGTTTTTTTATCATCCGCGACGTAATAATATCCTGACGTCGTTTTCGAACAGCTTTCGCTTTTTCGGCTACGCCGAAGACAAACGCCTGAAGCTGGCGCTTTCGCGCGGGGGACAACCGACACTGACGGCCATCAAGGACGACTCGTTCGAATCGCGCCGTAACTTCAAGGACCTGGCTTTCTGGAACGCGCGCGTCACGACGAACGGGGACGGCGTGGGGGAAGTCAGTTTCCAGTTGCCCGACAACCTGACCGAATGGAAGGTCACCGCCCGGGCGATCACGCCGGATACGAGCATCGGTGAAACGACCGCGGCCTTTATCGCGCGCAAGGACCTGATGCTGGAAGCCGGCGTTCCGGCGTACATGCTGCGCGACACCGAACAAACGGTCGTCGCCACGCTCAGCAATCTTACCGGCCAGGACCAGAACGTAAAAATTAATATCGCCGCCGAAAACGCGGGTATCGTTGGGCCTTCTTCGAAAGACCTCCCGCTCAAGGCGGGCGCCGCGGGATTCGTATCCTTCCAGTTGAAGACGGGCTCCGCCGATACGGCCCGCGTCAGGATGCGCGCGGTTTCCGGCGCGCTCTACGACGCGGCCGAGCACGTAATTCCGCTGAAACCGTTCGGACTCGAACGCATCGTTTCGCGCAACGTGCGATTGAAAGAAGGCGCCGACGAACAGAAATCCGAACTCGAACTCCCGGCCAAACACACGGAAGCGGCCCTGGAAGTGCGCCTGAGTTCCGGCAGCGGTCAGGCCGTGCGTGAGAGTCTCGCGTTTCTCGCGGACTATCCCTACGGTTGCGTGGAACAGACCATGTCCCGGTTCATGCCCCTGCTGGGCGCGGCGCGCGCGGGTTATATCAATCCGCGCCTGAAAGCGCAATTGCCCGAGATGATGCGCCAGGGCCTGGTGACACTCGCCGGGTTTCAGCGCGGCGACGGCGGCTACGGCTGGTTCGGCGCGGATAAAGCGAGCGATCCGCTCATGACGGCGTATGTTTTTCGCGGTCTGGTCATCGCGAAATCCCTCGGTTACGACGTACGCGACGACGCGCTGAACCGCGCGCGCGCGTTTCTCACATCCGCGCTGAACGAACAGAACCCCACGCAGTTTCAACGCGCGTATATTTTGCACGCCCTCAGCGAAAGCGGACCGGTCGCCGCGTCCATGGCTGAAAAATTATACGAAACCCTGCCCAAACAGACGCAGTACGGCCAGGCCCTGACGGCGCTGGTCTTGATTCGCCAGGGCGGCGAAGCCAACCAGAAGCGTGCGCGCGAAATCGTCACAAGCGTCCTGGGGAAACTGGAGCTGGCCCGTAACGCGGAAGGCACGTACTTCGGCGGCCAGGCGTATCAGTCGGCGTACGGGGACTGGGAAAACGATCTCGTGGAAACCACCGCGGCGATTCTGACCGCGGCCCTCCGACTCGGCATGGACGGCGAAATCACCGAGCGCCTGGCCACGACCCTGCTCGTCAATCGCCAGGGCGCTGGCTGGAACAGCACCCGCGACACGGCCTGGGCGGTACTCGCCTTAACTGAAAAATTGCAGAAGGAACGCGAAAAAGAGACGCCCGCCTCCCTGAGTCTGCGACTGAACAACGGCGAACCCCGTCTGGTGACGGTGCAACCCGGCGCCATCGCTCGCGAAGAGTTGACCGTCAACTACGGCAAAGCCGGACTCAAAGCGGGCAAGAACACGCTCATCCTCGGCAAAACCGACGGCCTCGCGTTCTACGCCACGTCTTTGCTGCGCTTCTTCGATACAAGTTCCTCGTTCGAGCCGGAAGCCCGCGGCATCAAACTGGACCGCCGCTTCGCGAAAGTAACCGTGCAGGAAACGCAGGAAGGCCTCAAGCTCAGTCATTCACCTACCGGCGATTTCGCGCAGGGCGATCTTGTGCTCGTACGCATTCGCGTCAGCCGCGAAGGCAGGGCCGACACCTACTTCCAGGTGGAAGACCACGTACCGCCCGGGTTTTCAGTGGTCCGCCGTGACGACGAATACTACGCGGATGATCGCAAGCGCGAATACGACGCGCGCAAAATTTACGACGATCGCGTGGTCTTTTTCGCCTCCGGTCCGGTGAACGAGTGGACGGTGAATTATTTCCTGCGCGCGGACCTGCCCGGCAGTTACGCCGTGATGCCCGCCCGGGCCAGCCTGATGTACTATCCAGAAGTGCGCGGCCATTCGCGCGACGATCGGGTTAAGGTCAGCGGAAAATGATCCGGCCGCGAAAATTGCTCCGCGGCGCCTTCCCCCCCGCGGTGAGCGTCTGCCTGCTTTGCCTGGGGCTCGGCCTGGTTCCGACCGGTCTTTTCGCTGTGGCGATTCGCATCGAGAAACCGGGCGGCGGCGTATCCACACGCGCCACGCAACTCATCGAAGGCTCGATCACCGGCACGAACCTGGCGCGGGCGCTGGTGATCGTAAACGGGATTCCCCAGGATGTGCCCGTCAAGGGCGGGCGTTTCTCGGTGAACGTGGTCGTATCGCCGGGCGAAAATATCGTGGAAGTGAAAGCCGCCGGAGCGAGCGCGAAAATCGCGTTCTTCGCGCGCGTCCCGCCGCGCGATATTAAAATCGTGCTGGCCTGGGACGACGCGCGTTACGTGGACCTCTGGGTGACCGATCCGAGCGGCGAACGTTGTTACTGGGCGCAGCCGGTCACGAAAAACGGCGGCAATCTGATCGCCAACGACGAAACCGGCTTCGGTCCGCAGATCTTTACGATGCAGAACGCGATCCCGGGTCAGTATTCCATCCAGGTGCAGTACTACAGCAAGGGCGACGCGCCCGCTTCGCGCGTGAAAATTTACGTCGTGCTCTACGAAGGCACAGCGCATGAATCGCGGCGGAACTTCGATTTTCTCATGACGAAAGAACGTACCATCTACAAAATTACCGACTTTACCATCGAGGCCAGCCGATGACTCGCGAAGTATTCTTCTTATTTTTCGCTATTTTCATTTCCCAGGAAATTCTCGCGCAGCAGGTGCGGATCGAAAGTCCGCGTCCGGGCCTGGTACTTTCGCAGGTCGTCACCATCGAGGGCACCGTCGACGGCTACAACTCCGACCGCGCGCGGATCGTCATCAACGGCATCCCGCAATCGTTACGCATCCAGGGCGGGCGGTTCAAACTACAGTCGGCCGTCGCGCCCGGGTCGAATCTGATTGAAGTACAGGCCGGCGCGGCGAAGGATCGGGTGGCGTTCTTTTCGCGCGTGCCCGCGAAGGATCTGAAAGTGGTGTTGACCTGGGACACGCCCACCGACGTCGATCTCTGGGTCATCGATCCGACCGGCGAACGTTGTTATTACGGCAACCGCGCCACGAAAGCGGGCGGCAATCTGGATGTGGACATCGTGGACGGCTACGGACCGGAAACGTTCACAATGGGTTCCGGGAAACCCGGCGAATACGCCGTCCAGGTCCAGTACTACAGTTCGGGCAACGCGCCGATCACGACCGTGAAAGTGTACCTCGTACAGTATGAAGGAACTCCGCGAGAGACGCGCCAGGAATTTCGTTTCGTGATGACCCGGCCGCATCAGTTGTATCAGATCGCCCGTTTTACGATCGATCCCTGAGGCGGTCGTGATAGGCGTTCACGCGAAGAGCGGGGCGACCGTGAGCGACAGGCCTTCGATCGTTTGAATAATTTCACCCGCCGCGAATGTTTGCGTGCGCCCATACCGCCGCCCGCTCCGATCCGGCTGCGTGTATACCTCTATCCAGGCGTCCGGCCCGCTGACGATCCAGTATTCAGGTACTCCGGCGGCGGCGTAAATTCGAGCTTTCGCCCGGTCCACTTCCGGATTCGAGACGGCGACTTCCACGATTAATTCGGCTGCCGTCGGGTGTTGTTTGAAAAAATCGCGCGGGGACCCGCCGCGGACGATGGAAAGATCCGGTTCAGGTTCCGAATCCGCGAAGGTAAGCGGGGCTTCCTTGCGAACAAGATATTCGTGTGACCTGAGCCCCTTCTGAAAAAACAGAAAAAGCTCGTGCGTCAGCCCCTCATGCAGCGGCGACCGGGGCATCTTTTCGAAAACGAGTCCTTCCAGCAGTTCGGCGCGGTCGGGAAGCAGACCGGCCTGCGCCTGGCGGTGGTACTCGCCCACGCTTACCCGCCGCGAACGCAAACGGCCGGCGGGAAAGTCCAGCAGAGGGCGCGCCTGTACCACGGATGGTCGCATCCCTTCGAGTAAGGGTATTTTTACCGGCATTGTCAAGCTGTTTCACCCCCATTTTCAACCGGCCTTGCGCGGAAACCGATACGGAATGGCCTTCTCCACCTGAAACATCCCACCCCCCGTCGCGTAGGCCCCGATCACCGTGAGTTGCTGGCCGCTGAGAAATTCCAGTCGACCTTCCAACCTCAGCAGCTTTTGCGCGCGACGCTGGTCCGAATACACGAGGTACGCCCTGCCTCTGCCGCTTTTTTTCAGAATTCCGTTGATAACCAGTTTATTCATTTTCTTTCCTCCCCTGTTGCAGGAGGAAGGTCGAAAAAACTCGCTCCGTTCCGGAAAAATCGCCCGCGATGATCGCTTTTCAGAAAAAAAAATTCGGCCTTTGCGCGATAATCGCCTGCCTGACCCTGAATGGACCGGCCGCGCGTGAACAGGCAACCGTCCCGGCCATGTCGCCTGGCGATGTGCTAAAGGGTTGCGGCTGCGCGATACAGGTACCCCCCGCGTACCGGGTCGTCGCCCGCGAAGATCGCCTGCTGGTCGCGCAGACCTGGGCGGTCGTGAGCGGAAAACGAATCCCGGTCAGTCTACGATTTTTCTGCGTGCCGAATCCACGGCGTACGAGTATGATTTCGGAAGTTCAGGACGCCGCGGCCGAGAAGAACATGAATGTGCGCCGTTTCGTCACGCTGGAAATCGAAAACGATTTACCGGCGGCTCTGTACGTAAAATCGCGGATATTCGAAGGACGCGTCATTCAGAATGTGGAAGGATATTTCGCCACCCGTTCGGATGAATATTTTTTGCACATCATCCCGGAAACGAGCGGGGCCCCCGTTCCCGCCGGGCTGGAAACCGCGTTGCTGGAAGACGCCCGGAGCGCTCTGGACTCGCTGGTATTTTTCGCTTCGATTCAACCGGCTATCAGCGAAGCGAATTATCGACTGCGATTCTACGGCCTGCTGGCGGCGCTGGGAACGCTCAGCGCCGCCGGAGTCCTGCTCCTCGCCCGGCGATTCGCCCGCCGGCGCGCCGCGAAACGCGCGGGCACGGCCGAAGTACAGAACCCGGCGTCGAATCAGGAACATTGATTGCGGTGTTTTTAATCGTCGATCGCGCGCGTTCGCGAATTCGCGCGGCGCGGTTCGGCTGGCGGTGGCCCCGCGTACAACACGTACCCGGCGTGAATTTCATCCAGTCGCGCAGGCCCGCAGATCGTCATCGTCTGACGCAGGTCCTGCGCGTATTCGCGGAATAAAAATTTCACCCCGGCCCGTTCGCCGCCAACCGCCGCGATCGCGGCCGTCCGACCGACGAGCACCGCCTTCGCGCCGAGGGCCATCATCTTGAACGCGTCGCGCCCGCAGCGAATCCCGCCGTCGGCGATGACCGTCATTGCCCTGCCCGCGGCTGCCGCGACTTCCGGCAGGACACGCGCGGTGCCCGGCATATCGTCGAGGATGCGACCCCCGTGATTGCTGACCACGATCGCGTCCACCCCGGCCCGCCTGGCCATTTCCGCGTCCGCCGGCGACATGATCCCTTTGAGCACGAACGGAATATCGATCTCGTCACGCAGGCGACGAACCTCGTCAAACCCGAGGGCGGCCGAGCCGGTCCCGCGCTGTACCATGGTCTTGAATTTAATCGCGTCGATGTCGATGCCGACGGCGATCACGCCGCTCGCGCGGGCCACGTGGAAACGGCGACGCAGTTCGTCGCGGTCCGAACGCGGTTTACAGATCAGCACGCCGAACCCTTCGACTTCCTCCAGGGCGCGAATGATCTGCTCGAATTTTTCGGGCGAAGCACCGTCGCCGAGCCAGGCGACCGTTCCCGTATCGCGGCAGCCCGCAAGGAGATCGCGGGCGAAGGCGTACTCATCCACGGCCCCGCCCATATTGGTGACGGCCCCGGTCATCGGCGCCGCCATGAGCGGGTGCTCAAATTTTCGCCCGAATAGTTCAAAAGTCGTATCAGGCGAAACATCCTCGCGCAGGTACCGCGGCAGAATCTTCCATTCCGCCAGGGCCCGGCTGTTGTCGATGAACGAATTCATACGCCCGACCCCGCCCATCCCGGGGACCCCGCTCGCGCAGGTTGTGCCGTCGCAGGTTTTACAGACCCAGCAGATCTTATCGCCGAAACGCTGGCGGGCTTTCGCCTCCACCTGTTCCCAGGTGAGCGAAAAGGTATCGTCCACCTCAATCACAAACAGTTCGCGCGCCGCGCGGGCCGCCGCCTCGGCCTCCGCGAGCGTTTCACCGGACGCGATGACGTGGCCGACCTTGTCGACATTGCTCGTGACCGTTTGCATCACATCGCCGACCGCGCGCGTGATGATGACCCGCTCCACGCCCGCCACGGACCCCATCGCCTCAATCCCGCCGATCGCGGCGATCTTGCCCGCCGGCGCGAGAATGCCCCGTTCGATTACGACGCGGTGGTGTCGCTCTTCCAGACCCTCGGGTTCGTCGCCGAGCGCGATTTGAATCGCGGCGCGCTGCAAGTTCACGCCGCAGTGCAGGGGATACGTGTGCGAAGACATGTATCCACCCGAAAGTCGCGCGGCCAGCTCGCCGATCTTGATTCCATCCGGAGTGACTTTCAAGTCGCCTTTACCCGCGCCGCGCGTGATTCCCAGGGCCTCCATACCGGCGCGCATGATGCGCGCGGCTTCGTTCTGGATCTCGATGCCCAACGCGGTGGGCATGTTGTGGCCGGTCTCGATAAAAAACGGTTCGCCGGTGATGACCCGGTCGGCGATGCCCGTCACGCGAAAGCGCATTTCGTCTTCCTGGCCATCCTTCGTTTTCGCGGGCCAGGCCAGAGCGTCCACGGACAGTTCCGGTCCGCTCATATACGCTTCGAGAATCATCTCCCCGGTTGGACTGTACTTGCGCGCGTGGCGATAGGCGGCCGCCAGTTCCTCGCGCGTGCTGATTTTGATGACACCGCGCGCGCCCATGTTCTCGGCTGGTTTCAAAACAGCGGGCAGTCCGATCCGGTCGAGGGCGCCGCGCGCGTCGTTGAGCGACCAGACCGCTTCGAAGTCCGGCACCGGCACACCGGCGGACCGCAGCCGGGAGCGCATCAGGACTTTATTGGTGGCCGCTTCCGCGTCGTGAAAACGAATGCCGGGCAGATCCAGCGCGGCGGCGATGGCCGCGACCGTACGACTCGCGTCGGTTCCTCCCGTCACCACGCCATGGACGGCTAATGTATCGCGCAGGCGCCGCGCCTCGCGTACGCAGCCTTCAACGTCTTTCGTGCTCATGAGCACAGGCCGATCGGCCAGCGCCATGCCGGGAGCTTTCGCGTTCATATCGAAGACGACGACTCCCAGACCCATTTCCTTCGCCGCTTCGATGAGCGGAATCTGGAGGCTTCCCGCGCCGATGATGATTATATTACGTTGCATAGGTTTCCCCGATGAATGGTCGCTGAAAAAGTCTGAAAGGTCTAAATCGTCAGGTAATTAGCTTTTTCCGCACTCTGCTAATCATTATGTCGGCTGGAAATCAAAATTCATAAAGATTGCTCTGTGGACGACCCCCGGAGTTCTGGAACCATGAATCCCGCGATACCCAATCGATACGATGTTATTGTCGTCGGTGGCGGCCACGCCGGCGCCGAGGCGGCGCATGCCTGCGCGCGCGGCGGCCTGCGCACCCTGCTGCTCACCATGAATCTCGATACGATCGGGCAGATGAGTTGTAACCCGGCCATTGGCGGCATCGCCAAGGGTCATATGGTCCGGGAACTGGACGCGCTGGGCGGGATCATGGGCCGGGTCATCGATCAAACTGGAATTCATTTCAAGATGCTCAATCGTTCGAAGGGGCCGGCGGTCTGGGCCCCGCGCGCCCAGGCCGAGAAGCGCGAGTATCAAAATCGCGTGAAGTGGACTCTGGAAGCCACGCCGAATTTATCCATGCGCCAGGACACCTGCGAATCGCTCGTCATCGAAGGGGACCAGGTGGTTGGAATTGTAACCGGGCGTGGCCATGAGCTACAGGCATCCTACGTCATTCTGACAACCGGGACCTTCTTGCGCGGACTGATTCATATCGGCACGGACTTCCAGGCGCGTTCGGGTCGCATCGCGGAGAGCGCGGCCATGGGTCTATCGGAATGTTTGCTCCGGTACGGGTTTCAACTGGGGCGACTCAAAACGGGAACACCGCCGCGCGTGCTCCGACGTTCGATCGATTTCTCCGCGCTGGAGGAACAGAAACCGGACGTGGACCCGTCCCCGTTTTCGTACGCAACGGAAACGATTACCCGCGAACAAATATCGTGCTGGATCACGTACACCAACGCGAGCACGCACGCAGTCATCCAGGACAACCTGAACCGGTCCGCGATGTATTCGGGGAATATCCAGGGCACCGGTCCACGGTACTGCCCAAGCATTGAGGATAAAATCGTCCGTTTCGCCCAGCGCGAGCGACACCAGATCTTCATCGAACCCGAAGGCGTGCACACGGGGGAGATTTATCTCAACGGGGTTTCCACTTCCCTGCCCGAAGAAGTGCAGTGGGAATTTTTACGCTCCGTGCCCGGCCTGGAGGAAGTCGAAATCATCCGTCCCGGGTACGCGGTGGAATATGACTTCGTCGACCCGCGCTGCCTCACCCCGGATCTACAGACAAAAAAAATCAAGGGCCTGTACTTCGCCGGACAGATCAACGGCACGACCGGATATGAAGAAGCCGCCGCCCAGGGTTTCATGGCCGGGGTGAACGTGCTGCGGGCCGCGCAGGGCGCCGAACCCTTCGTGCTGGGGCGCGGGGAGGCCTACATCGGCGTGCTCATCGACGATCTGGTCATGAAAGGCGTGGAAGATCCGTACCGCATGTTCACAAGTCGCGCTGAACATCGACTGGTCCTGCGCCAGGACAATGCCGACCAGCGTCTCATGGGCTACGGTCGCGCCCTGGGTTTCGTGGACGACACGACCTTCGAACGCATGCGGGTGAAGTCTGAACGCATTGCCCGTGTCAAAAGCCTCTTCGATTCCACCGGCCTTAAACCTTCCGCGGCGCTGGACGCCGTGGCCGCCTTCCGTGGCATCGACGTGCCCGCGAGTTTCGGGAAAAACGTGGCCACGTTTCTGCGCCGCCCGGAGATTTTTATAGAAGATTGTATCGGGATCGTTCCCGGCGTGGAAGAGCTGTCGCCTCTGGAACAAAAAGTCCTGGAGCTGGAAATCAAGTACGATGGTTACGTGCGGCGCGAATTGGAAAACATAAAGCGGCGCGAGCACAATCGTCAGATCAAACTGCCCGCCGATTTAAACTACGACCTGGTGGGCGGGCTCAAGACCGAAGCGCGCGAGAAGCTCAAAAAAATTCGGCCCTTCAACCTGGAACAGGCCGCGGCGATATCCGGTGTCGATCCCCCGGACATCGACCTGCTGTACCTGCATATTAAACAGAACGGGTTCAATACCGAAAGGTCAGACGCTTCTCCAGTTCCCAGCGGTTCTGTTCCGGATTGAAGTTGCTGTATTCGTACCCCGCGATTTTGCCGTTCGCCCCGTACACGTACTTGCAGAGATAACGACGCCCGCCCTGAAAGCGTTCGCGGCGGGTCAACTCCCCGGCCTGGCCGTACTCGAATTTCGTGCGACTGAACACATTGCCGGCCTCGTCTTTGACTTCCAGCGCGTCCAGTTTATCGGCCCTGTATACAAACAGTATGCGATCGAGATTTTTCTCGCGCTTTTCCTCGGCGACCTGGATGAGTTCGCCCTTGCTCGTGTAGTCGACCTGTAAAATTTCCTGGTCCTTGTTGTCCATGACCTGGATCGCGCTCAGTCGGCCGCCGGTGTACAGATACACTTTACGTTCGACCAGTTCACTCTTACTGTTGTACAGTTTTTCCCCGGTGACGCGGTCACCCTGGTATTCGTAGAGCGTGTGCCCGTCACCCTGGCCACTGGAGTTGATGTACACCTCGCGCAGGAGCCGGCCGTTCGCATCGTACTGAAACTCGGCGGTCTGTAGAATTTTTCCGTCCGGGTCATGCACCAGGACCGCACGTGGTCCGCCTGCCTGACCCCGCAGGATATAATGATCCATCGGGTTCCATTTGCCGGGGGTAAAGGCCGACACAATCGTCGTCTGCGTGAAAAGAACGGTCGCGGCAACGAAAGTCGTGGCGAAATATTTTTGTGAGCGGGTCATAGTTGTTCCTCAATACTCCACATGGAGTAAAAAACGTCCTGGTTTTTGTATCGGCAACTACCGAAAAAAGTTAAGAAGGCGCGGGGGGTTGCGGTCCCCCTGAACTCTGAGCGTGAGCGCAGAGTTCTTTCCCGCATTTGCGATCCGTAGAGAGCAAATGCCTTAATTCGACCCCAACGCTCGGTCGCCTTGAAATTTTAGGTCTTCAACGTTTCGGGAAATCAAATTTTGTCACTTCCCGACAGTTACAGGAAGTAAGTTTTACTGGAATATGAATCTATTTGAAGAGATCGAATCGCGCGGACTGCGCCTGCCGGAAGGTTTGCCGGAGCGATACGACGCTGACTTGCTGGCGGCCTACCTGGAGTTTTTGATCGCCCACCAGGAACGTTTTTTTTCAAAGGGGGACCAGGCGCGCATCCTGGAGCGACACCTGTTCGAATCGCTCGTGCTCACCGACAGGCTGGCCCTGCGCCTCGGTGTTTCACGTGAAACAAATCTGGCCGACGCCGGGAGCGGCCCGGGCCTGCCCGGTTACCTGCTGGCCTTCCGACGCGAGGCGCCTAACCTCACCCTGATCGACTCGAGTTCCCGTTCGCTGGGCCTGCTGGAAGAATTTCATGCCCGGCTCCCGGAGGTGACCAGACCGCGCGTCGATTTTCGGTACGCGCGCCTGGAAGAAATGCGCGGGAATTTTTCCGGGATCATCGCCCGCGCGCTGTTTCCGTTTCCCGGTGTGATCGAACTCATCTGTCATTTACAGAAGCCGGGCGACTGGTTCGCGCTCGCGGCCGCGAATCTGTCCACGAGCAGTCCACGGGTTATCCAGTATCTGGACACACTCGGGTATGTTTCACGGGAAACAATCCCGCTGCCCGAGCTTGCCTTCCTCGGGGAACGTCGCGTGTACGTGTTCGGGAAAGAAAAGCAGACAAAAAACGGTTTCCCGAGAAAATGGAAACGGATCAAGGAAGCGCAGCAACAATGGGAAGAACAATCGCAGTAGCCAATCAGAAAGGCGGGGTCGGCAAAACGACGACCTGTGTGAACCTTTGCGCGTACCTCGCGAAGATGGGACATAACTCGCTCCTGGTCGATATCGATCCGCAGGGCAACGCCTCTTCCGGCCTGGGCATCAACTCGCACGAATCGGACCGGACGATTTACGAAGTGTTGCTGGAAGAATTGTCCATGTCCGAGACGATCGTCGCCACGGATGTGCCCGGCCTCTCGCTCCTGCCCGCGAACGTCCACCTGTCCGGGATCGAAGTCGATATGCTGGCCATGGAAAATCGGGAGTTCATTCTCAAAGGCGCGATGAACCAGGTGCGCGATCAATATGAGTATATCTTCATCGACTGCCCGCCGAACCTCGGCATCCTCACCCTGAACGCCCTGTGCGCCGCTGACCGCGTGCTGATCACGCTTCAGACGGAATATTACGCGCTGGAGGGTCTCACGCAACTCATGAAGGTGATCAATCTCGTGCAGCAGGAACTGAATCCCGCGCTCACGCTCGACGGGGTGGTGCTGACGATGTTCGACGGGCGCACGACCCTCGCGCAACAGGTTGTGGAAGACGTGCGCGAACACTTCAAGGATCGGGTGTACGAAGCGATCATTCCGCGCAACGTGCGGCTTTCGGAGGCGCCCTCGTTCGGCAAATTTATCGGCGACTACGCGCCCGATTCGACCGGGGCGCACGCGTACGAACAACTCGCGCGCGAGGTGATTCAACGTGGTTAAAAAAACCGGGCTCGGCAAAGGTCTTTCGAATCTGATTCCGTCGGCGGGCGGGGGGCGGACCGCGGGCGTGCAGATCGTGGAGCATCCCGATTACCGCGAACTTTCGATTCAGGAAATCGTACCGAATCCGAATCAACCGCGCAAACGGATCAACCAGGCTGAGCTCGATGAGCTGGCAAAGACTCTGCACACGGTGGGGCTGATCGAGCCGATCGTGGTGCGCAAAATTAAGAACGAAGAACGATACGAGATCATCTCCGGCGAGCGCCGCTTCCAGGCGTGTAAAAAAGCCGGCTTCAAAAAAATTCCCGCGATGATCAAACAGGTGAACGACATCCAGGCGCTCGAGATGGGGATCATCGAAAACATCCAGCGCGAGGAATTAAATCCGATCGAAGAGGCGCGCGCGTACCAGGCCCTGCTCGACAAAACGGGGCAGAAGCCGATTCAGATCGCGGAAAAAGTCGGCAAGGACCGCACCACGATTACCAATTTACTGCGACTGCTCAAACTTCCCGACCAGGTCCTGGAGATTATCGAACACGGACAGATGAGCGCGGGCCAGGCACGTCCGCTTTTGAGCATCGCTGACCCGCGCGTGCTCATCAAACTGGCCGGTCGCATCGCGCGCGAGGGCTGGACCGCCCGGCGCGTGGAGGACGAAATCGCGCGCCTGCAAGAGGGCGGCGCGAAATCGTCCGCGAAGAAGGACAAAAAGGACGCGAACATTCGCCACCTGGAAGAACGCCTGCGCGCGAAGTTCACAACGAAGGTGGACATCGCCCACGGCCGCGGCGGGGCCGGCAAGATTACGCTGCACTATACTTCCCTGGACGACCTCGATCGCCTGCTCGATAACTTAAAAGTCCGGCTCTAACCCGGATTATGCATGAAACGAAAATATGATGCGCCCCACAGGCATACGCAG
>CAZVZS010000003.1:0-82304 GCA_964631535.1 uncultured Leptospiraceae bacterium
ATGGCTTCGCGGCAGCGTATGCCTGTGGGGGCAACACACTGTTTCATGCAAAAAAATCCGGTGCCACTGAGGAATGAAGAAAACCGCCTTGAAAGGCGCTTTTCGTTGAGAGAATTCATGGAAAATTTCGTGAATAATCCGGGTTAAAAGAAACAATGGCGAAAAAGACACGAAAAAAAACGAGGGCCGCTCGCCACGAACGGCCGGGGGCCGCCGTCACTCCTCCCACCCCGGACGAGGAAAATCGCCGGCGCTTTCGAGGCGAACCGCGCGTCTTTCGCTTCTGGCACGACCGCGCGGGGTTTGGCCGCTTCGCGAGCGGGACCTGGCGCGGCGCGGGCCTTCACGGCAATCCCGAAAAAGACGGCGAATACAAATGGATGCGCGCCCGGTTCGTCGCCGAAGGGCTCGAACTCAATATCCTGACCGCCCCGCCCGCGCCCCGTCCGCGCGGCTTCCTGGCCCTGCTTTTTTTTCTGAATCGGCAGAGCAGGCCCGGGGCCGGCGGCGAAGAACAAAAAATTTTTTTCCCGGCGGCGAATTTACGTACGGATCTGGACGTGGCCGCCTGGGAAAAGCCCGGCCTCTGCCTTGAACTTCAGGTGATCGACCGCGAGCGGATGTATCTCGTGCTGCGAGCCCTCGGCCGGGACGGGCGGATCGAATTCGCCGGGCCGATCGGTCGCGAATGAGGGGATGCCCGGGCGTCGACGAACCGGGCGTGCGCCCGGGCACCGTCACCCTTTACTTCGCTTAAATTCCAGATACTTTTTTTGTAGGCGAATTTTGCTCGCCGGTCCGGGAAGCGGCGTCGTCGGTGATTCGATTCCGGGGCAGGGTGGGCAGTTCGGGGGCGGTCGGCCGGGCGGTGTTTTCCGACTGGCCTTCCAGGCTTTCCACCAGGCGATCATACACCATCTGCGGGGTGATCCAGTTCAAACAGGCAAGGTCTTTGCGAAAGCAGGGTTTATTGCCGAACACGGAACAGGGCCGACAGGGCAGTTCGGCGGGCGAAATTTCGATGATACTCGATTCGTCCTGGCCGTACGGTCCGAAGCCCAGGAAATGGTGCGTCGGACCCCAGAGGGAAAGCACGCGGGTACCCAGCAGAGAAGCCAGGTGCATATTAAAACTGTCCATCACGATCGTAACATGCATCCGTAACATCAGCGCCATTTCGCCTTCCAGCGATAATTTGCCGGCCACAACGTGGACGTCGGGGAATTCGACCTGGATGCGGCCGAGTTCGTAAATTTCCGTGGGCCCGCCGCCGAAGAGAAAAATCGTCGCGTCCAGGTTTTCCCGGATGCGCCGGATCAACGCGATCGTATGACCGATGGGCCAGGTTTTCGGGCGGTGTTTGGCGAAGGGGGCGATCCCGATCCAGTAATTGGTACGGTTTTCGATCCCTTCCTGTTTGAGGTATCGTTTGGCCAGCGCGCGCGAATGTGTATCCGGATTGATCCAGGGCCCGGGCCCGATTTCCGCGTACACCCCCGCGCGTTCGAAGACGCGCATGTACCGTTCCACCATGTGGGGCAGGGGCCCGCGAATTTTATTCTTCCGCCTGGTCATGGCGATTTTTTCACGCCGACCTTTCACCAGGGTGGCGAAAGGCAGTCCGTTCAATCGAAAAAAGAATTTCAAAATGCGCGAACGCGCGCTGCCATGAATGTCCACACCGAAGTTATACGGGCCGAGGATTTTCAGTTCCCGGTACAGGCGATACAGACCGCGCAGGCCGCTGTAATCCTGGTCCACGTCCACGCCGATGACTTCCACACCGGGTAGATTATAAAAAAACGGTTCGAAGGCTTTGCGCGTGACCAGGGTGATGCTGAGGTTGGAATACTTCCGCGCCAGCGCGTTCAGTACGGGCGTGAGCAGAGCCACGTCGCCCATGGCTGAAAATCTAAAAACAAGCAGACGCATTGATCAATTCGCCAGTTTTTCGCGCCCGTAGAGGGCCGGGTTCAGGGTTTCGTCATTGTACATTTTCATTTGACGATAAACCTTCATAAATTTCCGGCCTGATTGGATATCCTGGATCAACTCGTCCAGGCAGACGGACAGATCGCGTCGTTGTTCGGAGAGAACTCCCAGCTTCGCGCGACACTTTTCGCGGTGGGTCGCGTCAGCGCTCGGGCGTTCCGTTTCTTCGCGCATATGATAAATCTTCAGCGCTAAGATCGACATACGATCGATCAACCACGCCGGAGTTTCCGAGTTCATCGTGGCGCCGGGCGCGGGCCGGCTGTCCTTGAATAAACGCAGAAACCAGTCGTCGACGCGTTCGACGCAGTCCGTACGGGCCTGGTTGGAAAGGTCGATGCGGCGTTTCAGAGCGGCCAGGTCCTTATCGAGAATGTCCGGAATGCGCGCCAGATCTTCCAGATGCCACTGGACCGTGTCGATCCAGGTTTTATCGTACAGGATGACCTCAATCCCCTGGGTGAACGGATTGTTTTTGGGGGCGTCGACGTGGTCGGTTCGGTGGTAATCGGCGATGCACCGGTCAAACACGGAATTGCACAATTCGGCTGAAAGCAGCGCCATCACAACAGCAACATTCCCCCCGGGCCGGAACCTAACAAGAAAAAAACCGGACCCCTGTCACCATAAATTCTTACCATTGTAGTATGGATGCTGGAGAGGGTACGATAATTGCTTATTAACTTTCGAGGGCAAATTATCGTGATCCCAACCCGCATTCGCAATAATGAACTGAAAATGGAGGTGTCCCGGAACTCCGGGGGCACTCTGGTGCGGATTGAAACAACCGGGAATGAAACCGGGATGTTATTTCGAATTTCAGCCGTCTTTTACGTGCATAACTGGAGCATCGTTACGGCCTCGATTCAAACACCGGGCAATCAGATCGTGGACGAGTTTCTGGTTCGATGCGTGGATTCGGAACGAACCATGGACCGTGATGAAATCGCCGAAATTCGGGAGGATTTAGTGCTGCTGCTGGATGGAATGTCCGTGCTGGAATACCTTTCCATGCGCCAGGCCCGGGTTCCCGGCACACCGTCCCGCAAGGCCATGCAGGGTGGGGTCGAAATTGTGCAGGAAGCCTGCGGCCCCGTGATTCGCCTGCGGGGGGTTGACCGTCCTGGGTTGATGCTGGCCCTCTCCCAGACATTTTTTCTTACCGATATCGATATTCTCAACGCCACCCTGCATACCGAACCGACCGGCGAGGTCATTAATTCCTTTGAGGTCAACCCGTCGGACGCGCGCTTTTTCAACCAGGAATTCCGCCGCCGCCTCTGCGACGAACTGCGTTATTTGCTATAACCATTGAGGGGGACCGCCGCGGAAGGGTTTGAACCCGCGCCCGTGCGACCCGTGTCCCCGTGGTAAAAACTTGCGGGAAATTTACACACCCAGTTCCCGGCTGCGATCGGCGGCAGCGCGGACCGCTTCCATCACCGCTCCGTGGAATCCACGATCTTCAAGGGCTTTGAGCCCGGCGATCGTGGTGCCACCGGGTGATGTAACGGAGTTCCGCAACTCATTGGGATGCGCCTGGCTCTGCACGACCATCTCTGCGGAAGCTCGCACGGTGGCGGCCGCCAGGTCCAGGGCCGTGGCAAAGGGCAGACCGGCCAGGACCCCGCCTTCGGCGAGCGCGTGGATAAAGGCGAATACGAAAGCCGGACCGCTGCCGGAAAGTCCGGTCACGGCGTGCAGCAGTTCTTCTTTTTCAATGGGAAGGGCCTGGCCGACACTTCGAAAAATTCGGAGCGTAATTTCGCGTAATTCAAGATTTTCGCAAAAAACACCGGAAACTGAGGCCCCGATCCGTGCTGAAATATTGGGCATGACCCGGGCAATCTGCACAGGATGCGAGCACTGGAATCCCGCCTGGATGCTGGCCACGGTCAGACCGGCCGCGATCGAGATGTATTTTCGGTCGCCCCGCAGGCCACTGACCGCGCGGGCCATGTCCCCGGGTTTAACGCAGAGCACCATGAGGTCGCAAAACTCCTCCGCATCGAGAGCGGATTCAAAACGCTGCAGGCCGGGAATATCCGGCCCGGAGGGCGTCCGGACATCGAAATACCCCAGACCGAGACCCGGTTCGGTACGGGCGAGACCAGCCGCCAGGGCCGAGCCCATCTGACCGAACCCGAGAAAACTAATTTTTAAGGCGAACGGTTCGGTCGGATTCATTTTTCCACCGTCGTTTTCAGGTGACTTTCGCGTGCATGCCGCTGCAGGGCCAGGTCGATCAGGGTATCGACCAGTTCGTCGCGCGGCACGCCCGAGAGTTCCCAGAGCGTGGGGTACATGCTGATACTCGTAAAACCGGGCAGGGTATTAATTTCGTTTACGTAGATTTTTTCATCCGCTGTTACGAAAAAATCCACGCGCGCCATCCCTTCGCAGCACAGGACCTCGAACGCGCGGATGGCCGCGTGTTGCAGGCGGGCCACCAGGGTGTCAGGTAAACGCGCGGGCATTTCCAGCCGGGCTCCGTGTTCGTCGAGGTATTTGGATTCGTACGAATAAAAACCGCCGCGGGGGATGACTTCGCCCGGCACGGAGGCCCGGGGCGCTTCGTTGCCGAGGACGGCCACCTCAATTTCGCGCCCGACAACGGTTTCCTCGATGATAATTTTCTGATCGTAACGAAACGCTTCGTTGATGGCGACGCGAAAATCTTTTTCTTCCGCGTGGTAGCCGCCTTCGGCCGCGGTCTTGCTGTCGACCCGGTTGATGCCCACCGACGATCCGAGATTGGCCGGTTTCACGTACACCGGCATGCCGAGTTCCTTACGCACGGCGTCGAAGACGATATCGTCGATCTGGTGTTTGCGAAAGACCATAAACTTGCTGACCGGAATTCCGCTGTCGCGGAGCAACCGTTTCATCACGTCCTTGTCCATGCCCACGGCCGAGCCGAGTACGCTCGCGCCCACGAAAGGGATACCCGCGAGTTTGAGCATACCCTGCACCGTACCGTCTTCGCCGAAGGGCCCGTGCGCGATCGGAAAGATCACATCCAGGTGACCGATGAAATCGCGACCGGCGTCCGGGATGATCTGGTCTTCGCCTTTTCCGGGCACGAGGGCGAGGTTCGCGCGGTCCATGTCGATTTTGTAGTTGTAGTTCGCCTCTTTCATGAATTTTTGCAGATCCTGCCGGTGCCATCTGCCCTGTTTATCAATGCCGATCAGGATGGCCTGGTAGCGCGCCGGATCGAGCGCGTCAAGGATGTTGCGCGCGCTGAGAATCGAAATTTCGTGTTCGGCCGATTTGCCGCCGAAGAGTAAACCGACCTGGATTCGTTTTTTCATGATCGTACCACCGCTCCGGCCATGTTCCGCTGATAACCGGTTTCAAACTCGATCTGGGCCCGGTCGAACGAGCCGACGTGTTCCGGCAGCGAGGCGGGGCCGGGCGCCAGTTCATCCAGGTAGGCCAGGCCGCTGCGCCCGTATTCGTCCCGCACCCACCTTCTAAAAAAATACGCTTCCTTCCCCGCGAAATCCCGGGTCAGGCCGGGCTCCCGCAGATCCGCGAGCACTTCGTCCAGGCCGGTGCCGTTCGTCGCGCTGGTTTTATAAAGTGGAATATCCGCCGCCCCGGGTCGCGCGAACGCGAGCGAAGCCTGTAAGGCGTAATAACTTTTATTCGCCGCCGCTTTTTCGTCGCACTTATTCAGGATCACCGCGTCCGGAATTTCCATGATCCCCGCCTTCATGAACTGAATTTGATCGCCGCCCAGAGGCTGGAGCACCAGGTAGATGCGGTCGCCCAGGTGCTGGATTTCGATCTCGCTCTGGCCGATGCCGACCGTTTCGACGAAAATAAAATCGAACAGCAGGCGCAGAAGGCGAATGACCTGAAACGTACCGCGACCGAGTCCGCCCAGTTCGCGGTCGGAAGCCTGGCTGCGAAAGAACAGGCGTTTTTCATCCAGTGGAAAGCGCACGCGCGTACGGTCGCCGAGCAGGGCTCCGCCCGAAACCTGGCTGGAAGGATCGACGGCGAGCACCGCGACGCGAGCGGACGGATCGTCCTGGATCAATCGCCCCGCGAGCGCTCCCACCAGGGTACTTTTGCCCGCGCCCGGAGTTCCGGTGAAACCGAGAATCCGCGCGGGTTTTTCGTCACCTCCCGTGGACCGGAGCGTTTCCAGAATTTCGCGCCGAACCTCCGCTCCCACGGGGCGCGCGTCTTCGAAATGACTGATCACGCGCCCCAGCGAAAACTTATCGAGGGCGCGGGCTTTCTGGATGAGTTCCTGGTACATTGGGATGGTTCCCGGGACCCTGCTCGGCCGCGGGCTCCGCCGGGTCAGGCGGTCGCTTTCGCGTTTTCCGCCACCACCTGGAAAATACGTTCCATGATCTCGATCAATTCGTAATCCGCGGGCGTGAACACTTTTTTGATGCCGGTTATCTGCAATTTCGCGAAATCTTCGACTGGAATAATTCCACCGAAAACGACCGGGATGTGTTCGGCCGCGCCGGCCTGCCGCAGTTTTTCCATGATCTGTTCGGCCAGTTCCAGATGGGAGCCGGACAGGATCGATACGCCGATGATGTCGGCGTTTTCCTCCAGCGCGCTCTGGACGATTTCCTCCGGCGTCAGGCGAATGCCCGAGTAGATGACGTCGAAGCCCGTATGCCGCGCCGCCACGGCGATCATTTCCGCCCCGTTGCTGTGACCGTCCAGACCCGGTTTGCCGACCACGATGCGCGGGCGGTGTCCGGTGTGTTGAATGAAACCTTCCACGCGCTCGCGCAGGGCCCGCACGCGGTCGTTTTCCAGAGAAAGCTTCTGGCCTTCGATCCCGGTGACCGGTCGGTATTCGCCGAAAATTTCACGCAGGGCGCCCGCCCATTCGCCGGTGGTGGCCCGGGCCAGCGCGCACTCGATCGTGGGCTCCATCATGTTTTCGCCGGAGCGCGCGGCCGCCTTGAGTTTCTCAAGGGCCGCCTGGACGCGCGCGTTGTCGCGGGTGCGTTTCGTTTTTTCCAGGTTTTCCATGGTCTCGCGCAGGGCGACTTCGTCGATGCGGAAGATGCCGCCGTCCTGGCCTGAGGTCAGCGGGGAAGGCAGGCCTTCGGTGAATTTGTTCACACCGACCACAACCTGTTCGCCCTTGCCGATCGAACTCATCCGTTCCGACATCGATTTTACCAGCGCCGATTTCATATACCCCGATTCGATCGCCGCCTGGATCCCGCCCATTTCCAGAATACGCGTAATTTCGGCGCGGGCCTGGTCCTTGAGATCGTTGACTTTCGATTCGACCACGCGGCTGCCGTCGAACAGGTCCGGGTATTCGAGCAGATCGGTTTCATACGCGAGAATCTGCTGGAGTCGCAGCGACCACTGCTGGTCCCAGGGCCTGGGCAGAGACAGGGCCTCGTTCCAGGCGGGCAACTGCAGCGCGCGGCAACGCGCTTTGCGCGAAAGCGTGACCCCGAGGGTTTCGATCAGTATGCGCCAGGCGTTGTTTTCAGGCTGCTGTTCGGTCAGGCCGAGCGAGTTCACCTGCACGCCGTACCGGAACAGGCGGTAACGCGCGTTTCGCACGCCGAACCGGTCGGCCGTGTATTCGTCCCAGAGTTCGACGAATGCGCGCATTTTACACATTTCTTCTACAAAGCGAATTCCCGCGTTTACGAAAAAACTGATGCGGCCGACGCAGCGTTCGAATTGATCCTGGGTGAACTTGCCGCGTTTTTTGATCAGGTCCAGCATGCCGATCGCGTTGGAAAGCGCGAAGGCCAGTTCCTGGGCGGGCGTGGACCCCGCTTCCTGCAAATGATACGAACAGATGTTGGACGGGTTCCAGGCCGGGATCTTTTCCAGGCAGTATTCGTACATTTCGGCGATCATGCGCAGGGACTGGGCCGGCGGAAAAATGTACGTTCCACGCGCCAGGTATTCTTTGACGATATCGTTCTGGGTCGTGCCCTGGAGTTTGGACACGTCTTCGCCGCGTTCGCGCGCCAGAGCCGCGTACAGGGCCAGCAACCACATCGACGTGGCGTTGATCGTCATGGATGTATTCATCTGTTCCAGGGGAATGTCCTTGAACAGCAGATGAAAATCGTCCAGGGAGTTGATCGGCACGCCGACTTTGCCGACTTCGGGGCGGGCCAGCGCGTGGTCGGAGGAGTAGCCGCACTGCGTCGCCAGATCGAAGGCGATCGAAAGACCGGTCTGGCCTCTGGCGAGGTTGGAACGGTAGAGTTCGTTGGACGCGCGCGCCGACGTATGCCCGGCGTACGTGCGGAAAATCCAGGGCTGGTCGCGAACCGTCTGGCCTTTTTCGTCGAAAATTTTATGCGATTGTTTTCCGTTTAACTCTGCCATACGCAATTCTCCAACCGGCCAGGACCGGCTCCGGATTTCAGGGGCCGTCGAATTTATCGGTGACCGCGCCGAACTCGGCCGAGCTCACCAGGCGTACATACTTGGCCATGACGCCCTGGGTATAACGCGGGGCGGGCGCTTTCCAATCGCGACGGCGCGCTTCCAGTTCCTCGTCGGTCAGGTGCACGGAAAGCTGGTTCGCGTTCGCGTCGATGGTAATCGTATCCCCGGTGCGCAATAGAGCGATCGGTCCGCCGAGCGCCGCTTCCGGCGCGACATGACCGACGACGAGTCCGTACGTTCCGCCGGAGAATCGACCGTCCGTGATCAGGCCCACGGAATCGCCCAGGCCCTTGCCGATCAGCGCGGAAGTGGGCGCGAGCATTTCGCGCATGCCGGGACCCCCGCGCGGGCCTTCGTAACGAATCACGATGACGTCACCGGCTTCGATTTTATCGCCGAGAATCGCGTCCATACACTCAGTTTCGGAATCGAAAACTTTCGCGTCACCGGTGATGGCCGCGGATTTGATGCCGGAAATTTTGGCGACCGAACCGCCGGGCGCGATATTGCCGCGCAGGATGGCAAGGTGTCCGCGCGGATAGAGCGGCCGACTCAGCGGCACGATCAAATCCTGGTTTTCGGGAACGGTGTCCGGAATTTCGGCCAGGTTTTCGCGCACGGTCTTCCCGGTGACGGTCAGGCAGTCCCCGTCGAGCATGCCGGCCGCGAGCAGAATTTTCATGATCCGCGGAATGCCGCCCACCTGATGCAGATCGACCGCCAGGTATTTCCCGGACGGTTTCATATCGGCGATGTGCGGCGTCACCCGCGCGATGCGTTCGAAATCGTCGATGTCGAGCCGCACGCCCATATTGTGGGCGATGGCGAGTAAATGCAGGACCGCGTTCGTGGAACCGCCGATGGCCATGACCACGGTGATCGCGTTTTCGAAGGCCGCGCGCGTCATGATGGCGGCGGGACGGATATCTTTGCGGAGTAATTCCATGAGCGCAACACCCGACGCGCGCGCGCTTTCGACTTTTTCCTGGTCGGGATTGGCCTGGGTGGAAGAGCCGGGCAGGGACATGCCGAGGGCCTCGATCGCGCTGGACATGGTATTGGCCGTGTACATGCCGCCGCAACTGCCGGAGCCGGGACAGGCACGACGTTCGATTTGTTCAAAATCCGCGCGGTTCATATTGCCCGCGCTGTACGAGCCCACCGCCTCGAACACGGAAACGAGATTGAGGTCTTTGCCCTGGTAGTGACCGGCCTTGATCGTACCGCCGTACACGAAGATGGCGGGAATGTTCAAACGAGCGATGGCCATCATGGCCCCGGGCATGTTCTTATCACAGCCGCCGATGGTGATTACCGCGTCCATGCTCTGGCCCTGGCAGACGGTTTCGATGGAATCGGCGATGACCTCGCGACTGACCAGGGAAAACTTCATACCTTCCGTTCCCATTGAAATCCCGTCGGAAATCGTGATGGTCCCGAACGTACGCGGCATGCCACCCGCGTCCTGGATGCCGGCCGCCGCGGCCACGCCGAGGCGCTCAAGGCCGGAGTTGCAGGGGGTGATATCACTGTGCGCGCTGGCCACGGCCACGATCGGTTTCTGGAAATCGGCGTCGGTAAAACCGACGGCGCGCAGCATGGCCCGGTTGGGGGCGCGGCGATCACCCTCGGTCACAGTGTGACTTTTCCAGTTGGCAGCGGTCTCTACAGGGCTCCCTGTGGTCATGGGTTCATTTTCCGGGCGAGGTGCCTCCGGTCAACCAGGAGATACAATTGAAGAAAAAGAATTTTCCAGCAAGTCGCCCATTCTGGATTTGTATGTCACTCTTTCCATTACTCACAGGTTGCCTTTCCGGATTACTGTATCCCGCGCCAGACTATCCGGTACCTGAACAGCCTCCCGCGCCCCTGCGCGCCGTACCCTTACGTTTACCATCCGGGGAAGGCCTGAGCGCCTGGGCCTGGATTGTGGATGAACCAGCCCACCCGGGGCGACCAATCGTCCTTTGTTTTCACGGCAACGGCGAAAACCTGGGAACCCTGCTGGCGAGCGGTCAGCTCGATTCTTTCATGGCGCGCAAGATCGAATTTCTGGCTGTGGACTATCCCGGGTACGGACGCAGCGAAGGCAGGGCATCCGAAACGAGCGTGCGGGCCGCGGGCAAAGTGGCCCTGGCGTTTCTGCGCGAAACGTATCCGGAACGACCGGTGATTATCGCCGGCTGGTCACTGGGCGCCGCGGCCGCGATGCAAACCGTGGCGACCGGCCCCGGGGGGTTCGCGGGCATCGTGTTACTCAGCCCCTGGGCGACCCTTACGGAGGTTGGAAGATTGCACGCTCCCGCGTTCTTACAATTTTTTGTGAGCGACCGGTACGACTCGCGGGCCGTAGCGCGCGGAGTACGCGAGCCTGTGCTCATCATGCACGGCCAGGCGGACACTTTGATTCCTGTCTCGCAGGGGTTCGAACTCTCGCGCGAATTTCCGGATCGAGGCCGCGTGAAGTTCATCCCCCTGCCAGCCGTCGGCCACAACGATCTTTCAGGAGACCCGCGCGTCTTGCGGGAACTGAAAGAATTTACAGGGCAATTTTCCGATTAACTGGCGAATTTCTTGAAACATGCGGCCTAGAAGAAATTGACAGCGGCCTTTCAGGCTGGCGAAATCGAGACCGGATTCCGTGAAACCACGGGCACCACGCGGTGCGCGCGGGTCTTGAAATCCAGGCGGGTCGAGTCGAACGGAACCGTGGGGAAATTAATATCAGCGGGAATACCTGCCTCGCGATCAAAGATTGTGGTTCTGCCCGGCAAGCAGGCCCGGACTGAATCCAGACCCCCCTCATTTTAGTCGCCAGCGCGCGCGCCGGACCGATTTATGGACGGTTTATGGGCACGCTGCGCGACTTTTTCGAAGGACCACGGGTCCGAAAAACCATTCGGTTCTTGATTTATCTGTTCCCGGGTTCGACCTTTTTCCTGCTCTATCTATGTCGCGGCGCGTTTCGCTCCCACCCGCTGAGCGATTTTTCTCCGGACGCGTACGTGTTCAGCGGATTCACCCAGTACTGGCTGGTCTACACTCTGCTCCAGCGGCTGCCCCGGCGCTGGGGGCTGGTCCTCTCGCCGCTGGTGACTTTATTCTTTTACGTGACGATCGCCGTTCACAATCAGTCGGGCAATATGCTGACGAGTTACTTTTTTATGGACCGCGCGTACGAAGCGACCGTGGTGGCCCGGTACAGCGGAATTTTGCTCCAGATCGCCGCCGCGCTGGCGGGGTACGCCTGTTTCCTTCTGTTGTACTATTTTCTGAAACCGCGCATGGACGCGTTTCGCGGCGATTATAATCTAAACAATCGAATCGTACAGGTATTACTGGCGGTCGTTCTGGTCGCCCAGGTTTTTCTGCCGGTGCCGCCTTCCCATCTGACGTATTTTATCAGTTCGGGTGTGAAACGCGGCATGCTTTCGCGCTCGTTGCAGAACGCCGACCTGACCGGCCCCGAGTTTCCGCGCGAGACCTACTCCAGGCCGGGCTATCTGTATCCTCTGAAACAGTTTCCATTCGTAAAAATTCCCGAACATCAGGTGCCCGATGATCTCCGTAAGGCGCCGCAGGGCCCACAGACTGAGGAGCGCTTCCTTTCGTTTTTGAAAAAGAACGCGCGGGCCCCGGTCCTTCCGGTTCAACGTCCCGTGTTCCTGTTGATCCTCGAATCGATTAACGGTCTGTACAATTATCGCGAATCGCCCGAAGGCGACGAATATACGCCGGTGATGAATCGCCTGGGCCGGGAGGGCTGGACCGTTCCAAATTTCTACGCCACGAGCAGCAGTTCCGCCAACGGCCAGTTTTCCGTCCTGTGCGGAATCCTGCCCAGTTTCCTGACCCAGACCTCGTACGGGGGCTGGCAGAATTCGTTTTTCTGTCTGCCGGAAATTTTGCGCCGCGCCGGATATCATACGGTCGCGTACTATGACATAGAACATCCCTGGTTCGACAATTCCGAAAAGTTCCTAAAACACCTCGGGTTCAATGAGTTTCACACGAAAATCGGCGTGGACGCGCGAAAAATCAAGCCGACGCACCACTGGTCCTGGTCGGGCGACAGGCCCTACTACCGCAATGTGTTCCAGCATTTGAAGGAGAATCCGCCCGCGAAGACGCCTTTCGTTTTAATCTCGGTGAACGAAAACCACTGGCCGTTCATGACCAATTCGCTCGGCATGAGCATCGAAGCGGCGCCCACACCCGAAAAAAAATTCCAGGTCATTCGCGAGTCCACGCACAACGCCGACAACGCGCTTGAGGTGTTTATGGAGGAACTCAAACGTTCGCCGTACGGGCGCGACGCGCTGGTCGTGATCGTTGGCGATCACTCCTATCCCTGGGGGCAACATTCGTTTTTCATCGCGGGGGATCCGTTTTCGGAAGGAACCCGAACGTACTTTACCGTGCTCGGCGCGGGTCGCCGCGTGCTGGATCACTCCGTCAGCCAGATCGATATCGCGCCCACTCTGGTGGACATTCTCGGCATCAAGGTGGCCAATCACTTCCAGGGCATCTCCATGCTCGACCGGTCCGTGGCCACGCGTCAGAATTTTTTTCAATCCGGTAGCGATACGATCCTTACGGCGATCGAGTTTCCTTATAAATATAATTATTATTTTCAATCGGGCCGGGAAACCATGTACGACCTCAAAACCGATCCGGATGAAAAACAGCCGCTCAGCCCGGATTATCCGGAATACGAAAAATTAATGAAACAGTTCCGGGCCCAGCGCCAGTTCCTGATTTTCCACCAGGCGAGCCTCATGCAGAATCGATTCTGGCCGGGTATATGAAATTCGCGCTCGCTTTGGGGAGACCAAACTTGCTTGACACGAGCCATATCCCCTGGTATCATTAAAGCATGGCCGTTCAGGCACTGGAAAATTCAATTTTTCGAGGAAGAATCCACGCGATAACCGTCGAAGAATATCATCGTATGATTGAATCCGGCTTGCGCGGTCGTGTCGAACTCATACAGGGGGTCCTGATCGAAAAAATGCCGAAGTCGTTCCTGCATCGCCGGATTGTTGAAAGCTTGATGGAATTTCTGCGCGGGAAATTCGGCGGTTCCTATTACATCAGCCAGGAACAACCTTTGACTCTGCCCGATTCGGAGCCGGAGCCCGATGTAGCCGTGATGAAAGGTAAGCGCAGCGATTATTCGTCCCATCCGAAAACCGCGGAGTGGGTTCTGGAAGTCGCCACTGCGGACGCGGACTATGACCGCGAAAAAGCGCCGCTTTACGCGGCTGCGGGGATCGCGGAATACTGGATTCTAATCGTGAAAGATGCTCGCGTGGAAATTTACGCGAAACCATCCTCAGGCGTTTATACGCGGATCACGTCCCGTTCGTTTCAAGACGCGCTGGAAATGCCCCCTGGCGGTACGGTCACCCTGGACGCAATCCTCGGCCAGGGTGATTAAATCGCCCCTGCCTTTGGCCGCACAGCCGGCCTGCGTTTGCCTGTGGGGCGCATCATATTTTCGTTTCATGCATAATCCGGGCTTAGTCCAGCTCGCCAAGTTCCACCGCGTACCCCGCGCTCAAAATCGGAAACCGGTACCATGTGCGTGGATCGAGATTTTCGTCGTCCAGGTGAAAAGAGGGCGCGTAACGTTCGCGCTTCCACTGGTTGGCGGACCAGAGCGTGAAAAAACGCCGGATGTGCTTTTTTAAATGCGCGTGATCCAGTCCCGGGTCCGCCGCGAGCGCGTCGAACACCTCGCGCGGCGATTTGCGGTCGCGGATGGCCAGGCGTTCGATGCGGTCGAGGATCGTGTAGGGCATCAGATCGCCTTCGTCAGTCTGCTTCTGTTCGAGCGGGCGCAACTCGGCCGTGGGTGCCTGCGCGTTAATCGCTCCCAGGGCGGCTACAGTCCCGCCCGGTTCCTCGCCGGTCTCTTCCATGTGCAGGAGCCAGCGGCGAATGAAGGCCTTGTCCACGCCCGCGATCGGCGCCAGACCACCGGACGTATCGCCGTCCATGGTGCAGTATCCGACCGCCGCCTCTGAACGATTGCTCGTCACGATCAGGAGTGAACCCGTCGTATTGGCCAGCATCCAGGCCATGGGTGAACGGACCCGCGCCTGGATGTTCTGGAGCGCGAGGTCATCGCGTTCCCAGGTGAGCGGTCGTTTGAGTAATTCCTCGATGGAAGTACGATACCCGTCCACGAACGACTGCACGCTCACTTCATGGTGATCGGTCTGCAATTCGCGGGCGATCCCCCGCGCCGCGTCGCGCGTCGTCTCGCTCGACTGGTCGGTCGCCTGGTAGATCGTATGCAGGAGGCGTTTACAAAAGAAGCGCGTGAAGTACGCTGGCGTGGGTTTCCCGCCGCGAATGACTTTTTCCAGGTCCTCGGCCAGGTGATCCAGGCCCAGTCGATGCATGGTTCCGGTCGGCCCCAGTTCGTCGATCGCGCGCGCCAGCATCCGCTGCGCGAGCAGGGCGCAGGCGGCCGAATCAGCCCCGCCGGAAAGCGAAATGACGATGCCGCGCGCGCGTGACTTCCGCAAATAATCGAAGAGCCCGAGCGTCACTGCCAGGAAAAATTCCTGTTCCTTCGCGCTGACCGGTGTGACGGTTTCGCGTATGATGGGCGGCTCCCCGGACGGGTCGGAAGCGGGCGCGGGTCCCGCGTCGGCCGGTTCGCCGGGAGCGAGTTCGGTGACCGGCTCCGGGTTCACCAGAAACATTTGTGGGTCCGTCCATACGAAATTCTGTTTTTGAAACGAATACAGACGACCGCGCACCACCCGGTTGCGTTCGATGTCCAGACGCACCTGCGCCAGGATCATTTCGCGAAGACTGAAACGTGTCGTTTCCAGGAGGATTTCACCGTTGGAGGCGAACATCGCCCCGCCGTCGTAGATCATACGGCCGGCCTCGCAGCCGAGCAGATTGACCGTCGCGAAAACCGTGGCGAACGCGCGCGAGGATTCCTGTACGATGCCGCGCCGCAAAGCCTGCTTGCCGAACGCGAAATGAGAGGCGGCCGGGTTCAGAATCAGATCGATACCGGCGGATACCAGACGCAGCGCCGGGCGTTCGGGCACCCAGGCGTCTTCGCATATTTCTACAGCGATATGAATCCCGCGAAAAGACAGGAGCATGCTTCCCAGGGGCACGAAACCCCCGTCGGGCAGATCGATCATGACGGCGTGCGCGCGGCGGTATTCGGTAAACCAGCGTGGTTCATAGTGAACCCCGTCGCCCGGCAGATTTTGTTTGGGGATGAAGGCCTGGATCCGCCCCCCGGCGAGTACCGCGGCGCAGTTGTAGATTCGGTCCTCGTGGCGCACGGGCAGGCCGACCACGACCAGAGCGGCCGGCAGCAGTCGACCCGCTTCGGCCGCGATCTCCAGCGCGAGGCCGAGCGCGCGAGTTGCCACATCCGGACTGTGGAACCCGTCTTCGCAGCCGTAACCGGTCAGGCAGAGTTCGGGAAAAAGAACTACGTCGGGTTGGTCGGATTCGGCCGCGAAGCGTCGCAGGGCGGTGCGAATACGTTCCGCGTTTCCGCTCCAGTCGAGCGGAGTCTGGTTCAGGGACGCCGCCGCGAGGTTCAGGTGTGTCACCCTGCTCATCGGTTCCCCGGAACCGGCCTCAGACCGGGGCGCCCGCGACGATGGCCGCCACGCGTTCAAGAATTTTGCGACCGTCCTGTCCGCCGGTCAGCGGGTCCACCGCGCGTTCGGGATGGGGCATCATGCCGAGAATTTTGCCCCCCGCGTCGGTCACGCCGGCGATATCATCGACCGAGCCGTTGGGGTTGTCGACGTAGCGAAACGCGATTCGGTCCCGGTCCTGAAGTTCCTTGAGGCCGTCCGCGTCGATGCGGTAATTGCCTTCGCCGTGCGAAATTGGAATCGCGAGGGCGGCATCGGCCGCCAGGCCTTCCGTGAATAAATTCCGCGCTCCCGGTACGATGTGAACGGTCTTGCAAATATGTTTCAGGTTCAGATTGCGAATCAAAGCGCCCGGTAAAAGGCCCGCCTCACACAGAATCTGAAACCCGTTGCAGATTCCCAGAACGGGGCGGCCCTGACGCGCGTGATCGCTCAGCGAACGCATGGCCGGGGCCACACCGGCCATTGCGCCGGCGCGCAGATAATCGCCGAAGGAAAAACCACCCGGCACGACCAACAGATCGTACGGTTCACGAATCGAGTCACGATGCCAGAGGATGTCGACGCGCGCCTGATAAAATTCCGCGAGCACCCGCGCGATGTCGTGATCGCAATTGGAACCAGGGAAGGTCAGGACACCGGCGCGGAATCGACTCATGGGTTCCGGTTCAGACTTTCTGTCCGGCCTCCACTTCAAAGGAAAACGTTTCAATCACGGGGTTCACCAGCAATTCCCGGCAGGCCGCGTCCACGACCTGGCGCGCGCCGGATTCGTCCGCCGCCTCGACGCTGAACTCGATCAACTTGCCGATCCGGACGTGCTCAATGGTCACGTGGCCGAGCGAATGCAGGGTTTGCTGGACGGCCTGTCCCTGGGGATCCAGAACGGATTCCTTCAATGTTACGAAAACGCGGGCGCGGAACGTAGCGGCCATGGGTTGGTGTCAATTTTCATCCCGGGCCGGGGAAGGCAATGTTTAAAATGGCCACCTTTAGTTCGGCTCCAATGTCTCCACGCAATTTTGGGACTACCACCTGTAGTCCGGGAATCCTCTCAAAAAGATAGGTTTTGAGAGCAACCCCGAATGCCGATCACTTAAGGGCGACTCCGGTCGCTCATCATGCGTTCCTGGTTATTTTTTTCCGCCCTGATCCTCGGCCTCGGCCTTATGGCCGAGGACCGGCCGCGCATTCCGCATAACAGGGTCGAAGGCCGCTTTCGCGTGGAACCGCCCGCGAGCGTGGTCGACGAAGTCCGCCGCCTGGTCTGGAGTCGCTGTTCCTACGGCCAGGAATACAACGGCATCACCTGTGCGGGCCGGCCGCGGCCGCTGAGTTTTCCGAAAGCCTCCGCCCATTGCGCAGCCCACGCGAAAAAACCCGGCCAGGTCTGGCGCCTGCCGACCCTGACCGAGCTCGAATCCATCGCCGACCCGAACCGCGTGGAAGGCGCGAAAATTGATCCGATCTGGTTTCCCGCCACCGACCCGTACGGTTACTGGTCGAAATCATTTTTTACCGATACATCCGGCTCGGCCTGGTCGGTGTACGATTTCGGTGCCGCCAGCCACTTCGGAGCGCGCACCGGCGAATACCTGGTCCGCTGCGTGACCGAATGGTACGGGCCTTAGAAAATGAGAGGGACCCAATCTGCGCACCGGATTGAACCCGTGCCCGTGTTTTCGGTCCGGTCCATTTCCGGTTACCCCCCCAGCACAGCCATGATACGCTTTTCGATCGCCGTGTAAAGCGCGGCCGTTTTGCCGAGAACCTCGGCCGGCAGCGGCGGCGGCGGGGGTTGTTTGTTCCAGCCCGAGGCCTCCAGAAAGTCGCGTAAAAACTGTTTATCGTACCCGGGAGGACTGATGCCGGTGCGGTAGGTCGCCGCGTCCCAGTAGCGGCTCGAGTCCGGCGTCAGAACTTCGTCGATCAAAAAAATTTCCCCGTCCAGCAGGCCGAATTCGAATTTCGTGTCACAGAGAATGATCCCCGCGCGCTGCATTCGCCCGGCGGCGAATTTATAAATTTCAAGCGAAATACGCTCCAGCCGCCGGGCCAGGTCCGGCCCCAGGCTTTTTTCCATGGTGGCCAGGCTCACGTTCTCGTCGTGATCGCCCAGGGGCGCCTTGGTGGCGGGGGAAAAAATCGGCGTCGGTTCCAGTCCGGGCGGAAGTGCGTGGCCGCAGACGGCGCCCGTACGCAGATAATCTTTCCAGCCGGAACCCGCCAGATACCCGCGTACCACGCATTCGAAGTCGACGCGCTCCACGCGCCGTACGAATACCGCGCGTTCGTCCCAGTCGGGCAGGCGCAATTCGGGGGGAAAATCCTCAAGGCGCGTGGCCAGAAGGTGGGAGCGAAATCCGAGGGTTCGGTCCAGGCCCGCGTCCGCCAGCGCGCGGAACCAGCGATTGCTGATGCGCGTGAGTATGCGGCCTTTGTCCGGGATCGGTTCGGGAAACACGACATCGAAAGCGGAGACGCGATCACTGGCGACGATCACCATGGCCTCCGGTCCGGCGGCGTACAGATCGCGGACCTTGCCGCGGTAAAAAGGTTCGGGAAACTCGGTGTGCATGGAAAATTTTTCGAAATTAGATCATGAACGGCCGGTCGGGATCATCCTGGAGCGCGGCGAATTCGCGTTCCGTCTCGCGTACACGGCGGGTCGTTTCCTGAAACGTGAATTGTTCACCCGTGCCTTTCAGGCTCCCCGGGCATTCGGTCCGCAGTTCGTCCAGGCTTTCCGGAGACGAAAAATTCGACGGCCAGAACGGAAACGTGCGACATTGCAGCGGGCGGACCGGGTAAATCGTGCAGAGATTTTTTTTGAGGAACAGGCAGGTTTTACCGGAGCTGTGCGTATGCAGACCCCGGCGACGAAACTGGATCAATTTGCGCTTCAGGGCCTGCGCCTGGTTCGCGTCCAGCTTGAGATAAATATAAATTTTTTCGAGATCTTCGTCGGTGAAATACACCTCGCCCGGGCCGGAACAGCACCGGCCGCAGGCGCTGCACGCGAAATCGAAGGTGCGCCCCGCCAGGGCTTCACGGATGGTTTTTCCGGCGATCATGAGGGAAGGTCAGAATCCCGGACCCAGGCCGCCTGTCAGCTTTTTTACCGGCCGGGCCCGGAAAACATTATGTCGCGCCCGCGTCGACCGGTGGACGATTATGTCGCACTTTAGCGCTGGAATGAAGTTTTTTACCGTTAATCGACAAATTCGCTAAGGGCGACCCCGTTCTTTTACGAAGCATCATTTATGAAAGGATTGGGACTTCTGACGGTGCCGGCGAACGAGCTTGCCAGACCGAACGCTACGGTTGGCGGCCGACCTGCGGAAATCGCCGGAGCGAAAAGCGATCCCTACGCCGGGATTCCCGCCACGGGCGGTTCGTTCCTGAACGTCCTGGATCAGGCGCGTGAGGCGGCAGAGCCGCCTGTCGCCCCGGCGCCTGAATCCACTCCAGCGCGACCCGAAGAGCAGGTTCAGGAAGCGGCCGCCGAACGTTCCGAAGCCCGCGATGAAAGTTTCTCAGCGAAGGAAGAGCGGCGCATTATTAATGAAACGCCCGTTGAACAGCGTGTGGACGATCATTCACGCACTGACGAACGGAATGCGGCTCATGCGAAGGCCACCTCCGGGGCGCGCGAAAAAAAAGACCGCAATCCGCGCGCGGAACTGGCTACGGAAAAAAACGAAAAACTCGTCCTTGTTGAAAAACAAAAAACAGCCGCCGCCGAAAAAACCGTCGCGCCAAATGAACCCGAAAAACCCCGTGAAAAACAGGCGACCGTCTGGCGCGAGATGAATCGCGCGTTCGCGGACTTGAACGTCGCGGCCGTCGCGCAGCACGAGCAAGTAAAGGCCCGGTCCGCCACCGCGAAAGCCGGCGATCAAAGCGAACAGGCCCGCGCGGCGCGCGGGACCGAGTCGAAAGGCCAGCGAATCCAGGATCAGGCTGAACCGAAATTGAACATGGTTGAAAAAAACCTGGAGAAGCTCCGGGCAAAAAACGACGAGCCCGCCCCGGCGAAAGAACACCGCGAAGCCGGCCGGGCCGAACAGGCCGCGCGTCAGGTGTACGGATTCGTACGCGAAGGCGCTCCGGATAAAAACACCGAACAACTTTTACTGGATCCAACGAAGTGGTCCGTCCACGGCCGCGTCGGCGAAAACGCGCGCGAGGGCGAACCCGCGAAGGAAACCCGCTCGCCGAAAAACAGCGAACGCCTCGAACGCGCCATTCGTATGGAAGTTCCGAAAACGACCGAAGAAACCGGCCACCGGGAAACGGGCGGCGAACCCCGCCAGGGATTCGGCGCCGAACGCGAAATTTTTCAGGGCCGATTCGAATCCGCCGCGCGTCTGCTGGAGAACACGGAAGCGCGCCAGGCCGCGCTTCGCGAAAGCCGCGAATTATTCAACGCTCTCGTCCAGAAGGCCCGTGTCAACCTGGGCCCCGAAGGCCAGTCGAGCGCCACGATTCGCCTCAAGCCGGAGTTTCTGGGGAATATGACTCTCAATCTAAGGGTCGACGGCAATCGGGTCCAGGCGGTGCTGCTGGTGGACAACCAGAACGCCCGCAAGCTGCTCACGGACGAACTGGAAAGTATGCGCCAGGAATTGCGCGGACTGGGCGTCCAGATCGATTCGTTTTCGATTCGGGTGCGCGAGGGTGGCCTGGCTGAGTTCAACACCGGTACCGAAGAGCAGGCGTCCGGCCAGGCCGGGACCAATGACGCGCCGTCCGATCGTCAGGGCCGTCGCGAAACCGACGACCGTGAAACCCGGCGTGGCCAGTTCGACGTCCCGTCCACGGCGGGAGTCGCAGCCGAAAGTGAATATGAAGTGCATCTATCAGGGAACGGCGCGAGCGGTCGTGTGAATCTGGCGGTCTGAAGCATTTCGCTTAAAAAAGGAGAAACCAATGCCCGGCGAATTAGAAGGTATTACTTTAGAAAACAACAAAACCGGTTATCTGAACCAGGATAAATCGGTCAATATCCAGCAGCACATGGACAGGCAGGAGAAGCTGGAAAAATCCGGTTTACAGAACATCGAAATTCGCGACCGCGCCAAACAACTGGGCAAGGACGATTTCCTGCTGCTGCTCGTCAAACAGCTCACCCACCAGGACCCGACGGCGCCCATCCAGGACCAGGCCTTCATCGCGCAGATGGCCCAGTTCTCGTCCCTCGAACAGATGCAGAACATGTCGCAGAGTATCAATAAACTCTCCGATCGCCAGGCCCTGACGCTGGTGGGCAAGTTTGTCATGGGCAAAGATTTTACCTCCGGCGAACCGGTCACCGGCGTCGCGCAGGCGCTGTTCTTCGATCACTCCGGGCAGGCATTCTTGAAAGTGTCCGGGAAAAACATGGCCATCAACGATATTCAACTGGTGGGCGATCCCGCCAACTTCAAACGCGAGTTCGGCGGCACGGCGGGTCCGACCACCGGCGCGGGGTCGGAAATAAACGCGCCCGCGGGTCGCACCAGTTCGATGGGACCGGTACCCGAAGCGTTCGCGAACGGCCAGACTGGGCCCGGTTTGCCGGACGCGGCTGCGGACGCTTCCGGTGGTCAAAAAGGCGCAGGCAACGTTCCCGTACCCGGGGCTGCCGGAGGAACCGGGCTTGCGCCCGCTGCGGGTTCAGAGGCGAACCCTGAGGGCGCACCAAAACCGGGCCTTGAAAAAAACGTTCCGGCCGCCACGCCCGCGAACACGCAGGGTCCCGGACAGGCCCCGGCCAGAAACGAAAAGCCGGTCAGCTTCATGGAAATGATTCGCGAGGGTGGTTCCGTGCGGCGTTTTTTCCAGGCCTGAGTACCGTTCACGAAATTATATAAACCGGCGTTAAGAAAAATAAAGACTGACCGAGTTTAAACCAGAACGAGCAAGTACGAAGAACACGAAAGACTGAGTTAATTAAGAGCCAAAGAGGAATCTGAGCATATGATGCGATCTCTGTATTCGGGCGTTTCGGGATTAAAAAATCACCAGACGCGCATGGACGTGATTGGAAATAACGTTTCCAACGTCAACACCCACGGGTTCAAATTCGAACGCGTGACTTTCATGGACATGATCTCCCAGGAGCTGGCGGGGGCGGCCGAACCGCGCGAGAACATCGGTGGGATCAATCCGCAGCAGGTCGGACTGGGATCGATGATTTCCAGCATCGATAAGATCATGACCCAGGGTGCGCTCCAGAACACGGGCAAAAACACGGACGTGGCCATTTCGGGCGACGGGTTTTTCCTGATCCGCGACGGGGACAAACAATTCTACACCCGTGCGGGCCTCTTCAATCTCGACCGCGATGGGTTCTACGTACATCCAGGTACCGGACTGCGCGTGCAGGGCTGGAACTCGCGCCAGGATGAAAACGGCAACGCCTACATCAACAGCGCGGCCAGCGTGGAAGATATCCGTATTCCGATCTATTCCAAAAAACCGGCCAAGGCCACGACGGAAGTCGTCTTCGAATCGAACCTCAACCAGGCCGTACAATCCGTGCCCCCGGACGCGACCGAGGAAGACATCAAGATGTTCATGCTCGGGCCGGCTGACAAGCGTCGCGGGCACGTGGCCACGATCAACGTGTACGACGACCAGGGCAATAAACGTGAACTGACCATGGAGTTTTACAAAACCGGCGAAAACCGCTGGAACGCGCGCGCTCTTCTGGACGGCGGCGCGACCAATGTGACGGCCAATGTGATCGGCCCCGGCGGGCAGGACACCGCGATTGGCGGCAGCAATGGGTTCGAACTGGGCTTCTCCTCGGACGGCCGACTGCTTTCCGTATCCGACGGGGTGGACACCCTGAACAACGGGAAACTCGGCGTGCAGATGTCCTTTCGTATCCCGGGCAATCCCGCCGTGCAGAATTTCACTTTAAATATGGGCGAGGCCGGCCAGGTGAAAGGCGTCACGCAGTACGCGTCGCCCTTTACGACCCGGGCGAAAGAGCAGGACGGTTATCCCATGGGTTACATGGAATCGTTCAGCATCGACAATACGGGCACGATCGTGGGCACGTACAGCAACGGCGTGAAAGAACCGATCTCGCGCCTCGCGATGGCGGTTTTCACCAATCCGGGGGGTCTGGACAAAGCGGGTGAAACGAAGTTCAGCCAGTCCATGAACTCCGGTGAGGCGAACATTGGCGAAGCGGGCGTCGGCGGGCGCGGCAAGGTCAACGCCGGCCTGCTGGAAATGTCGAACGTGGATTTGACCGATCAGTTCACGGACATGATTGTTACCCAGCGCGGCTTCCAGGCGAATTCGCGCACGGTAACGACCAGCGATCAGATGATCCAGGAAGTGCTGGGCCTGAAACGATAATCGTCAGGTTCATTGACCGAATGAAACGGGCGGCGTGAGTCGCCCGTTTTTTTTTACCGCGTTTCCGGCCCCGGCCCTGGGACAGGGGCGGCGGAGAATCTCTCAAACCGGTAAGGTTTCAGTTTTTAAATAATTCGCCACGAGGCGGGCCAGCAGCTTTTGATTGGCGGCGTCGATTTCAAAAAATTCAGCCGCCGCGATCGTTTCACCGTTTTCGTCCCAGGAGCGAACCACACGGGCCCGGGCGCGGATTTCGCCGACTTCATCCGCGGCCGAAAAAACGAGTCTCAACAGGGTTCCGGGAGCGAGGAGCGTTCGGGTCCGGAAGGCCATTCCGCCGGCGCAGATGTTCTTGCCGCCGGTGGCCACGGAGGTTGTTTCTTCATAATATTCAAGGTCAAAGTCTAAATCCGCGCGCGGGTATTTTCTGCGTTCGTCGTGCATAAGCGTGTATGGGATAGCCTGAAAGAACCGGTTACCCCGTCCTGTGTTATTTGACGTAAAACCGCGCGGAAAGTTCCACGGATTCGCAACCCCAACCAATGAAAAAATTTCGACTTTTTGTGATCCTGCCAGGTATTCTTTTAATTCTGGGAGCCCTGGTGGCCTATCGGGTCATCCAGACCATCGTTAACACAATTCCCTTGAATTCGCCGGAAACTTGCTCTCAACTGGGAGCGCGACATAAACCGCCGCTCGTGCTGGTGACCGGCGACTCCCTCACCCTGGGTCGCATCAGTGCCGACTATGTCGGACTGCTCCAGATTCGAAATCAGGGACGCCTGCGATTCAGCAACGCGGGGGTGAATGGCGACCAGGCCGCCATGGCCCGGAATCGACTCGGCCCCGCTCTGGATCGCTGCCAACCGCGGGCGCTGCTGGTGCTGATCGGGACGAATGATGTGAACAATCTGGCCGGGGAGACCGAACCCGCGTCGGTCGACTCCGCGCTTTTTTCAATCGAAAATCCGGACTCTTTTCGATCGAGTTTGCGGGCCATGCTCCGGCGCGCGCGGGCCGCCGGGGTGGAGCGGGTGGGTGTTTTTACGATTCCCCCGATCGGCGAAGACCTCGCCACACCCGCCAATGATCGGGTCCGGCGGGCCAACACGGTTCTGGCCCTGGAGGCCGGAGCGGCGGACGCGCGGATTCTTCCGCTGTATGAAAGAATGAGTCAGATCCTGGAACAGCGTACGCCCCGGACCACCTGCGCCGGGGGTCGCGCCTACGTCGAGGTGGCCGCGTTTCAGTATTACCTCTTTGGCCGTTCCTGGAACGAGATTTCCGATTCCCTGGGCTTCGCTCTCAGTACCGATTGTATGCACCTGAACGACCGGGCCGCGCTTTTAATGGCGGGTCTCGCCGAATCATTTCTGGCGGATCTTTGAAGCGACGATTTTGCGCTATGGTTTGAAGATTTCGTCCACGGTCATGGAGAGATCAATCCCGGCTGTGAGGGCATCGCAAACGTCGGTGTCCGTGCAGATTTTCGTCGATTTGGGTGAGGTGTAAACGCGAACTTCCTTCAGTTCAGGATAAATGTGCCACAGCGTTTTTACCCCCGCGGCAAAATATTCGCGCATTTTTTTTTCTTCCTCAATGATCGAATTCGACGGTGAAAGGATTTCAATCACGAGGGGCGGGGCATCTCCGCCCGAATCCGGTGAACGAACCTGCTCGCTGGAAAAAACAGCGATATCCGGTCGCCTGATCGAGCCCAGTTTCATAAAATGACAATCAGCTTCGGCGATCAGTTCGAAACCGTCCGCGAACGCGCGGGTCTCGAAAAATTTTCGGTTAATATTTCGAAAAATATAACGCTCGCTTTTTTTCATTTTTTCACGTGCTTCGAGAACTCCGTCTTTCCATTCGTAAACATAACCGTCCGAATCGTTTTCCGACCGATTTAAAAAATCCTCTCTGGACATTCGGACCCCGTCAAAGACCGGAACCGTTGTGGGCAGGTTTTTTCGTTCGGCTGTTGGTACGTAAATGATCATAGCGGGTTCGGGACCGCGAAAGACCCGGGAAAAGAAACCGCCTGGCCGGTCCGATCCCGGAGCCGGCCAGGGGCAACAAAACTTTCAGCCCAACTGGGGGCCGAAGGCGGTGAAATCGAATTCCTTGCTGATGTTCGCGTACTGCTTGAAGTTTTCAATGAACATCCCGGCCAGTTTGCGACGGGATTCATCGTACGCTTTTTTATCCGCCCAGGAAGCGTCAGCGTGCAATACACTCTTATCGTAACTGTGCAGGCGATCTGGAATCGCCAGGTTCAGGACATGGTCGTGGGTATAATCGTCGTGGTCCAGGGAACCATCGAAGATGCCGTCGATGATGGAGCGAGTAAGTTTGATCTTCATGCGCTGGCCGATCCCGTAGGGTCCGCCGGCCCAGCCCGTGTTCACCAGATAGGCGCGGGTGTTATGCTTGCGCATCTTCTCGGCCAGGAGTTTGGCGTAGCGAGTGGGGTGCAGCGGCATGAACGCCGCGCCGAAGCAGGCCGAAAAAGTAGCCTGTGGTTCGGTTACCCCGCGTTCGGTACCGGCGACCTTCGCGGTATACCCCGACAGGAAATGGTAGGAAGCTTGTTCGGGAGTCAGACGCGCGACCGGGGGAAGAACGCCGAACGCGTCGCAGGTGAGGAAAATGATATTATGCGGGTGACCGCCGATGCCGGATTCCACACGATTGGCGATGTGAAAAATCGGATAACTCACGCGGGTATTTTCGGTTTTCGCGTTGCTGGAATAGTCCACGGTTTTATCCGGGCGGACCACGACGTTTTCCAGCAGGGCCCCTGGCTTGATCGCCGCGTAAATTTCCGGTTCGTCGTCCGGATTCAGATTGATGACTTTCGCGTAACAGCCGCCTTCCAGGTTCCAGATGCCTTCGTCATCCCAGCCGTGTTCGTCATCGCCGATCAGCGGGCGTTTGGGATCTGTGGAGAGCGTGGTTTTTCCGGTGCCGGAAAGGCCGAAGAACAGCGCGGAATCCTGGTTCTGCGCGCTGACATTGGCGGAACAGTGCATGGTCAGGATGCCCTGCAGCGGTTTGTAATAATTCATGACCGAGAAAATGCCTTTTTTCATTTCCCCGCCGTATTCAGTGCCGCCGATGATCGCGATCTTGCGCGCGAGGTGAAAGATCACGAACACTTCGGAATTGAGTCCGTGTTCTTTCCACTTGTGGTTTTTGAAACCGGCCGCGTTGTATATGGTAAACTCGGGCAGAAATTTTTCAAGTTCCTGGGCGGTGGGGCGGATGAACATGTTCGTGCAGAAATGGTGCTGCCAGACTTTTTCGGAGACGACCCGCAAAGAAAGCCGCGTGCTCTGACGCGCTCCGGCGAACCCGTCGAAAATATACAATTCCTTGCCGTTCAGGTAGTTGGTCACCTCTCCCAGCAGTTCGTTGAATACCGCTTCGGAAGTGGGCTTGTTGACGTGGCCCCACCAGAGATTGTCTTTGCTGCCCGGTTCTTCCACGAAAAACTTATCCTTGGGGGAGCGACCGGTGTAGACGCCGGTATCGACGGTCATGGCACCCTGGGAGGTTTCGACCGTTTCGCCGCGGCGCGCTTCATGCTGACCAATTTCCTCAAGGCTGAGGTTGCGGTGAAAAACGTTGCTTTTGGGAAATTCAGCTAGTTTTGTCAGGGTTTGCATTGTAAATCCTCTCGAACGATTCCTGGGCAGGTTATGCGGGTATTTTAGAGAATTAAACCGGGACCAGGGGTTTCGTAAAGTGTCTTTTGGCCAAAGGAGGCAGAAAAAACTCGAAGGAAAGCAGGGTCAAGAAATTTAGAGTGGTTCCAGAGTGCGGATAGCCCGGGCTACGCCTGAAACTTTCCGGATCTCAATGACTGCTCGGAACGCCCAGGCCTTGATCCGATTTCAGGCAAAAAGCGTCGAAACTTCGAGTTCGAGTCCGCCGATGGTCGGGACCCGTTCTCCCGCGCCGTAGCCCTGCACGCGATCGTATTTCCGGCCCTGCGAGTCCGGCGCGGAGTAGACCTCGATGCGCCGTTCCTTCGCAAGGACGACCCAGTATTCCGGCACCCCCGCCGCCGCGTAAATTCGGCCCTTCGCACGATCGACTTCGGGCTCGGATACCGCTACTTCCACCACGAGTTCGGCCGAAGTCGGATGCCCGGCAACGAAATCTTTCGGGCGGCTACCGCGTACAATGGAAATGTCCGGCTCCGGTTCCGATTCTTCCAGGGTTAAAGGAGCCTCTTTTCGAACCAGGTAGTCGTGGCCTGCCAGGCAGGCATGAAAAAACAAAAACACATCGAGCGAAAGTTGCTCGTGCAGCGGCGATTTTCCCATTTTTTCGTATACCAGCCCTTCGAGAAGCTCCGTGCGCTCGGATACCGCACCGGAATCGAGCTGGCGATGGTACTCTGTGACCGTCACCCGGTGCAGGTGCGAGCGGGCGGCCGGAATATCAAGCAGCGGGCGGGAAGTGGTAGCGGCTGCTTCCATGACTGAAAAATGGAGCCGGAACTGGCCTGTGTCAAGCAGGTTTTCATCCGCCGGTGCCTTTGCAACTCTGTAAGCATGACCTGGATGAAAAAACGCGCTCCGGGCAGGATTCGAACCTGCGACCCCTGGATTCGAAGTCCATTACTCTATCCAACTGAGCTACCGGAGCGGGTCTACCGGTCAGCGCTCCAGGCGGAGCCAAACACGATACCTTCGCCACTCTGGAGCGGGGAGGCGTGCTCACAAGCACTTTCCTGCCTGGCGATTCACGCGCTCACGCGGGCAATTGATTGTGAATGAAGTCCAGGGTATCGAAAAAAATCCCCCCGCACACGCCCTGGGAAGCGTACAGGGCCGCATGGTGCATCTCGGCCGAATAATCCGCCTGGGCGTCCGGAATGTGGATTATCCGGTAACCCCGATCGGACGCGTCCCGCGCGGTGGTATCGACGCACTGGCTGGTTGCCAGGCCCGTAAAAATCAGCGTGTCCAGTCCGGCGACCTTGAGCGTCGGCTCGAACCTGCCCGAGTTGAAACCGCTGAAGGTTGTTTTGTCCAGCACCGCCTCGCCTGCCAGGGGGCGAATTTCATCGACCACATCCGCCATCGGACTCGAACTCAGGGGGTACAGATCGGGGAAGCCCTTGAGCGCGGCGGCGGTGTGGGCCTCACGAAAGAGCGGATGCAGGTCTCCGCGGTCCAGTCGCAGGCCGCAGAGTCGCAAAAAATAAATCGGACGGCGCGCCTGGCGAAACGCCCGCAACAACCGGGCGATATTCGGCAACACCAGTTCCCGGCACCGGTCGCCGATGTAGCGCAGCGAGCCGGGATAGCGCTCCTCATGAAAACGCTGAAAATCGGAGGCGGGCCGCAGATAATAGTTCTGCACGTCCACGACCACGAGGCCGACTTTTTCGCCAGCGGCCAGCAATTACCGCCCCGCCTCAGCCCAGTAAATCGAAGTGAACGGCCGGCCGGCGACGTTCGAGCGCGCCTTCCACGACCAGGCCGAGTCTGAGCAACAGGTGTTCCTGCCAGTGCGGAGCCATGAGTTGCAGACCGACCGGGAGCCCGGCCGCGTCGTAGCCGGCCGGAACCGAAAGGGCCGGGTATCCCAGGAAATTGCCGGCCAGAACGAAGCGCATGATTTTCGTGAGGGTCGTCAGATCCGATTCGCCCGCGGGCAGCACCTCCGGACGGATGCGCGGCGCGGTCACCCCGGTCGTCGGCGTGAGGATGACGTCGCACTGTTCGTACGCTTTCGCGAAGTGGCGAAACATGCGCGTGCGAAAGCGCTGGGCGCGTAGATAGTCGACGTTCGTAAACGCGGCGGCGAGGGCAAGGTTCACGCGCACGTCGAGGCCGAAATCTTTTTTATGGCCGCCGCGGTAGTACGGCTCCATGGAACTGAACATTTCGCTTGAAATTGAAATTACATGGGCCACGCGCATCGCGTCCAGTTCGGGAATTTCGATTTCGACGACGCGCGCGCCCCGTTCTTTGAGGCGTTCCAGCATGGCGCGGCAGGCGGCCACGAGATCAGGCTGGCCGTGGTCGAACCAGGCGGGGGACACGCCCAGCCGCAAGCCGGAGAGGGAGCCGTTTTCCAGATCGTTTACGTGGACGGGAGGCTGGCGCCGCGACCAGGGATCGGCTTCGTCCGCGCCTGATATCACCGCGTACGCGAGGGCCACATCGCGGACGGTAGCGCCGAGCGGACCAACATGGGCCACCGACCAGCAGAGCGGGTAAGCGCCGATTTCGCTGACGCGGCCGAACGTAGCCTTGAGCCCGGCCACGCCGCACAGCGCGGCCGGAATGCGCACGCTGCCGCCCCCGTCCGCGCCGATCGCGACCGGACACAGGCCAGCGGCCACCGCCGAACCGCTGCCACTGGAGGACCCGCCCGTATGGTGATCGGGATTATACGGATTGCGACAGACCCCGTGGTGCGGATTGAGGCCGGTTACGCCAATGCCGATCTCGTGCATATTGGCCTTTCCAATCAGCAGAGCACCCTGGGCGCGTAACCTGGCGACCGGGGTCGCGTCAGCTTTCACGGGGCTCTTGCCGAGGAAACTGGTGCCGGCCGTGGTCGGGTAAGGAACCTGGTCGAGTTCGTCTTTTACGGCGACGGGGACCCCGTCAAAAAACCCGAGCGGCTGGCCGCGCCGGTGGCGTTCCGCGCTGGCCTGGGCCTGCCGCAAAATATCATCCGGGTCGCTCACGACGACCGCGCGCAATGGTTTCGCGCCGGAGTTCGATTCTTTGATGGCCTGAATTACCCGCCGGGCGACTTCCTCCGGGTTCGTGGTTCCCGCCTTATAAGCGGCCGCGAAATCGCCCACGGTGCGGAACCGAAATCCCGTGGCCGCGTCGGCTTGCGCGAGTTTCGCCAGCTCCCCGGCCGGGGTCGGCAACCTGGCGCGATCGGCCGCGGTCGGTTCCCCGAACGGCTGGAGCGTGGGCGCGTCGTCGACCGCGAGCGTTCGAAACGCGGTGATACCCGCGTCTTTGAAAAGTTTGGGGATCAGCAGGCCCCGCAGGGAGCCTTCCATGAGACTGGCGAATATGCGCAGTCCCGCTCCGGCCAGGCGGGGGACCGCTACGTCTTTTAAATCGTACGACATGGTCGGGTCTGGTTTCGCGGTCCGGGCCGGGCAAGCGAAAAAAGACGCTTCGCGCACATCCGGATCAGCCGACTCGCGCCGTCCATGGCGCGGATCGGCTGACTGCTCGCACTCCTGCTCGCTCCGGATGGCGCTCGCTGCTGGATATATTCCCTCTCCCGTTTAACGCAGATCGACCTGGACGACTTTGATCACGTTTTCGAGGGTTTGCATTTCGCTCAGGGCTTCGGGGCTGAGCGGTGTATCGATCGTAACCGCGTTATGGGCCGTGCCGCCGAGGGCCTCCCGGCTCAGGTCCAGGCTGGCGATGTTGATGCCTTTTTTTCCAAGAAAGGTGCCGATCGTGCCCACGACACCCGGCACGTCTTTATTCTGCACAACGAGTAAAATTCCAGCCGGTACAAATTCAATGCGCACATTTTGTAAGACGACGACCCGCGCCTGGTTGTTGAGCGAGGTAAACACAGCCTGGGCCTGTTCGCCCGAACTGGATGTGAACACCGCCTCCACCGCGCTGGTGAAGCCGCGCGTGGAACCCGTTTTTTCTTCCACGATTTCGTTGACCTTGATTTTTCGATCTTTGGCCAGGAAGGGCGCGTTGACGTAGTTCACCTGGTCGCCCATGGAAATCCCGAGCAGACCGCGCAGGATGGCCGTGTTTACAGGCTGCACCATGTATTTCGCGATTTCGCCACGATATGTGAGATCAACCGAAACGACGTCGCCCCCGAGAAGCTGTCCCAGGAGACGGCCGACTGTTTCGCCGCCGGTGTAGTAGGGTTTTAGGAAATCGAGGGTCTCGGGGTCCAGGGTGGGAAAGTTCAACGAATTGCGCGCGACGCCCGTCGCAAAAAACTCGATCATCTCATCGACCGTTTCCATAGCCACGGCGAATTCGGCGTCATCCGTGGACGCGCCAAGGTGGGGAGTCATGATACAGTTTTCGAATCCGAGCAAAGTAAAATCGGCGGGCACGGGTTCGGTCGTGAATACGTCCAGCGCCACGGAGCCGATCTGCCCGCTTTCAAGGCCCGCCTTCAACGCGGTTTCGTTGTAGATCCCGCCGCGCGCGCAGTTGATGAGTCGCACTCCTTTTTTCAGGCGCGAAAGGTTTTCCAGGTTGATAAAGTCTTTCGTACTTTCGGTCAGCGGAGTGTGCACGGTGATGAAGTCCGATTTTTCGATGATTTCTTCGCGACTCACGATCTCGATTTCAAGGTCCGCGAGGTTCTGGGGCGGGATGAACGGATCGAAGCCGATGACTTTCATGCGCAGGCCTTTGGCGCGGCGCACGACTTCTTTGCCGATGCGCCCCAGACCCACGACGCCCAGCGTTTTGCCGGTGATTTCGACGCCCTTGAATTTCGTCTTTTCCCACTGGCCATTTTTCATGGAGGCGTTCGCCTGGGCGATATTTCGCGCGGATGCCAGAAGCAGCGCGAGTGCCTGTTCCGCGGTGGAAACCGAATTCCCGCCGGGCGCGTTCATGACGATCACACCGCGCCGCGACGCTTCGGGGATGTCGATATTATCCACGCCTACACCCGCGCGGATGACGACTTTCAAATTGGTCGCTTTCGCGAGCGCTTCCGCGTCGACTTTCGTGGTCGAACGAATAATGAGGCCGTGCGCCCCGCCGATTTTTTGTAAAAGTTGTTCGCGGTTGTAACCGTTCGCGTAATCGATGCTGAACGATGAATTGGCCTTGAGTCGTTCGACGCCTTTCGCGTCGAATTTATCGGAGATCAGGATGGTATGCTGTGACATTTCGGAACTGTCCCGGGAAAAAATTATACGGACCATGCCGTCTGAATGAACCAGATTTTTAGGCGGCGGTCAGCCGGCAAGTCGAACTGAAAGTTCCGCGCACTCAGGCCGATTCAGAAAGGTCATTTTCGCCCGGTACGGATCCTGCCTGGCGAACCAGGTCTTCCGGCGCGCGCCGAAACGACCCGCCGAACAATCCACGCAAACGTTCGCCAAAGGTACGCGGTCCGGGCTGGCGACCGCCGGGCGCACCCAGAACATCCTCAATGAATGTTTCGATGTAACGAAATACTCTCGTTTTCGCGGACGCGTGGGTCAGGAGCGAGTGCATGTTCGTCACGTCCGAAGGCAGAATCATCATATAACCGCGCTTTTCCCGGCTGCCAATATTACTCAGAATGTATTGTTGATTTTCGTGGGACACGGTGCGATCATTCGCGGCCATGATATTACAGTACGGCACCGCCACGCGCGGCAGGCCGCGTCGAATCCCTGGCATGGCCATCTTGAAACTGTGCAGCGATGGCATGGAGAACTCTTTTCCGTAGCCGATCCAGGGATTGATCCGTTTCACGCTGGGCGAATAATTGCCCATATTATAGACAGGATTCGTATACTGTAAAATGCCCGTCAGCAACATCCCCGGCTGGTGCAGGACCAGTCGCCCGTTAAAGACCCCGTTAAAGAACACCGGAGCGGAAATCGTAATGATCCCGGCCGGCCGGAACGAATCCGCGTTCTTGGCGGCGATGTCCAGGCAGAGCGACCCACCCATCGAAAATCCGATCAAAAACAAACGGCGATATTTCGAACGTTCCTCCAGGTATTTTTTTTCCAGAAAATCGCGCCAGTGGTAGTAACGAACCTTCGTCATTTCCTCCACCGTCGTCCCGTGCCCCGGCAGCAGGATCCCGATGGCGGTATGGCCCAGGGAATGAATAAATTCACCCAGGCCGCGCGTATTGTACGCGGTCCCGCGAAATCCGTGGCAGATCAAAAAAGCGACGCCGGATTTGCCTTCGAAACGGTAGGGTTCCGCGTCCGTCATGAGCGATTCGCGCGCCGGCTCGGGCGGCAGGGGCAGGGGTTTTTCGGGCAGGCCGAACCGGCCCAGCAAGAGGACCGCACCGATTAAAATCGACAGCAGCAGTAAAAGCCCCATCGCAGAACGCTGCGGGAAGGACCCTCACGGCGCAATCACAAATAGACACGGCGCGGGCCGGGTTCGAGAAATCGTTTGCGTCTGGAGCGCCTGGCGCCACGGTGGGGTATGGCGGAACTCAATCGTCGCCTGCAGCTTCTGCTCAGCGACGAACAATTCGAATTTCTAAAACAACTCTCCGAACAGAGCGGCCAGTCGGTCAGCGAGCTTATCCGCCGCGCGGTGGAGGAAACCTTTCGCCCGGCTTCGAATGTGCGTGCACTCGGCACTTTACGAAAGATGCGGGAAACGCCTTACCTGCCGGAAATCGATTCGAATGAACTCATGGGTCGCATTGAGGAATTGCGCGCGCGTTGAACCTGTATCTTGATAGCGCGACCCTCCTGATTCTTAGTTCGAGCGGGTCGGACCGGGACCGCTGGGTAGACTGGTTATCCGGTCGCATCCAGGCGGAAGATCGCTGCTGTTCGTCGGTGCTGGCTTTGCTGGAAGTGGAACAATATTTCGCTCGTTACGGTCAGCCCGAAACGATTCGGGAATTTTTTCACGATCTGGAACACCTCCTTGAGACAGTCCTGCCGCTTACTCGCGGTGACCTTACGCGTGCTTTTGACCTGAGTCTGACCCATAACCTTCCGCGCGAGATCGCGGTCCAGGCCGCTATCGCGCTTGCGAACGGAATCGGAACAATCGTTTCCCCTGATGCGCGCTACCGGCGGATTCCGGGCCTTGAACTGCTGGGACCGCCCGCTTAGAGGACCGCCCGCCTGCGCGTGGTTCCATTTTCATTGACAGGCAATGTTTACAATCCGCGGGCATCCAAATCCGCATTGACTCTCCAGTCAATGATTGACAGTAAAGTCAACAAACACCAGGCTGTTCAGAATTCTGGACTCAGTCAGGAAAGCTCTGGCTTTTCCGGGCGGGCCCGGTTCAGACTGATTTATGAGCACTTCAACCAGGGCCCCCGCCGACCTCGACGAAGTCGTCAGCCTGACCGAGGAGGAACGCGCTGTCCGCGATCTGACGCGCCAGGTCGCCGAAGGCGAGCTCGCCCCGCTGGCGGATGAACTCGACCGCAAAGAAGAATTCGCCTGGCCGGTCTTCAAAAAACTGGCCGAAGCGGGCCTGACCGGCGTCGTGATTCCGGAGGAGTACGGCGGCATCGGCGCTTCGTTTCTCTCGGGTGTGCTGGTCATGGAAGAACTGGCCCGCCACTGCGGGGGCACGGCCTTGAGTTTTGGCGCGCACGCTTACATTGGAACGTACAATATTTATAAGTCCGCGAGCGCAGAACAGCGGCGCAGGTACCTGCCCGATCTCTGCGCCGGCCGAAAAGTCGCGGCTTTCGCGCTGACCGAACCCGGCCACGGTTCGGACGCCATGGGGCTCACGACCCGGGCCGAAAAAAAAGGTGAGCGTTACATCCTGAACGGCGCGAAAACCTTTATCACCAACGGTAGCATCGCCGATGTGCTCCTGGTCTTCGCGCGAACCGGGCAGCCGGGTGCGAAAGGCCTTTCGGCGTTTATCGTCGAGCGTGGCTTTTCTGGATTCGCGAGCGGCAAACCCATGGAAAAAATGGGCATGCGCGCATCCCCCACCACGGAACTTTTTTTCGACGATTGTGAGGTGCCGGCCGAGAACCTGATCGGCGCGGAGGGGCAGGGCGGGCTGATCGCGCTCGCCGGCCTCGACATGGAACGAACGCTTTTCTCTGGCCTGCCGATCGGGCTCATCCAGGGCGCGCTCGATATCGCGGTGAAATATTCGGGAGAGCGCAAGCAGTTCGGCCAGGCCATCGCCAGTTTCCAGCTCGTGCAGGCGATGATCGCCGATATCAGCATGCAGCTCTACATCAGTCGGCTCCTGGCATACAGCGCCGCACGCAAACTCGAGGCCGGGGCGCGCGTGACCATGAACGCGTCGTATTCCAAGTTGTTCGCCTCCGAAGCTTCGGTGAAGGCAACCCTGGACGCGATTCAGATACTGGGCGGCTACGGTTACATGCGCGAGTTTAAAGTCGAACGCCTCATGCGTGACGCGAAGCTCGTCGAAATCGGCGGCGGGACGTCGCAGATTCAGCGACTGATCATCGCGCGCGAAATTTACAAACAGGCCGGGATCGACGTCCGGTAAAGCGCGATTGGGACCCGGCGTGCTGAAAGGGGAATTATGAACCGGGACCTGATCGCGAAACTCGCCGCGGAAAAAGCGCGCCTGCGGGCCATGGGCGGCCCGGAGGCCCTGGAAAAACTGCAACGGACCGGGCGACTCAGCGCGCGCGAACGCATCGCGCGGCTCTTCGATCAGGATTCATTTGTGGAACTCGGCCTGCACGCCGACCACGCGGGTGTCGCGCCTGATTTGAAAGACCGTTCGCTTCCCGCCGACGGAGTCATCACCGGCTGGGGGAAAATCGAAGGCCGCATTTGCTACGCGATGGTCTACGATTTTTCAGTTCTGGCGGGGACCATGGGGCGCACCGGCGAGGCCAAGTGCGCGCACATTCGGGACCTTGCCTTGCGCCATAGAAAACCGGTCATCTGGCTCATCGACTCGGCTGGCGCCCGGGTGCAGGAACTGGGCGGTTCGTACTTCGCGGCTACGGGCTATCTCTTTCGCGAGCAGGTGACCCTGAGCGGGGTTGTGCCCCAGGTGAGCGTCATCATGGGACCAGGGGCGGCGGGGACCGCGTACATCCCCGCGCTGTCCGACTGTGTCATCATGGTGGCCGGACGCGGTTCCCTGGCGCTCGGTGGCCCGCCGCTTGTTGAGGCTGTCCTCGGCGAACAGATCAGCGAGCAGGACCTGGGCGGGGCGCCGGTGCACATGACCCGCTCGGGTGTGGCGCATATGTCCGCCCCGGATGACGCCAGCGCCCTGAACCTGGCGCGCCAGTACCTGGCCTATTTTCCCGCCAGCAGTGCTGCTAAACCGCCGATTCTGGCCCCGGCCCGACCGGGTCGGGCATCCGACGAGATTCTGTCGCTTATCCCGGACGAACCGGCCCGGCCCTTCGATATGGGCCCGGTGGTCGCCGGCCTTTGTGACCGCGGGGAAACACTGGCATACATGCCCGATTTCGGTAAATCGCTCATCACGGCCTTTGCCAGGATCGGTGGTTATCCGATCGGAATCGTAGCCTCGCAGTCGCTCCACCTGGGCGGGGTGCTGGAAAACGATTCGGCGGTGAAGGCCGCGCGTTTCATTTCGCTCTGCGACGCGTATTCGATTCCCTTGCTCTTCTTACAGGATGTGCCTGGCTTTCTGGTCGGCTCGCGCGTGGAGCGGGCCGGGATTATCCGCCACGGGGCCAAGATGCTCTTCGCGGTCAGTCGGGCGACTGTTCCCAAAATTACAATCATTGTGCGCAAAGCGTACGGGGCCGGCTACTTCGTCATGTGCGGCCGGGCCTACGAACCGGATTATATCGCCGCCTGGCCGACCGCCGAAATCGCCCTGATGGGCGCGGAAGGCGCGATCAACATTATGCACGGGCGCAAGTTGAGGGACCTGCCCGTCGCCGAGGGTCAGCGCAAACGTGCCGAATTGGAAGCGGTCTACCGGGCCGAAGTCACGCCGGAAAAGGCCGCCGCCCTGTTTGGCGTGGATGATATCATCGATCCGCGCGATACCCCCGGCATTATCTTCGATGTTCTGGAAATGGCCTGGGACAAACAGGTCCTGCGCCCCTACCGCAAGCACGGGATATTTCCGGTGTAAGCATGGGGGGACCAACGTGGTCTCCCTCGCCAGGGGGGTATTGCGGGTGGCGCGAATAGAGTTTTTTCCCGCATTTGCGACTCATTGGGAGCAAATGCCTTAATTTGGAACCCCCAGCGCTGGCATTCAATGGCTTAACGCATCCTGGCCGGGAAAGGAGTATTGGCCAAAAAAATAATTCGGAAAATTCTTGACATGCCTGCATTAGTTGAATACAGTGCAGGCATGGATGAGAATCAGTATACGGTTCGGGGAGTGTCGAAAAAGCTTGATCTGGTCGCCCGGCGGCGAGCGCGGGAGGATGGGGTCAGTTTGAATCGGCTCGTTCTCCGTGCCCTGGAAAACGAGGTGGGGCAGGGTTCGCGGGAACGGAACGACCTTGACTGGTTATCCGGTTCGTGGGTGGAGGATGCCGTTTTTGACCAGGCCCTGGACGAACAACGCAAGGTCAACCTGGCCGACTGGCAATGAATCTCGCCCTCGATACGAATGCTTATGTGGCCTTCGCGCGCGGGGACCGGGGCCTGCTCACCGCCGTACGTTCCTGCCGGCAGTTAGTCATGCCGTTCATATGTGTCGGGGAACTCCGCGCGGGATTTCGCGCGGGAACCATGGCCGCGGAGAATGAAAAAAATTTTCAGCGTTTTCTGGGTGAGGAACGAGTGGAAATTCTGTTCGCGGACGAACAAACCACGCACCATTACGCCGGCTTATTCGCCCTGCTCAGGGCCCGGGGCACCCCGGTGCCCGCGAACGATCTCTGGATCGCGGCGCTCGTGATTCAGTTCGATCTCGTGCTGGCGACCCGGGACGCGCACTTCGATCATTTTGACCAGATTCCGCGCATTTGAAGAAAATTTGAGTATTATTTAGATTCTGGAATTTAGAACAAGATTATTTCCGCTTGACTTTGCCCTCGTTCTCTTAAGTTTCTATTTGTATGAGGACTGTCAGACAGGGAGCGCTCTTCGGTTTATCTGCAGGGATTATCTTTGCTTTTTTTAGCGTCGCGACCGTTTTGATCGGCCAGGCTCTGACCAGCTTCCAGGCCGGGGAACTTGTTTCAGCAGCAAAAATAAACGAAAATTTCGACTTCTTAAAGAACCGTGCGGCCCCGATCGGGGGCATTATGGCGTGGCATAAGAATTACACCGGAAGCCTAACGCTTACCGACGGCTGGATCGAATGTAACGGTCAGGTTATCAATGATACGGAATCGCCTTTTAATGGAATGACGGCGCCCAATCTAAACGGGGACGCCGCGGGCGCCGACAGCCCTGGAACAACCGGGAAGTTCCAGATGTTCCTCAGGGGGTCTACGACCTCCGGGACAGGTCAGATGGATGCCTTCCAGGGTCATCATCACGCTGGTGTCGACGTCCACGATCAGAGCGGCGATGTGGCCACGGACATCAATTTCGTTGGAGCCGGTGTTTTTTGGAATCGCAACTTTAAAGGCGATCCGATTACCGGCAACCACGGAACCGCCCGCGTAGCAACCGAAACCAGGCCGGTCAATATGTCCGTAGTCTGGGTGATGCGGATCAAATGATTCGAATTACCAGCCCGTAGTGATGGATCGAATAAGGCCTGCTCAACTTTGCGGGGTGCGGCAGGCGGGAGCTTTCACCGCCATCAACGATTGGTTCGGCACCTGCGCCTGTACGGTGCAGAGGATTTTATAATTCGCCGCGTTACAACTGCTGGTTGTACCGGAAACCGTGCAGCCGCAATTCTGGGCCGCGGTTCGCTTGGCGCCGCTGTCGTCGCCCGAATATTTTACGTACGTATTGGGCTGGCCGCTACAGATGTAACAGCCGTCCGCCCGCAGTCCCTCCGGGCTCAGCAGGAAAAAAAAACCGAAGGCGGCAATCGCGAGCGTTCCCTGGCATATCATAGACAGCGACTTCATAAATTTTCCTCCAGAAACGGCACTTCAGGCGAACTTTTCCAGGCTGTCAACCTGTGTCCGACGATTAGACTCCCGAAATGCGACCGCGGTTCACGGTTTATACGCCTTTTCCAGATATTCCTTGACTGCCCCTTCCTCGTTAAAACTCTGACTGAATTCTGGCATTTCGCCGTGTCTGGCGTTTTGCCGGGGGTTTTCTGGGCGCCCGTATGGGGAAGTTCTCCATCAGTTTTGTTCTGGTGGTGGCCTTCATCGGACTGTTCGCCGGGACCGTAGTCGGTTCGTTTCTGGATCACATGCTCCAGACCGCGTTCTTTGACATCGGCCTGACCGGTGATTGGTTGCGGATCGAAAACTTTTATTTAATAAAAAATCTGGAAGTGCGGCTCACCCCTGCCGGTCTTTTGGGACTGGTTCTGGCCGTTTACTTCTTATATAAGAAAGGCGGTGATTAGATGTCAACGATCAGTATGAAAAACCTGCTCGAAGCAGGTGTCCACTTCGGCCATCAGACCCGGAAATGGGACCCCCGGATGGCCCCCTATATTTTTACCGCGCGCAACGGTATCCACATCATCGATCTGCAAAAAACAGTGCAGATGGCCAAGCAGGCGTACGAAGCCCTGCGCGAATTCGCGCACCGCGGCGAAAAAGTCCTGTTCGTCGGTACAAAAAAGCAGGCGCGCGGCGCCATCGAACGGGAAGCGCAGCGTTGCGGCATGTTTTACGTCAATAACCGCTGGCTGGGCGGACTGCTCACCAACTGGGCCACGGTCAAAAAATCGATCGCCCGCATGAAACGCCTGGAAGCCATGCTGGAAGGTGACGAAGGCGCCGAACTGGGTGGCATGACCAAAAAAGAAACCCTGGAACTTTCGCGCGAACTTGAAAAACTGCGCAAGAACCTGGACGGCATCAAGGATATGCAATCCCTGCCGGATATTCTGTTTGTGATTGATCCGGGTAAAGAAGCGATCGCCATTCAGGAAGCCCGCAAACTGGGCATCAAAGTATTCGCGGTCGTGGATTCGAACTGCAACCCGCGCCTGATCGATTATCCGATCCCCGGCAATGACGACGCGATCCGCGCCATTTCCCTGTTTTTACAGACGATGGCCAACGCGGTGATCGAAGGCACCCAGGGTGTGGAAGCCGCGGCGCAATTCACGGACGACGATGCCACGCTCGACGCGGATTCAATCGCGACCACCTCCTTGCAATACAAAGGCGAGTACGATGAATCGGGCGAATTCATTCCCGACGAAGACGCCGCGAAACTGGCGCTCCTGACCGCCGAAAAAGCCGCCGAACCCGAAGATGCCGCCACAGCGGCCGGGGCAGCGGCAGCACCGGCGGAAGGCGCCGCCCCCGCCGCGGGCGCGTAATTTAGCCTGAACCCTGACGGAATCAGTATGACCAAAAAAAGCAAAAAAGCAGAAAAGAACCCCGCTGAAAAAGCGCCGGCGCCAGCAGCGAAGGCCGCCCCGGCCACGAAAGCGGAAAAGGCCGCCCCGGCGGCCGCAGCCCCCGCCGCGGGGGGTGGTGCGGTAAAACCCGACGAAATCAAAAAGCTCCGCGATTTAACCGGAGCCGGCATGATGGATTGTAAAAACGCCCTCGTTGAATTCAAGGGCGATATCGAAAAAGCGGCTGAGGAACTGCGCAAAAAAGGCCTGGCAAAAGCCGCCAAACGTAGCGCGCGCGAAACATCGCAGGGTCGCGTGATCGCCTATATCCACGGCGACGGCGTGATTGGGGCTCTGGTTCAGCTCAACTGCGAGACGGATTTCGTGTCACGCAACGCGGAATTCGAAAGCCTTGGTCGCGAAATCGCCATGCAGATCGCGGCGGCCAGCCCGCTGTACCTTTCGGCCGATGACGTGGACAAAACGGCCCTGGACAAAGAAGCCGTTATCATCGCCGAGCAATTGAAACAGGAAGGCAAATCGCCCGAGCAGATCGAAAAAATCGTGCCTGGCAAGCTCAAGAAATATTACTCGGAAGTCTGCCTGCTGGAGCAGCCCTTTATCAAAGAGCCCAAAAAAACGGTGGACGATGTTCTCAAGGAAGCCATCGCGAAATTCGGTGAAAACATCACCGTCGGGCGTTTCGTCAGATACCAGGTAGGTTGACACAATGGGGGATTTCCCTTTCAAACGTATTCTCCTGAAACTTTCCGGAGAAGCATTTACGCAGGAAGGGAAGCCCGGCCTTGATTTTAACCGGGTCAGCCGCGTGGCCGAGCAGATCAAACTCTGCCATCGCGCGGGGATTCGCGTGGCGGTCGTCATCGGTGGCGGCAATATCTTACGTGGAAACGAAGCGGCGGCCCACGGCATCGACCGCGCCACGGGCGACTACATGGGCATGCTGGCCACGGTGATCAACGCCCTCGCCTTACAGGATGCCTGCGAAAAAACCGACATCATCACCCGGGTGCAAACCGCCATCGAAATGAAATCGGTGGCGGAAGGTTATATTCGCCGCAAGGCCATGCGCCACCTTGAAAAAAACCGCATCGTGATTTTCGCGGGCGGCACGGGCAATCCCTACTTCACCACAGATACCACCGCGGCGCTGCGGGCGGTGGAAGTCGGCTGCCAGGTTCTGCTCAAGGCCACGAAAGTCGACGGCGTGTACGACGACGATCCAAGGCGCAACCAGTCGGCCCGGCGTTTCGCGCGCGTTTCGTACATGGAATCGATTTCGCGGCAACTGCGGGTCATGGACCAGACCGCGCTCGCGCTCTGTATGGAAAACGATCTGCCGATCATCGTGTTCGACATTTTCAAAAGCCAGAATCTCAAAGATCTGATCGCCGGCGGCGACGTGGGGACCTGGATTACCTCTCAGGAAGGAGTGCAGTATGCCTGAGAACGCCGAAGAAATGAGCCTGGAAGAAATCGAGCTCGAATCCGAGGAACGTATGGCCAAAAGCCTGGAGTCCTTTCAGCGCGATCTGGTGAATATTCGCTCCAGCCGGGCGGCTCCCGGAATGGTAGAACACTTACAGGTAGAATACTATGGCGCGCCCACGCCCCTGCAACAACTGGCCTCGATTTCGATTCCCGAGGCGCGCATGATTTTGATTTCGCCGTTCGATAAAAGCGCGATGAGCGAAATCGAAAAGGCCATTCAAAAATCAGACCTGGGGCTCACGCCGCAGAACGACGGGATTGTCATTCGTCTGATTCTCCCGGAACTTTCCGGAGAACGCCGCAAAGAACTGGTGAAGACCGTCAAACAACGGACCGAGGAAACTCGCGTCTCGATTCGAAACATTCGCCGTGATGGGAATGATCAGATCAAAAAGCTCAAGGACCACGGATTTTCCGAGGACGATATTAAAAACGCCCAGAATGAAATCCAGAAACTCACGGACAGTTTTATCAAAAAAGCGGACGACCTGGCCGCGGCGAAAGAGCAGGATATCCTGACGCTCTGAAACAGGCGTCGAACCGGGTGCCGGGGGACTCGACTCCGCACCGAAACCTGGCATGCCACGCGACAAACCATCCGAACCTCCTCCGCCAGGCCTGGCGAAGCTGGACAAAAAAAAACTCCCGCGCCATGTGGCGATCATCCTCGACGGCAACGGGCGCTGGGCGAAGGCGCGCGGCCTGTCCCGTTCGGAGGGGCACCGGGCCGGCGGGGAGGCCCTCGATCGTCTTATCGATTTTTTTATCACGCTCGGAATTCCCCAGGTTTCCCTGTACGCGTTCAGCACCGAAAACTGGAAACGCCCCGCGTCAGAAGTGCGCGCCATTTGGTCTTTGATGGACGAATTTTTCGAAAAACGCCTGGAACGGATTCTAAAAAAAGGTATTAAAATCGTGGCCTCCGGCGATCTGGCCGGCCTGCCTTCGCGCAGCCGCAAACGGATTGAAAATGTAATTGAACGGACTGCCCAGGGCCGGGCGCTGACGGCGAATTTTTGCGTCAACTACGGCTCACACGATGAAATTTTGCACGCAGCCTCGGCCCTGATTCGCACGCGCCTGAATCTCGGGCGCGCCGGAAAAAATCGCCAGGCGAACGCGCCGGTTAAAAAGAAAGAATTCGAACGATTTTTATATACCTATCCGCTCGCTCCCGTCGATTTGTTAGTTCGGCCGGGTGGCGAGTTTCGGGTTTCGAACTTCCTGCTCTGGCAAATCGCTTACGCTGAGATTTATTACACGGAAACGTTCTGGCCCGATTTTGACGAAACGGAACTCGTAACCGCTCTCCTCTGGTTCCAGGGTCGCAAACGCCGTTTTGGCGGCCTTTGAGTCGGCGTGATCCAAAAAAAGGATGGACGGATTGCCACGCCGTTCTCCGAATAAATCATGAAAACCACCTTCGGTCAGCGGGTTCGCTACGCCATCGATAACTTTATGGCTCGCGGAGGACTCGCCGTCTTCTCCGCCCTCATGTTTCTTTCGCTCCTCGCGTTTGTTGTCATGGGTACCGTGCGAGTGCTGGCCACCATGTTCCTTCCGGATGAATCCCTCGGTGAAACGGGGGACATTCTCTGGCGGGTCTTTCTTCAAATATCCGACGCGGGAGCCGTGGCCGAAGATGGCGACGCAAGCTGGTCCGGGAAAGTCGTCGGCATTACCACAATTTTTTTCGGTCTGATCATTTTTTCGAGTTTGGTCGCCTTTATCACGAACCAGTTCGACGCGAAGATTCAAGCGCTCCGGAAAGGGAAAAGCGCGGTACTCGAAAACGGTCACACGTTGATCCTCGGTTGGAACGAACGGATCGCGGATATCCTTGAGGAATTGATCATTGGCAACGAGTCCGAACGGGACGCCGCCGTCGCGATCCTCGCCGAACGTGAAAAAGAGGAGATGGATGATTTCATCGCGGAAAATATTTCCGATCGAAAAAGCACACGTTTTATTACTCGCTCCGGTTCCACATCCCGCCTGGCGACTCTGCGGCGTATGCGCGTCGGGCGGGCGCGGTCTGTCGTTGTCATGAACGAGGCGCGTTCCTCGGACCCCGCGGAAATTCGCGCCGTGGCCGACGCGCGCGTTCTAAAGTCGATCATGGCCGTCGTGGCCGGCACCGAAGGCGATGTTCCGAGCATCGTGGCGGAACTCCACTTCGAATGGAATCGTTCCATCGCGGAGAATATCGTACCCGGTAAAGTTACCACGCTGGATGAACGCTCCATTCTGTCGAAATTGCTCGTGCAAACTTCGCGCACCTCCGGCCTTGCGGTCGTATACTCAAACCTGGTCGGGTTCGAAGGTAATGAATTTTATTTATACCGGCCCGAAGCGGGCTGGGGTGCCCTCACTTTTCTGGAAATCCAGCAACGTTTTTTGAAAACGGCCGTTCTCGGTTTTCGCCTCGCGAACGGACAGATGCTCATCAACCCGGCGGGGGATTTTCGTCCCGCGGGCGCGGACGAGGCCGTGGTCCTGGCCGAGGATGATTCGGCCATCCGTTTTCATTCGGCTCCGGTCACCGAATTCAAAAAAATGAATGCAACGGGCAGGAAGGCCGCGGTTCCCGTGGACCGGCAGCTCATCGTCGGCTGGAATACGAAAAGCGCGATCATCATCGAAGAATACGCAAAGTACGTTCTGAAAGGGTCTTCGATTGATAGTATGGTCGGTGAAATTACCGATGAGATCAGAGCGCAGCACGGTCGCATTCGCCAGAATTTTCCGGAGCTGACGATGCGTCTGATCCAGGCCGATCCGTACGGTCAGGGGGTAGTCGAAACGGTCCAGCCCTGGACGTACGACAGCGTCATCATCCTGGCGCGGGACGGGGATAATTCGGAAGAAGTGGATGCGGGCACGATCGCTCTCCTGCTGCGCTTCCGGCAAATTCTACAGGCCGAGACCAAAAAAACGGGTAAGGCCGCCAGGACGCAAATTATCACCGAGATCATGGACTCCGATAACACGGAACTCGTGCGGGAAACCGGGGTGAAAGACTTCCTGATTTCCAATCAATTCGTTTCCCGGATGATCGCGCAGGTATCGCAATCCCCTTCGGTGATGGAGGTTTACAACGACCTGTTTTCGCCCGAGGGCAGTGAAATCTATCTCAAGCGCGCGGATCTGTATTTCGAGGGAATGGCCGGGGGTCGCCAGGTCACCTATGCCGATTGTATCATGGCGGCGACCGCCCGCGGCGAAACCTGCTTCGGGGTGCGCATCCGGGCAGAGGAAAAAGACGCGGAAAAAAACCTCGGCCTGCATATAATTCCACCCCGTACGCTCTCGTTGCGACTTTTACCTGAAGACGAACTGATCGTGCTGGCCGAGGACCAGGGCTGAAATCGGCCGCGCGTTCCCGAAACGTACTGGCCGGATTTGCATGGCCGGGCGTTGGTGGACGCATTGATCCGGTCCCCGGGTCCCGGCGCGGTTTTTTATTATGAACGAAACAACCAAACGTCTCATTTCGGGTTTCTCCATCGGAGGCGTCGTCATCCTCGTTCTGGCTTACGACGGGTACGTCTGGATCATGCCGCTCCTGCTGGTCCTTGTGGCGGTAATCGCGGGCGTCTTCGAGTTTTATTCGCTGGTCAACCGCGGCCTGGACGGGTCGCCCTTCCGTTCCGGCGGGTTGTTTTTCGCATTTCTGATTGTCCTTGCGTTCTACGCGCAATTTTTGACCTTCCAGGATCATGTGCCCTTCGGCTCCCTTCCGGAAACCCACCGGGCCTTCGCCGCCCTGTTTTATCCGCGCACAAGCCTGGTGCCGTTTTTACTGGTGGTGCTCCTGATCCTGACGCTCTCGCACCACCTCCTGTTCCGCCCCCTGGACGGAACGACCTATGGAGTGGGCACCACTTTTCTCGGTGTGTTGTATGTGGTTCTGCCGCTCGGTCACGCGCTGCTCACGTTTGGGTTTAAACACGGCATTTTTTACATCGTGCTTGTGGCCCTCATTACCATCGGCACGGACGCCGGGGCGTACTTCGCCGGGCGCTGGTTCGGAAAACATAACGCGGGATTGAAGGTATCGCCGCGCAAAACGTACGAAGGGTACGTCGGCGGGCTGGTCTTCTCCGTAATTGTGGGCATCGGCTTTTTTTTCGGCTGGCAGTATTTTTCCGGTCAGGTGATTCCCATGAACACCCTGGAGGTCGGCCTGCTTTCGATCGTACTTTCGATTATTTCCGTATTCGGCGATCTGGCGGAAAGCGCGCTCAAACGCGACGCGAAGACCAAAGACTCGGCTTCGCTGATCCCGGGGCACGGTGGCGTCCTTGATTTGATCGATGCCATGCTTTTCACGTTTCCGCTCGGTTATTATTACTTTTATTTCAAACAGGTGGCCGGTTTCCCCCTGTAAAACTGGCCCCATGCTCCCCAGCCAGAGTATCACCAACCACGAAGCGGCCCGGCCAACACGGCGCCTGCTGGTGCTCGGCGCTTCCGGTTCGGTCGGTTCAACCACGCTGCGTTTTATCGCGGCCAATCCCGATATCGAACTGGTCGGGGTGAGCGTTCATTCCGCGGTCGATGTTCTGATCGGTATCTTACGCACCTTGCGACCGGCATTCGCCACGATTTCTTCCGAGGTTGTTTTTGACGAAAAAGTAGCGGAGTTGCGCGGTCTCTTCCCGGGCGTACGTTTTTTTCGCGGAGAAGAGGGACTCGAAGAGATCATCGCAGCCGCGGCCGACGCCGGTTGTGATACGGTCTTGACCGCTGTCGTGGGCGCCTGCGGCATCCGGGCCACTCTTGCGGCGGTGGAACGCGGGCTGAAAATCGCCCTGGCCAACAAAGAAACCCTGGTGACGGCGGGGCCCGTGATCGCCGACAGAATCGCCCGCCTTCCGGTCGAGCAGCGACCGGTGGTGCTCCCGGTCGATTCCGAACACAACGCGATTTTTCAACTTTTGCTGGGCCTGCCGCGCGAACACGTGCGCCGTTTGATTTTGACAGCCTCGGGTGGGCCCTTCCGGGATCTGCAGGCCGCCGCTCTCAAGGAGGTTACCCGGGCCGAAGTACTCAATCATCCGACCTGGAAAATGGGTCCCAAAATTTCGGTCGATTCGGCGGGGATGATCAATAAGGGCCTGGAATTGATCGAAGCGCGTTACCTGTTCGGGGTCGATTACGATCAACTGGGGGTCCTGATCCACAAATCGAGCCATGTGCACGGAATCGTCGCGACCGTGGACGGCGGTTTTTTACTCTGCGCGTCCCGCCCGGATATGGTATTTCCCGTGGCCCATTGTTTGTTTTACCCCGCGCCGGTTCCTGCCGCCCACCCATCGGCCACCGAACCTGAAACCTGGGAGCCGCTCGCTTTCGAACCGGTTTCCCCTGATAAGTACCCGGGGTTCGCGATCTGCCGGCAGGCCGGCATGCGCGGCGGTACCGCCCCGGCCATTTTGAACGCCGCCAACGAAGAAGCCGTGGCCCTCTTCCTGGCCGGGAATATTCAATTTACGGAAATACCCGTACTGCTGGAGATGGTTCTTGATCGCATGTCGATTGAATCGGGAACCGAACTGGGTCTGTACCTGGCAGCGGACGCCCGGGCCCGGGCCCTGACCGCTGAATCCCTGACGGGTCTCGGCGCCTGATTTTTCCGGGGAAATACGCGGGCCGTCCCGGTAGTTCGCGGTTACATTAGCAGGGTGCTGACAAAACTGTTAGACCCATCACGCGAAGCCGGGCGACTCCGGGGAATATCATGAACCAATCGACCGGGGCAGTACTATGACATTTTTGATCCTCGGCGGAGCCTTCATGCTCGGCATCTGCATCTTCATCCATGAACTGGGCCACTACCTGTTCGGACTGCTCGTCGGTGTTAAGGCGGAAATCTTTTCCATCGGGTACGGTCGCGGGATCTGGAAAAAAAAGATCGGCGTGACCACCTGGCAGATTACCGCGTTTCCCTTCGGCGGTTACGTAAAATTTTACGGCGATGATTTCCAGGACCCTGCCGTGCAGAGCGTGCCCGGCGGTTTTCTGGCCGTTCACCCCCTGAAACGAATCATCCCGGTGCTCGGCGGGCCGCTTTTCAATCTGTTTCTCGGTTTCGCGGTTTTTGTACTTTTACATTCTATTTCCGGTCCTCTTGCACCCAGAGTTCAACTCTGGGAAAACGACGCGGACGCTCCGGCCGCACGCGACGGACTTCAGAATGGGGACGTGGTGAAGTCGATCGATGGCACCCCCATCAAAAGTTTTTACGATATTAAAAAGCTGACGGCGCTCTCCAGCGGCAAACCTTTACAGATTGAAATCGAACGCGCGGGTCAGGTAAAAACGCTCAAGGTCACTCCGGAGGTTCTGCCCTCCGGAACGGCGTTCATCGGCCTGCGGCCACCAGGTGAGAGTTATCTTGAGGTCGACTACGCGTTCAAGGACGTCTGGTCCTATCGCATTTCGACTCTGTTCAGCGACGCGGCGCCGCCCACCGGCCTCAAAGCCCTGCCGTACCTGGATGACGGGGATGTCATCCTGGCGGTCGCCGGAGTCCGCACGTCCTCGGTCCTTGAATTACAGGAATTGCTCGGCAGACACCACGGCCAGGAAGTGGAAGTCCTGGTGCGTCGCCAGGCTGTGCCCTGGCTGGCGCCCTGGGTGACCCGTGAGGAAATCGTTCGCATCCCGGTTTCCGCGGATGAATACCGGGTCACGCTACGCGAGGTCCGCGATTTGAAATACAACCGACCCGTGCCCGATCAGATGCTCATGTCGCACGTGCCCGAGAACCAGCGCGCGCTGGGTGAGCTGTTTTTCGATAACCAGCCCGCCGGCTCGTTCCAGAAAATCGCGCGGCGTTATCCGGTCCCGCTGCCCGCGGCCGTGCGCATCGCTGACCGCGATTATTCGGCGATTGTAAGCGCCGTGCCCATCGGTCTGTTCGGCTTTCCGCCGGGTCGCCGGATCGAAAGCGAATACCTGCCCCGGCACGATAGTTTTATGGATGTCCTGAATTCGGCCTGGAGTGATACGGTTGATAATATCCTGATTTACCCGGCTTTTTTCGGAAAACTGTTTTCGGGACGAATTTCCTTTTACGACAGCGCCATGGGCCCGGTCGGTATGATGGGCGTGGCCGGGGTCGTCGTGAAATCCGGCTTCCAGGAATACCTGCATCTGATCGCCGCGATTTCCATCGCGCTCATGGTGATGAATTTATTACCATTCCCGGTGGTGGACGGCGGGCACATCGTTTTTTTCCTGTACGAGGCGATCGCCGGGCGGCCGCTGCCGATCAGCATCATGGAAACGATTTACAAATTCGGGCTTTCCGTGCTCCTGTTCCTGGGTCTGTTAATTCTGTACAAAGATACATTACTCGTTTTTAGTTTCTAACGTGCGCGCATCGAAATTTCTCATTTATACCCTTCGCGAAACTCCGGGAGACGCGGTGGTTTCGTCCCACGTGCTGATGACGCGCGCGGGCCTCATTAAAAAATTGGGGGCCGGCCTGTATCATATGCTGCCGATGGGCCTGCGTTCGTTTCGCAAAGTGGAACGGATCATCCGGGAGGAAATGGACGCGGCGGGGGCCCTCGAGTTTCAGTTGCCGATCCTCACTCCGGCCGAGCTCTGGCGTCGTTCCGGGCGCTGGGATACGATGGGCCCGGAGATGTTCCGGCTCACCGACCGGCACCAGGCCGAAAACGTACTGGGACCCACGCATGAGGAATCGTTCACGGAACTGCTGTCCGGGGTCCTGCGTTCCTATCGCGACCTGCCCAGAACGGTTTACCAGATTCACACCAAGTTCCGGGATGAAATTCGCCCGCGCTTTGGTGTTATGCGTTCACGCGAATTTTGTATGAAGGACGCCTATTCCTTCGACCGTGACGACGAGAGTCTGGACCGGAGCTACCAGGCCATGCGCGTGGCCTACCGCCGCATCTTCGCGCGCCTGGGCCTGGAGACGATCCCCGTGGAAGCGGACACCGGTACCATGGGCGGCTCGGCCTCCGAGGAATTCATGGTACCCTCCGAAATCGGCGAGGAAACGCTCCTGGTATCCACGGGCGGTCAGTACGCCGGCAACCAGGAAAAAACCCCCGTAATTTACACAGGCGCGGCGCAAAAGCCGGCCGCGAATAAAACGGCTAAAAAAACCGCTAAAAAGTCATCAAAATCAGATTTTGCGAAAAAGATAGCCGAAGGGGACGGCCGGTCCGGCGCCCAGGCCGCCCTGGAAAAAATTCACACTCCGGGTACGGCCACGATCGAAGCGGTGGCGAATTTCCTGGGTGTGCGTCCGAACGAAATCTTAAAAACCGTACTCTACGAAGCGGACGGAAAACCCGTTGCTGTCTGTCTGCGCGCCGATCGCCAGGTGAACGAGGTAAAACTCATGCGGGCGACGCGCGCGACCCTGTTGGCCCCGGCCAGCGCGGAGACGATCGCGAAGCTGGGCAGCGCCGGCGGATACATCGGGCCCGCGGGGTTGGATCCGTCGGTCAGGGTTTTCTGGGACCGGTCGATTTACGGGGCCACCGACCCGGCTGAATTTTCCGGGGCGTACGTGATCGGCGCCAACGAAAAAGATTATCACGCGAAAGGCTGGCAGCCAGGCCATCTGGAAACCGTCGACCTGGCCCTGGCGGTGGCGGGCGATCCCTCACCCGCCGGCGATGGGGTTCTGGAAGAAAAAAAAGGCATTGAAGTCGGCCATATTTTTAAACTGGGCGATAAATACGCGAAAGCTTTCGAAATCCAGGTTCTGGACGAAAACGGGAAAGGGTTCACCCCGACCATGGGCTGCTACGGCATCGGCGTCAATCGCACTCTGGCGGCCATCATCGAACAGAACCACGACGAGAACGGGATCGCGTTTCCGGTCCCCGCCGCTCCCTTCGAAATGGTTCTGGTGAGCATCGCCAAACAACCCGATGAACTGGCCAGAATGGAAGAGCTGTATGAGGCCCTGCGCGCCGAACAGAACGACGTCCTCTGGGACGACCGCGATCTGCGTCCGGGCGTGAAATTCAACGACGCGGACCTGATCGGGTTTCCGATCCGATTGACCGCGGGAAAAAACTACCTGGAACAGGGCGTCGTGGAAGTTCTGATCCGTTCCACGAACGAAAAAAAAGAGATCACCGGGACTCCTGTCGAAATCGCGCGCAGGGCGCGTGAACTGGTGGACGAACTGGGCGCCAGTTTGCGAAAAAAGATGAAATTCAGCTGAGGCGGGTTATGAGCGCATCCATTAAAGGATTTTTCGGGGAATTCGGCGGCCGCTACAGCCCCGAGATTCTCATCCCGGCGCTCGATGAACTGGAAGAAGTTTATTTTCGCCTGAAAAAGAAAAAAAAATTTAGAAGAGAACTTGAAACTCTCTTCCGCGATTATAACGGACGGCCATCGCTCCTGACCTTCGCGGACCGCCTCAGTGGACGCTGGGGCGCCCGTATTTACCTCAAACGCGAGGACCTGAATCATACCGGGTCGCATAAAATCAATAACACCGTGGGGCAGGCCCTGCTGGCCCGCTACATGGGCAAGACGCGGGTCATCGCCGAAACGGGGGCGGGGCAGCACGGCGTGGCCACGGCCACGGTCGCGGCGAAATTCGGTTTTCGCTGCACAGTGTACATGGGCGCGGAAGATACGCGCCGCCAGGCTCTGAACGTGGACCGCATGCGGTTGCTGGGCGCGGAAGTGATCCCGGTCACTTCGGGGAGCGGCACACTCAAGGACGCCACGAACGAGGCCATGCGCGACTGGGCCAAAAACGTGGGTGACACGCACTACATCATCGGCTCGATCATCGGGCCGCATCCGTTCCCGACGCTCGTGCGCGATTTTCAAAAAGTGATCGGCAAAGAGGCGCGTAAACAATTCAAAAAACAAACCGGCCACCTGCCGCACGCGGTACTGGCCTGCGTGGGCGGCGGGTCCAACGCGATCGGGATCTTTCACGGATTCTTGAAAGATAAAAAAGTGCGACTCATCGGTGTGGAAGCGGGCGGACGCGGCGACGAACCGGGCGAAAACTCCGCCAGCATCACTTTTGGCGAACCTGGTTACTTCCACGGCGCGCGTTCGCTTTTTATCCAGGGCGCCTCAGGTCAGATCAAGGAAGTCCACAGCGTTTCGGCGGGGCTCGATTACCCTGGTGTCGGTCCGGAGCACGCGTACCTCGCCCGGTCGGGCCGGGCGGAGTACGTTCGGGTAAGCGATCAAAACGCCCTGAACGCGTTCGAGGAACTCTGCTCGGCGGAGGGTATCGTTCCCGCGCTCGAATCGTCGCACGCGCTCGCGTACGCGAAGGACCTCGCGCGAAAGCTCGGGCCGAAGAGCCGGATCCTGGTCAATCTTTCAGGGCGGGGCGATAAAGACGTGGCCGAGGTCATGCGCTTCAAAAGGGGACACGCGTCCGCGCACTAATCCTATGGACTCTTTAGCGGATTACATTCAACGCCGCCAAACGCGCGGTCGACCGGTGTACATGCCCTATCTGACCGTGGGGGACCCGAACTTCGACGCGACGGTGGAGTTCGCCCTGGGCATGATCGACGCGGGCGCCGATTTGATCGAACTGGGTATTCCCTTTTCGGATCCGACCGCGGACGGACCGGTGATTCAGGCCGCGATGGTGCGCGCCCTCGCCCGGCCAGATTTTTCGCTTGAAAATGTTTTAAATGCTGCCGGGCGAATCCACGCCGCCAGGCCCGAAATCCCCCTGATTTTTTTGTCCTACCTCAATCCCGTCATGCGCGGATTCGCGGGGGGGCCGGGAGAAGGCGACGGCCTGTTGCGGTTTCTGACGGCCTGTCGGGACGCCGGAATCCGGGGCCTGGTTCTGCCCGACCTGCCGTTCGACCAGCCTGAAGCGGAGCGACTCCGCTTCCTTGCCGAACCGCTCGGCATCGCCCAGATTCTCATGGTCACCCCCAATACCGGTGAACGCCGATTTCGCGGGATCTGCAAGCACGGCCGCGGCTTTCTGTATTACGTAACGAGTTACGGTGTGACCGGCGAACGCCAGGAACTGCCCCCCGACCTGGCCGAGAGCATTCGCCGGGTGCGCACCGGGTCGAAGTTGCCGGTCCTGGCGGGTTTCGGGATCAACAGGCCCGACCAGGTCAGGGAACTGAAATCGATCGTGGACGGGGTGATCGTCGGTTCGCTGCACCACCGGATCATTGAGGAACTGGCCGGGGGCGCGGCCGGCCGCCTGCGCGAGACCACGAGTGCCTTCGTGGAAGCACTCGGATCGCCCATGGGAAGGGCCGATTCTTGAGAAAAAGTGTTGTAACTTACAGGGCCGGATGAAACCCTTTCCTCCATGCAGAAGACAGCCCGTTTAATTCTCATCGCGACGGCGGCGCTATTTTTTATCCTGCCCGCGCTGCTTTACATCTCGTTTCAGGTAGATTTTCCCGACGAACAGAGCGCATTCAGCACCTTTATCGCGTCGGTTTTCGAACCCCTCGGCATTCCCGCCTTCTCGGCGATGATCGAATTTTTTCGGGAAGTTTATTTTACGCTTCTGCCCGGACTGACCTTCATCTGCCTGGCAATCCTGAACTTCGATCGCCTGCGCGCGGAAGACAGCAAAGAATGGAGTAAGCGCGATTTTTTCTGGCTGGGTCTGTTCATCCTGACGATGGTCGTTTACATCGTAGTTTATTCTTCCGCCCCCGATTCCGTCTTTTTCGCGGTTCAATCCATCATCCCCCCGCTGGGATCTCTGGCGCCGGATCTGTATACATTTTTCCTGTGGCATTCTTTCTTTTTCATGGTGATCGCCTCCATGTTCGTCTTTCACCTTCTGAACATGCAGGGCTTCGACAAAAACAATTACGGCGCGCTCATGATCGGCGTGCTCGTCAGTTTTTTGTTTTCAATTTTGCTGGTGAAAGTTCCGTTTTTCAATACCTTTGAGGAAATTTTTGTTTCCACGCGTTTTTCGGTCCTCCGTAATCCCGGCGCCAGTTTTCATCCAGGGAGCGGTCTGCAGTACTGTAAAGCACCGTACGACGAATCAGGACAGCAGATCGGTGTTTTCGCTCCCAATCCGCCCGGGGTACGGGACGATATTGAAATCGTCGGTATCTCGAATAAGACGATCGAGGAAAGCCAGGGCAACTGGCCGCTGGACTGGGCGCACTACGCGAACCTGGTGACCACGCTTTCCGGCGCGAAAAACAGCATCGTACTCTTTGACATTAGCTTCGTCGATAACAAGGGCGTGTACGGCGGGAACTACTGCGGTTCGCTCTTCACCTGCACGCCCATGGCCGGGAAACCGCTCCGAAACCAGGTGGATGTCCTGGCCGAGGCCGTGAAAAAAGCCGAAAACACGGTCCTGAGTGACTACCCGATGGAAACGACCGACGAGGCTCGGGCGTACATCGTCAATTACGATGAACGGATGGCGGTGTTGCGCGAAAAAAGCAAACTGACCAGCGTAAAACACGGATCCTACGGCGAAATCTGGGCCAAACTCCCGCTGCCAACGGTAGCCGCAGTGGCCGGCGAACTGGACAATCTCGGTTACGCGAATATTCTCAAAAACGAAGACACGGGTCTGAATCGGCACGTGCCGCTGGTCGTCCGCCTGCGTAACGAAGAACGCGCCACCCAGCCCGACTACAACCCGGATGTGGACGACGAATTTTTCGCCGGGATCGATTTGATCGTAATCGCCGAATACTATGGAATCGACGTGCGCCGCGACGTGGATGTCGACTGGCTGCGCGGAACGATTACGCTCAAAAACATCCCGGAGCGTACTTTTCAGAAATTTAATTCAGAAACGTTCGAACAACAAACGGTCGATATCATGGCCAAACCGAACGCTGATCGTACGGTAATCATCCCGATCAACCGCCGCGGCCAGATGGCCATCAACTTTCGCGGCGGACGCTACTGTTTCAAGTTTAAAGAGTTACTGGAAACGAACCGAATGGATTCGGCCGCGGCCGCGCAGAACTTCGAAAACAAGATCATTCTGACCGCCATGTACTACGCCACCGGGGTCGGCACCGCGAAGGACATGCACCTTTCGCCGTACGGGGACATGGCGGGAATCGAACACCACGCCTACGCGCTCAATACGATGCTCGAACAGGATTTTATCAAAGACGCGCCGCCGCTGGTAAACCTTTTGATTCTGCTGGTGATCGGCATCATCATGGGCCTGTACCAACCGCGTGTGCCGACCTGGATGAGTTTCGTCCTGGCGTTGTTGATCGCCGCGGTGTACTCGCTGCTCACGTTGTACGTCACCTTCGATTACTTGAACATCATCCATGTTTTCCCGACGGTGGTTATCGAACAGTTGTTCATCATGGTCGGGTTCATCGGCTTCCGGGTCTTGACGGAAGAGGAAAACGTTAAGTTCATTCGGAACACCTTCTCCAAATTCGTATCCCAGGACGTCGTGGACGAATTGCTGGCGAATCCCGAGGCCATCGCCCTTGGCGGGGCCAAAAAAGAAATTACCGTGTTCTTTTCGGACGTGCGCGGGTTTACCACGATTTCGGAAAAGTTAAGCCCGGAAGAACTGGTCCAGTTGCTGAACGATTACCTTTCGGAAATGACCGAGCTGATCATCCAGTACCGCGGCACGATCGACAAGTACATGGGGGACGCCATCATGGCCTTCTGGGGCGCGCCGATCCCCAACGACCAGCACGCGTATTTCGCCTGCGTGGCCTCCATCGCGCAATACCGGAAGCTCAAAGAGCTCCAGGAAAAATGGAAAGGCTCCGGGACTACGAACATCGACATCGGGATCGGCCTGAACAGCGGGTTCGCGGTCGTAGGGAACATGGGTTCCAGCCACCGGATGGACTACACCGTCATGGGCGATACCGTCAACCTCGGCAGCCGTCTGGAAGGGATCACCAAAACCTACGGCGTGAAAATCTGTCTGTCCGAATTCACGTACGAACTGGTCAAAGACAAAGTATACGCCCGCGAGCTTGATCTCGTGAAAGTGAAGGGCAAAAACGAACCGGTTCGAATTTATGAACTGATGGGTCTGGTGAACGACGCGGACGTGGAAGGCCTGAAAAAAGGCCGTCTCGCCGCGAAGGCCGGCTGAGGGCGGGACGGGAAACAATTTCCGTCCCCCAAACGGGGCAAGTACGATGTCCAGGTATTCATTACTCGAAACCATTGGCAGTCCGGCGGATCTGCGGCGGCTTTCCACCGACGACCTGTCGCGCGTCAGTTTTGAGATTCGCGAATATATCATCGATACGCTATCGAACATCGGCGGCCACTTCGCTTCGAATCTGGGCGCCGTCGAATTGACGGTGGCCCTGCATTATGTTCTGGAGACCCCGCGCGATAAATTGATCTGGGACGTTGGTCACCAGACCTACCCGCATAAAATCCTGACCGGTCGCCGTGAGGCGCTCAAACGTGTGCGTCGCATGGGCGGGATTTCCGGTTTCCCCAAACGCGAAGAATCACCCTACGATCTGTACAATACCGGCCACGCGGGTACGTCAATTTCGCAGATGCTGGGTGAAGCCATGGCGCGCGACGCGCTGGGCCTGGACCATGCCTGCGTGTGCGTCATCGGCGACGCGTCGATCGCCAGCGGAATGGCCTTTGAGGCGCTCAACCACGGCGGCCACGCGAAGACCGATTGTACCGTGATCCTGAACGATAACGATATGAGCATTTCCCAGAACGTGGGGGCCCTCAATCTGTATCTCAATCGCCTGATCACTTCGCCGTTTTATAATCGCTGGCGAAAATGGTTGTATACGTTCTGCATGTGGCTCCCGGTCATCGGGCCCGCCATGCAGTTGTTTTATCGCCGCGTGGAGAAATCGTTCAAAGATTTTCTCATGCCCGGGTCGTTGTTCACCGACTTCGGCTTCCGGTATTTCGGTCCCGTTGACGGCCACGACGTGAAGGAACTCGTCGAAGTTTTGAATAAGGTCGTACATCTCAAAGGGCCCAACCTGATTCATGTGTTCACCCAGAAAGGAAAGGGATACAGTTTCGCCGAGGATAACCCGATTCACTACCACGCGGTGAGCGTATTCAATCGCGAAGAGGGAATGAAAAAGAAAACGATCGCGGAGGAGCAGATTTCCTTCAGCGACATCGTGGGCCTGACACTGGGCGAACTGGCTGAACGAAACCGGCGCGTGGTGGCCATCACACCGGCCATGATTGAAGGCAGCGGACTGCGGGCCATGGCCGACCGCTTCCCCGACCGCGTGATCGACGTGGGCATCGCCGAACAACATTCCATGAGTTTCGCGGGCGCTCTGGCTTCGGGCGGGATGGTCCCGTTTTTGTGTATTTATTCCACGTTTCTGACCCGCGCCCTGGACCAGCTCGTCCAGGACGTGGCGCTCATGAAGTTTCCGGTGCGACTGGTGATCGATCGCGCCGGGTGCGTCGGCCCCGACGGGGAAACCCACCAGGGCCTGTACGACATGGGCTTTTTGCTGGCCATTCCCAACATTCGCATTTTCGCCCCGGCCACCGGGGGTGAATTGCGCGCGATTTTATTAAAAATGGAAACGGACGAAGACGGCCCGATCGCCGTGCGGTTCCCCAAGGCCAGCGCCGACCGGTCTTCCCTGGACGACCTGCCCGACATTCGCAACACCGCGCCTGTTCTGCACGGGGCCGGCGGCAATCTGGGCATCGTTTGCATCGGCGTGATGTGGGAAATGGGCATCGAAATCGAACGTGAAATTCGTAACCGGCAGTCGGTGCTTTCGACAGTGATCGGGGTTCGCTGGATTCGCCCGCTGAACCTGAACGCGATCGAGAAGGTTCTGGCCGGGGTGGAACGATTTATTATCATTGAGGATTCGTACGAAAACGCCTCGGCCGCGGCGTACATCCGCGCGCGGCTCTCGCCCGAAATCGGCGCGAAACATCTCAAAACCTACGCCTTTCCTTCCGAGGCGATTCTGCACGGCAATCGCGAGGAAATTTTCGAATCGTACGGTATGGGTCCGGCGGCCATTACGGCCGACCTCCTGAGCCCCGGGGTTCTGCCGCGTCCCGTAATCGCGCGCTCCTCCGATTTTTAGGGCGACCCGTTCCCCTTCCTGCCTTTGCATGGACAGAATGTCCGTCCCGTCCAAAAAAATCACGGGGAAGGACGCGGATTACCTGGCCGCTCCCGCCGACGCCTTCGCGCGTGACGCCGGGGTTTTCGCCCGGCACCGCGATAATTACGAATACCGCCCCGAGCAGGAAGCCATGGCGCGGGCTGTGCACGAGGCGCTTCGCGAAAACAAACACCTGCTGGTGGAAGCCGGCACCGGCGTCGGTAAATCGCTCGCGTACCTGTTGCCGATCGTCGCGTACGCTTTGCGCGAGAACGTGCGTGTGGCGATTTCAACCGAAACCCGCGCCCTGCAAAAACAAATCCTGGAACAGGAAATCCCGCTCTGCGAAAAAATTCTCAAAAAGAAGGTCCCCGCCGAAATCTGTCTGGGCGCGTCCAACTATATCTGCAAGCGCAAACTGGGCCGGGTCGTCCAGGACGGTTCGTTCGACCTGGAAATGCAGGATCATCTCCCCGAATTTCTCGCCTGGGAGGCCGCCACCGAAAGCGGTACGCGCCTCGATTACGACGGGTTCGCCACCCCCACCTTCTGGAACCAGGTGACGCGCGAACCCGATAACTGCCTGGCGAAACAGTGTCCGAATTTCGACGTTTCTTTCTTTTTTGTGGCCCGTCGCAAATGGCGCGAGGCGAAAGTCCTGATCGTCAATCATTCGCTGCTCTGCTCCCATCTGGCCCTTGAACGTAAACTCCTGCCCGAATTCGAACACGTGGTCATCGACGAGGGCCATCGTTTCCCGGCTTCCCTGATGGAGGCGTTCCAGAAGACGGTTACCACCACGGAGATTTCGACATTGATTCGCCAGTGTCCCGACACGCCCCGCAAGGACCTCGATCAGTTCGAACGCTGGCACGAAAAAATGAGCGAACCGCTGGCCCTGCGACCGGGACAGAACCTCCGCCTGCGGGAGGCCTTCGATTTCGCGAAAACCCAGGAATATCTGGATCGGATGAAATCGATTACGAGCCGCCTTCGTCTGGAGATCGAAAACAGCAAGGCCAGCCTCTTCGGGGAGGAAGAAGACGAAGGCCAGGAGCGGGACGAACATCTCCTCAAACTCACCATGCTCCTCACGCGACTGGACGCGGCCCGGCGCGTGATGGGGGACATTCTGGTCGGACCCGACGACGGCTTCGTTCACTGGGTCACCCGCCCCGAAAAAGGCCGCGAAACGAATTTGCGATTCACGGTTTCGCCGCTGGAGATCGGGTCCGTTTCGCACAGCGCGCTGCTGGACGAATTTTCAAGCGTCGTGTTTACCTCGGCCACGCTCACCAGTTCGGGCCGGGAGCCGTTCGACTATTTCAAACGTCAGCTCGGAATCGACCCTTCCGACGTGGAGGCGAACAAAAACCCGGTGTTTCGCGAACTGAAGCTGAATTCACCCTTCGATTTTAAACAAAACGCGATTCTGTATCTTCCCAGAAACATTCCCGACCCGAAAGAAGAGGAGGAATTTCTGGAAGCGGCGGCGCTTTTGCTGTCGCATCTATTGACCTTATCCGGAGGCGGGGCTTTCGTATTATTCACGTCGAAAGCGTCTTTGCGCGCCGTGCATGAACGCCTCACGGAACTCCGCGAAGAAGGCGCGGGCGGATTTGAGACGGACCCGGACCTGGAATTTTTCGATCAAAATCGGCTTGGCGCGCCCATGGCGCTCGCCGGATTTCAAAAAGCTCGACGCGGGGTTTTGCTCGGGCTGGCGACGTTCTGGCAGGGAATCGACATTCCGGGCGACCGGTTGCGACTGGTCGTCCTGGTACGTCTGCCATTTCGCGTTCCGGACGATCCCCTGCTGGAGGCGCGCATGGACCGCGAACGCGAGGCGGGACGCAGCCCGTTTTTCAACCTGCAATTACCCGAAGCGATCATCGATTTAAAACAGGGATTCGGCCGTTTGATTCGTTCCAGGCGCGACCGGGGCGCGGTCTGTATCATCGATCCCAGGCCCACCACCCGCGCCTACGGCCGCGACATTCTCGCCGCCCTGCCGCCGGCCAGGCTGGTGCGTTCCTTCAGCGAGCTGCGGCGCGCGTACGGGGATCTGTTCGCCAAAACCGCGGCGGGGAGCACGTCCGGGGACGAATGACCGGACAGACTGGCTGAGCACTCAGCGGGCCGCCCGGACGCGCCGCGTCAACTCTTCGGCCAGGAGGCGATTGCCCTGCCTGTTTAAATGAACGGTGTCGAAATACAGGGTCTCTTCTGTCGTAAAAATTTCGCTTAAATCTTCAACTTTGTATTCTGCGCGGTCTTTGATGGCGGCGTATCCCCGGGCCATGACGCGGCCCCCGCCGGGCGTGCCCCGGTCTTTCGTGAGCAGGATGTTATCTTCCACCGGGGAACGTTTCTGTTTCGTGTAAAGGGTCGGTTGCAGAAAAAAGAAACAACGAATTCCATGCAGCACGCAGAGACTCTGGATTCGGGTCTGATTCCGGACGTAGTGGGCGGAGGCGGCCAGGGTCGCTTCCGGGGACGGTTCGGGTTGGGGCCCGCGCGGGGAAACGATCAGGCGCGTCTGGTACAGGGCGATCGTCAGGATCTTTGAAGAGGAGAGGGCCTTGTCCCGGAGAAAAACAAAGGGGCGTTCGACGCGGTCTTCCACCCCCGCGGTCCAGTAAAAATCATCCTCCGGCGATCCGCCGTAGCGGATGGAGTTATATTCGTTGAACCCATCCAGGAAAATGACGATTGCCGGTTTCAGATCGATCACTTCCAGTAAAAAACGCACGAGCTCATTCGTGGAACGCGAGCCGGACTCGGCCAGGTTCAGAGAAAAAATTCCCGGCCAGGCCTCATGAACGAAATGGTCAATCGTGGTCAGGTGATTCGGCGCGTAGGTATTGGCCATGACGGAACCACCCATGAATACGACGGAATCCTTCGTCCGCTGGAGTAAATCCCGGGCACAGATCCGGTCCAGCTCGCCCAGGCTGAACCCGAAGTAGGGATGGTAGTTCATGCGATCGGCCGGAATGCGGCGGACGCAGGCTCCCCCCTGGTCGTCCGTGTACATGGGCAGGGCGGGGTTTTTTTCCTCCGGGGTGTAATCCCGGTAATTCACGGTAAAACTATCGAAATCGTTAAGCCGGCCAAGGAGTGCGAGCAGGACCTCACCGCCGAGAAACGCGAGCAGGAGAGAAAGTGTAAACAGGACCAGATTTTTCCACATGAGAGGCCTGCCGTTCGGGCAGGGAGAGACGGGGAGCGGAGGCTGTCAATGTCGATGCGAGATTTTCATAAACGCTTCCCGGCGTTTTTTACCGATACAAAAATTGGCGGCGGTCGTTCATCGCCGGGAAAAATGAGGAACCGCATGAATTTCAGGGTCTGGTTAATTTGCGTCCCGCTGTTACTTCTTCCGGGGGTTTTTGCCTCCCTGTACGGCATCGAACGCGCGCTTTTATTTAAAAATACCGCGCACCATTATCAGGTTGCTCTGGACGAAAATACAACCATCGACTGGACCGGCGGTTACATTTTCGCGAAAGCCACCGTCCGATTGCCGAAAATTTCACTGGAAGGGCATCCAGGCACGGCACGGTCCATTACCGAGGCCCGCTTCAAAGCCAGCGAGGAAGCCTACGAAAAAGCTTCGCTCGAGTTGATGCGTGCCGTCGGTCGGTTGCGGGTCGATTCGCGTTTTTCCCTGCTCGGTCAGTTGAACCAGGATCGTGATCTGCGCGATCGTATGGGATCGCTGTCGGAGTTATTCCTGGTGAAAACGCGTAATACGAGCGAAGGCTACGTCGGCATCGAACTGGCGCTGCCGTTTTACGGGCGCGGCCTGTATTCGCTGATCGCGGCGGGCTCGCGCAGCCGGAGTGAGGTTCCCGTATACGACGGCTTTCCGGTTACCGACGAGTTCACCGGTTTGATCATCGACACGACCGAACTCCCCGATTTCCAACCGGCCCTCCAGCCGGCGGTCTACACCGACACCGGCCGAAAAATTTACGGCCCGGAAATCGCCAGTCGCCATTGCGTGATTCGCCACGGCCTGGCCGCGTACTACACGACCCGTGAAAACGCGCAAAATGATTCGCGCGTGGGCATCAATCCGCTTTACACGTTCGCGTCGGGGACTCTCGGGTCCGGAAAAAGTGATGTCTCCCTGGACGCGGAAGACGCGTTGCGCATGATCGCATCGGAGTCCGGCCGCCAGGCCCTGCAACGCTGCGGAGTGGTCTTCGTCGTCAAAAAATAAACGCCATTACCAGGTTGTTGAAAAAGTCCCTCCATGGACACTCAGCGATCGCCGTCCCGTCCGTCGCGCCCGCGTCAATCGACCTTGAATTGTTCGGCCAGTTTGCGCAATTCCTCCGCGTAACGAACCAGCACGCGCGATAAGGTCGACAACTGCCGCGAAGCGTCGGAAACCCCGGACGCTTCGTTCGCGACCGACTGAACGGTACGATTGATTTCATCGGCCGAGGCGCGTTGTTCGGCGGTCGAGTTTTCGATATCGCCCGCCATGTGCGCGACATGGGTCGCGTTTTTATTCATCTTCATGGTATTCGCGGCCTGCACCTGGATGCCGTCCAGAACCTCGCCCGCGGATCGTTTGATTCCATTGATTCCTTCGCGAATCGTGTACAGGGCCTGGGTTGAATCCTTCACGAGCGAGTGGCCGTGGTTAACCGCCGATCCCGTTTCGTTGATCAGTAGATTGATTTCGCGAACGCTATGCATCGTACGGTCCGCCAGACGCGTGATTTCATCGGCCACCACGGCGAACCCCCGTCCCGCGTCTCCGGCCCTCGCGGCCTCGATGGCCGCGTTGAGCGCCAGGAGATTCGTTTTGTCGGAGATGTCAGAGATCAATCCGGTGATATCAGTAATACGTCCCGCCAGTTCCTGGATCCGGTCCATGGCCTGCGATGCCCGGCCGGCGGTTTCCACACCCACTCCGGCCTCCGTGTGCAGGCCATCGGCCTGGCGGGTGAGCTGTTCCGTGGCGGTTTTGATGCCGGCGATCGATTCCCCCAGGAGATTGATGCCGGAGGTCATTTCTTGCATCCCGCGAGCCGTTTCACGAGCGGCGTCCGCGACGGTATTACCCGTGGCGGACAATTCCTCAACCGCCGCGGATGATTCTTCGGCCGCCGCCGCCAGGGTTCCCGCCGAGTCCGCGAATTCGCCGGCCTGACGGGCAAGCTGGGCGGCAATCGCCTCGGTGTGCATGGATGATTCGTACATTTTACGTATCATTCCCGCGAGTTTCGTGTTCATGTGATTTACGCCCTGCAGCAGCAATCCGATTTCATCCATTCGTTGCGGCGCGATACTGCCGGTCAGGTCACCCGCTTCCGTTTTGCGCATCACACTCAGGGCCTCGTCAAGGGGCACGGTAATATAGAGGCGGACGAAATAAAAAATGCCCGCCATCACCACCAGGAAGATCAGAAACCCGATCAGAAACAATTCCAGGCTGAATTGAAAAGTCGCCTGATTCACCGCTTCGAGCGGGATGCGCATACTGACCGCACCCAGCACGGCTCCCGCCGGGGCCTGGTGACAGCCCACGCAACTTTTTCCCAGATAAACCTGTTCGTTTCTGATCGGCCGCACGATCCGGAGCACTTCATCGCCGTCGGCTTCCTCGATCCGCGAGTATTCCTGGCCGCTTTCAAGGACGGCGCGCTCGATTTCGTCGGAGGGAGTTTCCGCGTTCGTGCCCGAACCGAATTGATGGATCACGTTCTGACCGCGCAGAACCCGTAAACTCTGGACGCTTCTGGAATTCCGAATATGTTCCAGGAAAATTTCCCGGTTCTGCATCTGACCGGTGACCATCAGCGTCGTCAGGCCGGCGAGCGTCAGGTGCTGCACACTTTTTGAGAACCCGTCACTTTGCGCGAGGGCGATTCTTCGCTGTTCCCAGGCGACCCAGATGGTCATCAACAGGCCCACGACGGCCATCCAGATGCCGCAGATCAAAATGATTCGGGTCCAGAGTTTCAGATGCTGAAATCGCTGCATGGTGGCCGGTCCGCGCGAAATGTTTTCCCGCGTGGATTTGCCATAGTTCATACCTGGCCGGACTCATCTCAAATAAAGTTTGTCGATGGCGGAGAAATTTCGATCACAAATTCGCCCCGGATTAATTGTCGCCCCGTTCGCCCGCCCGGTCTCAGGACGCGGGAAAAAGCCCAAATTGATTTTACGCATAAACCCGGGTCAGTAACAACCCGGTGAAAAATTCCCGGATTTTCCCAGAATCGTCTCCGCGGCGGCAACTGAATCCCGCATCCTCCCAACCGTTCCCGGGTCGACAAAATGAAACCTTTTCTGGTAGCCGAAATAGCCGGGGGCGACTTCCAGTGAAATTCGTGGATAGCGCGCTGGCGGACATCATCGAATCATTCCCGGGAACGGGGGTCCTTGTCCTCGGCGATTTCATGCTCGACGAGTACATAATCGGCCGTGCGGAGCGGATCTCGCCGGAGGCTCCGGTTCCGGTCGTGGTCGAAGAGTCCCGCAAATTCCTGCCCGGTGGTGCGGGCAACGTGGCCCGGAATCTGCTCTCGCTGGAGGCCCGGACCGCCCTGGCCGGGGTCATCGGGCGCGACGAGGCCGGGGGGGCTCTGAAGAAGATATTTTCCGATCTTTCGGTGGCTCCGGAGAATCTTTTCCTGGAACTGGAAACGCGTCCGACCACGCGGAAAACCCGCATCCTGGCCGGAAACCATCAAATCTGCCGGGTGGACAGTGAGGTCGTCAACCTGCTGGATCAACGGAGCGAACAGGAGTTGCTTCAGTTTGTGGCCGACCGCCTTGACAGTGTCAAAGCCATTATAGTTTCAGACTACGACAAGGGCGTCGTGACGCCCACCTTGATAAAAAAGACCCTGGAACTGGCACGCGCCCGAAAGATCATTACCGCGGTTGACCCGCAGATCGGGCATTTCTCCTATTATAAGGGAGTCGATATTCTGACTCCGAACCATCACGAGGCCGGCAATTTCCTGGGTCGTCGCCTGCAATCGGACCTGGAAGTTGAAGCCGGCGGTTACGAAATCCTGAAACGCCTGGGTGCCACGCGAGTCCTGATCACGAGAGGCGAAAAAGGCATGAGCCTGATCGGCCCGGAGGGTTGCCTGCATATTCCAACGCAGGCGCGCGAGGTGTTCGATGTTACCGGTGCCGGAGACACAGTCATCGCCCTCCTGACCCTGGCGTTGGCCACGGGCGCGGAACCGGAGCAGGCCGTTCGAATTTCGAATATGGCCGCCGGGCTGGTGGTGGCACGGATCGGAGCGGCCTATCTCACCCGCCAGGAACTGCTGAGTCTGTAAACATGCCCGCATCGGGAATCGAAAGAATGGAAGCCCTGCGCTCGAAGGTGTTTACCGATCGGGACGCCCTGGCCCGGCATTTGCAAACCGCTCACAGGGGGGCGAAGATCGTCTTTACTAATGGATGTTTCGACCTCCTGCACGTGGGCCATGTTACCTATCTGAACCAGGCGCGCGCGCTGGGCGATATTCTGGTCGTTGGCCTGAATTCGGATCGCTCCGTAGCCGGTCTCAAAGGCCCGGGTCGGCCGGTAAACTCTGAAGCGGACCGGGCCCTGGTCCTCGCGGCCCTCGCCTGCGTCGATTATATCCTGATTTTTGACGAAGATACTCCGATCACGGCTCTGGCAACTCTGCGCCCGGCGATTCACACGAAAGGCGGGGACTACCGGCCCGAAGATTTACCCGAACGGGAAACGGTACTTGCCGGCGGGGGGCGGATTGAAATTCTGCCTTTTCAACGGGGGTATTCCACCACCGAAATCTTGAAAAAGGCCGGCTCCGAAACGTGAGCCGAAGGAGGGGCGGCATGGGGAGGCTAAGGATAGCCAAGTCATGACGCCATTCCACAGGGCCCTGGCCAGAGCGGCACGCGCGCAGCGCGGCCGGCGTAAGCCGGCCCGGGCACAAGCCCGGGGTGCCGCGCAACACTGAGGGCGAAGCCCGGACAGGAAGTCCGGGCGTGTACGACGAAGGAGGGGCGGCATGGGGAGGCCAGGGATGGCCGAGTCATGACGCCGGTCCACAGGGCCCAGGCCAGAGCGGCACGCGCGCCGCGCGAACCGGCGTAAGCCGGCCCGGGCACAAGCCCGGGGTGCCGCGCAACGCTGAGGACGAAGCCCGGACAGGAAGTCCGGGCGTGTACGACGAAGGAGGGGCGGCATGGGGAGGCCAGGGATGGCCGAGTCATGACGCCATACAAAAGAAAAGATGACACGATATATCATCATCACCGGGGGGGTGTGCTCCTCACTTGGCAAAGGCGTAACCGTGGCCGCGCTCGGATGTTTGCTCGAAAGTCGAGGCTACGCGGTGACGCTCCAGAAGATGGACCCGTACATCAACGTGGATCCGGGCACGATGAATCCGTTTCAACACGGAGAAGTGTACGTCACGGACGACGGCGCCGAAACCGATCTGGACCTGGGATACTACGAACGGTTTACCAGCCGCACGAAACTTTTGCGCTCAAACTCGGTCTCCACCGGCCAGATCTACGACGCGGTGATCCAGCGTGAACGGCGCGGCGATTATCTGGGCCGCACCGTCCAGGTCGTGCCGCACATAACGAATGAAATCAAAAATCGAATCACCGAGCTGACGCGCGAGCAGGAGGTCGACTTCGTCATCGTGGAGATCGGCGGGACGGTGGGCGATATCGAATCGGTGCCCTTCCTGGAAGCGGTGCGCCAGTTGCGCCGCGAACGCGGTTCGAAAAACGTCTGCTTCGTCCACCTGACTCTGGTGCCGACGATCACCGCCGCCGGGGAAGCCAAGACCAAGCCCACGCAGCACAGCGTGAAGACTCTGCTGACCTACGGGATTCAGCCGGACGTCCTGGTCACCCGTGTGCGTGAATCCTTACGGCCGGATCTGAAAGAAAAACTGGCCATGTTTTGCAACGTGGCCGACGAAGCGATCATCTCGGCCACCGATATCGCCACCAGCATTTACGAAATCCCCGAGATGTACCGCCAGGAAAACCTGGACCAGGTCGTGCTGAAACACTTCGGAATCACGCCCAAACCGCTCAACTTCAAGAAATGGTCGCACATCCTCGGTATCATCCAGAATCCAAAAAAGACCGTGCGCATCGCCGTTGTCGGCAAGTACATCGATTTACAGGACGCGTACAGATCCGTGTACGAAGGCCTCCTGCACGGTGGGATCGCCTGCCAGGTCCAGGTGGAGTTCGTCAAGGTCAACCCGGAACACCTGGAACAAAAGGGTGTGCGCGACACGTTCAAGGGCGTGCACGGCATCCTGATCCCTGGCGGATTCGGCAGCCGCGGAATCGAAGGCAAAATTCTGGCGATTCATTACGCTCGCACGAAACAGATTCCGATGTTCGGCATCTGCCTGGGCATGCAGTGCGCGGTCATTGAATTCGCCAGAAATGTTTGCGGATTAAAAAACGCGAATTCAACCGAGTTCGATCCACGCACCGAAAACCCGGTCATTTCCCTGCTGGAAGAACAGAAAGGCCTGGAGCAGAAAGGGGGCACAATGCGCCTGGGAGCCTACCCGTGTACGGTTGTGGAAAAAACGCTCGCGCATAAGGAATACAAAAAGATCCGCATCCGCGAACGACACCGCCACCGGTTCGAGTTTACGCTGCGTTACCGGGAAGAAATGGAAGCGCAGGGTATGGTGTTTTCAGGCATGAGCCCCGACGGCCAGCTTGTGGAAATTGTGGAACTCAAGGGTCATCCCTGGTTCCTGGGCTGCCAGTTTCATCCTGAATTCCAGTCCCGGCCCATCGACGCGCATCCGCTCTTCGCGGGCTTCGTGGCCGCGGCGGCGCGCCTGGCAAAATAAGTTTTCCGGCACGAAACCCGGGCGGTGGCCGTAAATCCGTCCGGAAACCGTTTTTTTACCGTATTTCTGGCACACTTTTTGAATTGCCACCCTCCCGAGACACCTGTACTTTGTTCGAATGATACGGGAACGAGACTTTCTGCACGGCAGCCGGATCGGCGGCTCGCAGCCTTTTTTTTTAATCGCGGGACCCTGCGTGATCGAGAGCCGGGAGCTCCTGGCCCGGGTCTGCGAACGCATGCAGAAACTCTGCGCGGAGATCGGTATATTTTACGTATTCAAAAGCAGTTTCGATAAAGCCAATCGCTCCTCGGGCGATTCGCCGCGCGGACCGGGCCTGGAAGAGGGCCTGCGGGATCTCGAATACATCAAACAAACGTTCGGCCTGCCCGTTCTCACCGACGTGCATGAATCCACGCAGGTCCGCGCCGTCGCGGAAGTGGTCGATGTTTTGCAGATTCCGGCCTTCCTCTCGCGGCAGACGGATCTGATCCACGCCTGCGCCGATACCGGACGCTGGGTCAACGTAAAGAAGGGACAGTTTCTCGCGCCCGCCGATTGCGCGGGCATCGCCGAAAAGATCAAGGAACGCGGCAGCGAAAAATATCTGATCACCGAACGCGGCGCTTCGTTCGGGTACAACAATCTCGTCTTCGATCCGCGCGCGCCCGAAATCCTGCACCAGTCCGATATCCCGGTCATCATGGACGGGACCCACAGCACGCAACTCCCGGGCGGTGGCAAAGTCAGCGGTGGCGTACGCGAGATGGCCCCCGTGCTCCTGCGTGCCGCGGTGGCGAACGGCGTGGAAGGCATCTTCATGGAAGTTCATCCCGATCCTCCCGCGGCCTGGTCGGACGCCAGCAATCAGTACTATCTGGATAAGGCCCCGGACCTGATTCGCGATCTTTTTCGCCTGGACCGATTCGTAAAAACGGAAATCCTCAATAAACAACCCGTGGCGGTTTAAATGGCGATCCTTTCGCGAACAGGCGGGGTATTTCGCGCATTTCTGTATTTCGCGCTCCTGCTGCCCCTGGCCGCGGCCTGTCAGGAAGGCTACCGTGTCGTACAGGAAGACGCCCGCGAAAAAGGCGCGAACGTCAGGCTCAACCGCTTCACCCGTTCGGCCGTCTCCGTCGACGGAGCGCCCGAATGGTTTCTGGAAGCGAAGGAAGCGTACATTTACCAGAAAGACGGCAAAGAAACCGAGATTATCGCGTACGATTTTAAGTTCACCCAGTACGATCCCCAGGGAAAGGTCCAGTCCACCGTCACCGCCGAACGCGGCGAAATCGATTACGTCGAACAACAACTGCGCCTGAGCGGCGGGGTTCTGTACCGCTCGGCGGGACAGATCATCGAAACCGAAACAATGCGCTACGATATCGAAACGAGCATCGTCAGCTCCGATTCGCCCGTGGTCATCCGCGAGGGTTCCTCGGTCACCAATTGCGGCCGTGGCGTGGTGGTGGACCGGGTCAACGAACGCCAGGTCTGCAAGGCGCCCGCGGGCCTGAGCATTTCCGCCCCGGACGGCGGGGGGGAAGTCAATATTTTCCAATGATTGCGCCAACATCAATAAAAACATTTTTTTACGCGAATTTAATCCTCGCGCTGCTGGCCGCTGCCCTCGTGTCCTGCCAGAGCACCGCCGGTCGTATTCAGGAGGGAGAAAACCCCGGCGTCGCGACCGGGCCGGAGGCCGAACCCGGACCGGGTCCGGAAGCTCCGGACGCGGAACCGACCCCGCCGCCCGTGGGCGGCAATGTGATCGTGGACGAACGCCCGGATCGAAAGGGCCGGCCCGTGCGAACCTATTTTTACGGCGCCGAGTTAATTCGCGAAAAAGTTGAAATCGACGGCGTGCCGGTCACGCGCGTTTCGATCGTCGGCGGAGCTACGATCCAGCACCAGGGCGTTTACATCATGGCCCCGCGCATCGAACTCGTGGCGGGACAGAAAGGACGCTGCGTGGGCGGGGTCACCGTACGCGATCCGCAAAACGGCGTTACGATTCGCGCTCTGTCGGCCGATTACGATCGTTCGGCGCAGCGGGTGGACCGGGGCGGCCTGCCGTATCTTGTGGCCCGGCGCGGCAACGCGACGCCCACCCTGGTCACCACGACCGCGATGGTGCGCGATCTGGCGAAAAACGAATCGATTCTGGAAGGCGATGTGCGCATCATCCACGGCGAATTCACCGTGCTCGGTGATCGCGGTCGCCTGATCGACAGTGAAAACCGCCTGGTCCTCGAGGACAACCCGATGATCCTGGGACGGGATCAATTTTTCGCGGGTAAACACCTGATTTATTACCTGAATCAAAAAGAAATCCATCTGGACGGCGACATCATCCAGCTGGGACGCCAGGTCGAAAACGTAGTCGTGGAAAGCGCGCCGGAACCCGTGGCCCCGCGCATCGTTTCTCTGGAAGTGTTCGCGCGCGGCGGCGGGCGCATACCCGCTCCGGAGACGGCGCCGCGTACCGAACGACGGGTCATCGACAGCGTTTTATCCGCGCGTCGGATTATCTATCGATTTCCGGACGGGGGCGAGCGGGTCACCGAGGTGGAAGGGGACGTGCTCCTGACCCGTGGGGATTTGCTCATCCAGACGCCTTCACTCCTGGCGGACGGGAACGATTTCGCCCGGATTCACACCGAAAAAGGCGTGTTCATGCACGATCGCAAAGAAAACATCCAGGTGCGCGCGGGAACGATGGAGTACGCCCGGCGTGAGGAAACCCTGCGACTGGAAGGCGATCCGCAAATCGATTTTTTCAAAAAAGACAGCGCTGAAAAAACGGCCACCCTCTTCGGCGCCGTCATCGAACGGGACTTCAAATCCGGCCGCACCCAGGCGCGCGGGGACGTACGCATCGTGCGCGATACGTACACGGCTTCCGGGGAACTGGCCACCTACCACGAGGACGAGGACGTCGTCATCCTCGAAGGGGACCCGCGCCTCAAGGACCGGGGCGGGGAAATCAGCTGCGAAAAAGTATTATTGTATCCCAAAAAAAACCGGGTGTTACTGTTGAATCGAATCACCGGTTTTCGGCTGGACTGAACGGGGACCCGCGACGGAAAAAATTGATGGCGACACGCGATTTAAAAAAGGCGACCGCGAATTCGAAAATTCCGCCCGACGGAAAAACCTTCCGCATGGAAAATCTGACGAAGGCGTACAACCGGCGTACGGTCGTGGACCGCGTCAGCTTCGAAATTCGTCAGGGGGAAATCGTGGGTCTGCTGGGGCCGAACGGCGCCGGGAAGACCACTTCGTTTTACATGGCGGTCGGCCTGGTGCAGCCCGATTCGGGCCGGGTGTACGTCGACAATCAGGATGTGACCGGTCGCCCCATGTATTTACGGGCCAGGGAGGGTATCGGCTACCTGGCGCAGGAAGCCTCCGTGTTTCGGAAGCTCACCGTGGCGCAGAACATCGAGGCGGTGCTGGAGATGCAGACCGACGACCGGGAAGATATCGCCAGGCGCCGTGACGAATTGCTGGAAGAATTACAACTGGGTCGTGTGGCCCACCAGGCGGGTTTCACGCTTTCGGGGGGGGAACGGCGTCGTTGTGAAATCGCCCGCGCCCTGGCGGTGCGGCCCGATTTTATTCTCCTGGATGAACCCTTTGCCGGGGTCGACCCGATCGCCGTGAAGGATATCCAGTTATTGATTGACCATTTGAGGGATCGAGGGCTGGGTATACTTATCACCGATCATAACGTTCGCGAAACGTTAAAAATTACCGACCGCGCTTATATTATGTACGCGGGACAGATTTTACGGGCCGGAACCGCCGCGGAACTCGTGAACGACGCGCGCATCAAGGAAATCTATCTGGGAGAAGATTTTAAACTATAAATCAGGGACATTCGCGTCTTTTTAACATTTTATGTTAAGCCAGCAACTTGTACAGAAACAGTCGCAAAAACTGGTCATCACCCAGGATCTGCGCCAGAGTATCGAGCTGCTCCAGCTATCCAATCTCGAACTCTCCGGACGGATCCAGAAAGAACTTCTCGAAAACCCGCTGCTGGAAGACACAAGCGAAAACGAAACCGCGCCCGAACTGGCCGAACCCGGCCCGGACAAATCGGAAAAGTTCCAGCATACGGAAAAAGAAGAGGGCGATTCGTCCTGGACGGATATCTCGGATTATCGCACACTCTCCGCTCCCGTGGACAGCGAAAAAACAGAACGCAAGCACCAGTTTCTTGAAAACGGCATCAGCTCCAGCGAATCCCTGGCCGACCATCTACTCTGGCAGTTGCGGCTTTCCCTGCTTGCGCCGGCAGAAATCACCGCCGGGGAAATGATCATCTCAGCCATCGATGAAAAAGGATTTTTAACGGAAGACCTTGAAACTCTTCTGAGCGGCACGGGAATCCCACTTGAACGCGCGCAGATCGCTCTGCGTCAAATCCAGGAATTCGATCCGGTGGGTTGCGGGGCGCGGGGCGTGCAGGAAACTCTGCTGGTGCAGTCGCGGATTCTGCACCCGGAAAACCAGGTCCTGGCCCTGTTGATGCGTGATTATTTTACCGATATCGAAAAACTCGATTATCGCAAAATCGAAAAACAGAGCGGGCTTTCGCGCGAAGAGATCGAGGCGGCCATCCAGATCATTCGCACGCTGGAACCGTATCCTGGTACCCTGCATTCCACGCGGCCGCCTGAATACGTCGTCCCGGATTTGATCGTGCTGGAATCGGACGGCGAATTACGAATCATCATCAACGACGACTGGCTGCCGAATTTACGCGTCAACGAAAACTACAAAAGTATGGCGGGCGGAAAAACCGCTTCCCCCGCGGATCGGGATTACGTTCAGTCGAAATTGAACTCCGCCCTGTGGCTGATCAAAAGCGTAAAACAACGCCGCCAGACTCTGTACCGGGTGATGCAGTCTATCCTTGAATTTCAGGGCGATTTTTTTCGCGAGGGACACGGGCATCTCCAGCCGCTCACTCTGCGTGACGTGGCCGAAAAAGTCGAACTGCACGAATCGACCGTTTCGCGAATTACCACCAACAAATACGTCCAGACCCGCTGGGGTGTTTTTGAACTCAAATATTTTTTTTCCAGCGCCCTCAAATCCAGTCGCGGCGGTGACGATCGTACTTCGGCAAAAAATATTCAGGACCGGATTCGGCAGATCGTCGCCCAGGAAAACGCGGAAAATCCCCTTTCCGACCAGGATATCATGGAAATCATTCAGCGGGAGGGCGTGAAAATCGCGCGCCGAACCGTCGCGAAATATCGGAAGATCCTGAAAATTTTACCCGCGGATCGCCGACGTAAACTCAATCATTTAAAATCCCGGGAAGGCGAAACGGCCGCGCGAAAACGCGATTAATAAAAAAACCGTCGCGACCATTCCAGGAGAAGGAGACACAATGGATATTAGTTTTCACTGGCACAACCTCGAAAAGTCGGACGCTCTGAAAGAATACGCCGAAAAAAAAATCCAGAAGCTCGCGCCGCTGTTCAACTCCCTGATCGGGGCGACGGTTCGTTTCAAAGTCGAAAAAATCAATCAGATTTGCGAATTTACCCTCACCGGCGACGGGAGCGAATTTTTCGCCGCCGAGACGCACGAAAAAGATCTGTACGCGGCCATCGATCTGGTGGAAAAAAAGCTCGTTAAACAGATCAACAAGAGTAAAGAAAAACAGGAAGGCAAGCACCACCGCGAAAAATAATATTTTCGCGAAAACACGTCTGGATTCCGTGGCGGCCGTGGAACAACTATGGGAATGGAACTTTCTGCGATCGTCAACCAGAACCCGGAACTCCAGCTCAAAGTGCTGGCCGGAGCGAGCGGATTATCGCGCGTACTGAACAACCCGGACATCAACCGTCCGGGTCTGGCGCTCGCGGGTTATTTCAAGAGCTTCGCCGCTGACCGCCTGCAAATATTCGGCCGGGGCGAGCACGCTTTTTTGCTGGACCGATCGGAGGAAGTGCGCGAAAACCTTTTACAATTGTTTTTCGCTTTTCCTATTCCGGGCCTGGTTTTTACGCACGGCAATGAACCGCCCGAAGAGTTCGCCCGGGAGGCGGAGGAGCACGGGGTCGCCCTCTTGAATACCCCGCTGCGGACCACGGATTTTATTCCGCGCTACGAACGGATCATCCAGGAGGCCCTCGCTCCGCGCACGACCGTGCATGGCGTATTGATTGACGTGTTCGGCGTCGGCATTCTGATCATGGGACCGAGCGGGATCGGCAAAAGCGAAACGGCGCTGGAGCTGGTCGAACGCGGCCACCGGTTGATCGCGGACGACGCGGTGAGTGTTTCTCTTGATAGCAATGAACTGGTCGGTAGTTCCAACGCCATCATCCAGCATCACATGGAATTGCGCGGGATCGGCATCATCAATGTAAAAGATCTTTTCGGCATCGGCGCCATTCGCCCGCGCGCCCCCCTTGAACTTGTGATTCACCTTGAGGACTGGGTCCCGGGAAAAGAATACGAACGCCTGGGTCTGGACGAACCCACGGACGAATTTCTGGGAATCCGGGTACCGCGTATACTGCTGCCGGTACGACCCGGGCGCAACGTGCCCATCCTCGTGGAAACCGCGGCGATGAATTGTCGATCCAAAAAAATGGGTTATTACGCGGCCCGCGACTTGAGTGCCCGCCTGACCGCGGAAATCCAGGATCGCGCGATCCTCGCCCGCAACGACGAAAAGCCGTGATTTTTCAAAACCCATGCAAGTACGAAATGTAACCATTCAAAACAGCGGTGGTGTTCATACCCGCCCGGCTTCTGTCTTCGTACGGGAGGCCGCGAAATTCGGCTCGGAAGTGTTCCTGAGTCGCGACGGGATCACCGTGAACGGTAAAAGTATCATGGGCATTCTGATGCTGGCGCTCGCCCCGGGAACGACCGTGGAACTCAGCGTCCAGGGCCCGGACGAAGAAGCGGCGGCGACTTCGCTGGCGGAACTCCTGGCCGGGAGTTTTACATGAGTACAAAGGCAGAAGGGACACCGCTCAGTACGCTCACCTGGCAGCAGGAAGAGTACCGCATTTATGTGCGCGATATCGTCTTCCTGGTGTTGATCATCGTCTTCAGCGTATTTATCGCCGAACAGTTTTTACTCACCGACGAGCCGACCCTGGTCGATCGAATTTTTTCGTATCTCTTGATTTTTATTCCGCTCGGCACGCTCAATCTCATCGCGCATTATTATTACCGGAATCGCCGCATCCGTCTGACCGGGAACCTGCGATCCAGCATGCGCTATCGCCTGAGCATCGCCTTCATGCTCGTGGCGGTGATTCCGTCCATTCCCATTTTTTTGATCAGCTCGAACATGGTCGAAAAACTGGTGGATGAGATATTCCAGGTGGACCTGGCCAATTCGCTCGAATCAGCGCGAATCGTGCTGGACTATTATCGCCAGGAAGAGGACCGACAATTTTTCGATCGCCTCCAGACGCACAACCCCGATCTTTTTCGAAACTCCGGCCCCGGTCGCGATTTGATCCAGAATCTCTTCGCGCGCGGTATCCTGCTGCCTGGCCAGGATTACGCCGGTCTTCAGACCGGTGAAAAAATGGCGTACGAAACGACGCCCTTCTTCGATCGCAGCGGAGTCCAGGCCTTTCAGCCGTCCGGTCGCCGCGGGGTTTCGCGCCGGGAGACGACGTTTCCGGGCGGCGATTATCTGTTTTATCGTTTCGAACTGGCCACGGACGGCGATTATCTGATCCTCGGCCGGCGCCTGCACCCGGGCGTGGAAAACCATTACCAGAGCTTCAGCAGCATTTACGCGCGTTTTAAAGATGAATCGCGCTGGCGCGAAAAAGTCTCTTCCACGCTCCGGCTCGGCCTGGGCCTCCTGTACGTCTTCATGATCTGTTTCGCGCTGATCCTCGCCATAGTCATCGCCCGGCAGATTTCGCGTCCAATCGTGATGCTGGCGGCGGCCACGCGTTCGGTGACCGACGGCAACCTCGATACGCGCCTCGACATCGAAGCGCGCGGCGAAATGGGCATCCTGATCGACAGTTTCAATCTCATGACGGCTGAATTAAAGTCGCTGCGCCGCCGGCTTCTGCATTCCCAGCGCCTGGCGGCCTGGCGCGAAGTCGCGCGTCGTCTGGCGCACGAAATCCAGAATCCGCTCACACCGATTCAACTTTCCGCGGAGCGGATGCTGCGTCGCCTGGATCATCCGGAGAAGGGCAAACTGGACCGGGTCGTACGCAGCGGGGCGATCACGATCGTCGAACAGGTCGACATCCTCAAACACATGGTGCGTGAATTCGTGGAGTTCGCGCGTCTACCCGCGGCCCGCCCGTCGCTCCAGTCCTTTGAGGCGATCGTGGAGGAGGCGGTCAATCTCTACCGCTCACTCAAAGACATCAACATCCAGATGCGATCCTCCGGCAACCTTCCGGAAATCCTGGTGGATAAAAACATCATCATGGGCATGATCACGAATCTGATCAAAAACGCGGCCGAGTCGATTCGCCCGCCGCGCGAAGATAACACGACCCCGGAGCCGATCGATCCGAACGATACCGTGGAAATCCCCATCATCGGGACGATTCGCGTTTCCACCCGACTGATTCGTCAGATGGGCCGTTCTTTCGTCGAATTTAAAGTAGAAGACAGCGGCCCTGGCGTGGACGAAGAATTGCGCGACCGGATCTTCGAACCATACTTCAGCACCAAGGGCGATCATGGCAACGGGCTGGGCCTCTCCCTGGTGGAAAAGGCCGTGCTCGAACACAACGCGCGCATTACGGTGGGCCAGTCGCGCGAGCTGGGCGGGGCCGAGTTCAAGGTGCTCTTTCCCCTCCCGGACGAAAAAAAGTAATGCCGGCCCGGAGGCCTGGCGCGGGGGCCAGGAAATTCTGGTTTACCAGGAAAACGGGGCCGCCAGACTCACACCGAACTCCGGAAATGCATGAAAATTTACATCGTCGATGACGACAAAAACATCCGCTCCTCGCTGCGCGATATCCTCGAAGACGAGGATTTCGAGGTGGAAGATTTCGCCTCCGGGCGGACCATGCTCAAGGCCCTTGAAAAGGAGCGACCGTCGCTCATTCTGCTCGACGTCTGGATGGGCAAGGAAGACGGTCTGACCATCCTGGACCGCATCAAAGACGAATACCCGGCCCTGCCGGTGCTCATGATTTCCGGTCACGCGACCATCGAAGCCGCGGTCCAGGCCACCAAAAAAGGCGCCGTCGACTTTCTCGAAAAGCCCCTCTCGCTGGACGCCATCCTGGAAAAAATCGCCGACATCCTGCACATCGACGAAAAGAAAAACGGGAAAAGTAAAGAAATCAAGCTCGAGTTCGACGAGATCATCGGCGAATCCGAGGAAATCCTGATAGTAAAAAGGGCCATCGCCCAGGCCGCGGGCACGAACGCGCGGGTTTTTATTTTTGGCGAAAACGGCACGGGCAAGGAACTCGTGGCCCGGGCCATCTTCCAGAACAGCCGCCGCAACAACGCCCCGTTTATAGAAGTCAACTGCGCGGCCATTCCCGAGGAACTGATTGAAAGCGAACTATTCGGTCACGAAAAGGGCGCCTTCACCGGCGCCACCGAAAAACGCATCGGCAAATTCGAACAGGCCAACAACGGGACGCTCTTTCTCGACGAAATCTGCGACATGTCGCTTTCCACCCAGGCGAGAGTACTGCGCGTTTTACAGGAGCAACGTTTCACGCGCGTCGGCGGCACCGAAAACATCGAAGTCGACGTGCGCGTCATCGCGGCCACGAACATTCCGCCCCAGGAAGCCATCCGGGAAGGGCGCTTTCGCGAAGATCTGTATTATCGCCTCAACGTGATCCCGATCGACATGCCCGCGCTGCGCGAACGGCAACAGGATGTTCCCCTGCTCATGGATTATTTTTTACGCGAAACCTCGCGCGAGAACGAAATTCCGCTCAAAAAATTCAGCGAAATCGCGCTATCGCTTCTCGTCGCGTATTCCTGGCCGGGCAACGTGCGCGAACTGAAAAACGTGGTCGAACGCCTCTCGATCATGAGCGAAGAAAACGAAATCACCGAAGACGTCGTGCGCCAGCATCTGAAAGACGAAAACACGCGCATGGGCTCGGTCGTCCCGCTCGCGGGAGATCTCAAGAAGGCCCGCGAGGAATTCGAACGAAACTACATCATCGAGGCCCTCAAACAACACGAAGGCAACGTGAGCAAAGCCGCGCGCTTTCTGGGCCTGGAACGAACCAACCTGCACCGCAAGATCAAGTCCCTGGGAATCGAACTTGAGCGTATCAAAGACTGAAGCCGCGCAGGGCCCGGTCAGCTCGTCGGACCCGGCTTTTTTCCGGCAACTGGTGGACGATTTGCGTTTCGTTTTGAACGAAACCGCGGGCGAGCTGGTCCCGGCGTACGCGGGCGAACGTTCGCCGCTCGAAATCGACTTTTTGTACCGGCCGGCGCCAGCCACGCCCGCGCGTGGTTCCCGGATACCAACTCCCGGGCGTGAACCCCAGGCCCCCGTCGAACCGGCCCCGCGGCGCGAGCCCACCGTCAACGCGCGTTGCAGCCTCTGCCCGGATCGAATGTATCCCGTACGGCGTTATCGCCGCAACGGGAAGCGGCCGATTTTAATGTTGTATTTCAACGGGGCCTTCGGTTCCAGACAGAAGCCTGATCGCAGCGATAAACTTTTATTCGCGACGGCGGAGGAAGACGGGCTGTTCGCGCGTATGTTGCAGGCCGCGGGTCTCGCGCTCGACGATCTGTACTACCAGGAATATCCGGCCTGTCACTTCAACGATTCGCGCAGCCTGCCGGAAGAGTGGACCGCGCGCGCCACGCACTGCCTGGGTCATGTGAACGAAACGATTCGCCAGTTCGACATCCGCGTGCTCCTGCTGACGGGGCCGGCCGCGATTTTTCTGCTGTCCGAGGAAAAGGCCCGCGAACACGCCGAAAACGGCCTGCCGCTCAGCCTGCCCCTGGCGGACCGGCAGGTCCAGACTCTGGTTCTCAGGTCCCCCGCCGCGCTGCTCGCCCTGGAACAGAAGCGCGAAAAATTAAAAGCCGCCGGGCCCGAAAAAGAAGCCGAATACCAGAAGACCGTCCAGGAGGAAAAACGAATCAAATCCGCCATCCTCGCTTCGTTGAAAAAGACCCTCGTCTGATCCGGCGAATTTCGCCAGATACAGTATGTTTGACACCCATTGCGAAGTTGCCCTGCGCCTGCCGCTCGACCGTACCTTCTCCTACCTGGTGCCCCCGGATTTGATTCCGGCCATCGCCGTCGGCAAACGCGTCCGCGTCATGTTCAACCGCCGCCGGGAAGAGGGGATTGTCGTCGAAATCCACAACCGCGAACCGGAGTACGAAGAATGGCCCGTTGAAAAAATCCTCGACGGCGAACCGGTTCTCACCGAACGCCAGATCGAACTGGCGCGCTGGACGGCGCGGTTTTACATGGCGGGCTTCGGCGAATCTTTATTTAAGATGTTTCCCGGGGGACGGAAGCTACCGAAACAAGGACGCTTATTTTCGCCTGAACCCGACATAATTCAAACAATGCGCAATCGTCTGCAGCACCGCCTGAACGCCCAGCAGGCCGGGGTCTTCGCGGCGGTGGCCGCCGATCTCGACCGGCTCCCCGATCGTATCGCGCCGGGGGGCGAATTCACGCCTCCCGTGCATCTTGTGCACGGGATCACCGGATCGGGTAAAACCGAAATTTACATGCACCTCATCGTACACGCCCTTTCGCGTGGACGTTCGGCGGTCCTGCTCGTCCCGGAAATATCCCTGACCGTGCAGATGATCCGTCGCCTGGAAGCGGTCTTCGGCGACGCGCTCGCGCTTCTGCATTCCGGGCTGAAAACATCGCAGCGACTTGGCGCGTACGCGGGTCTGCTGCGCGGGGAAAAAGTCATCGCGGTCGGTACACGTTCGGCGGTGTTTTCACCCGTGGACCGGCCGGGCCTGTTTATTCTGGACGAGGAACATGACGGATCGTATAAAGAAAACAGCGCGCCCAGGTACCACGCGCGCCAGATCGCCCACCGACGCGCGCAGGAAGAGGGCGCCGTCATCGTGCTTGGTTCGGCCACGCCCGCGGTGGAAAGTTTTTATTTTTGCCAGCAGGCCAGCCCCGGTTTTTCGTACCACCGACTTCACGCCCGGGCCACCGGAGCCGAACTCCCCCCGGTGCGGATGGTGAAACTGGCCGATCCTGATATTCCGGTCACAGGAGACATACTTCGCGAAATCGAAGAAAATATTAAAAAAGGCGAACAGACACTTTTACTCCTGAATCGCCGCGGATTTTTCCCGTTTTCATACTGCCCCTCGTGCGAAAAGGCGGTCGAGTGCCCGAACTGCACCGTCAGCCTGAACCTTCACAAAAACGGCCGCCTGGTCTGTCATCTCTGCGGCTACCGCGCCAGCGACAACGGCCACTGTCCGCGCTGCGGCACCACGACGCGGCGACTCGGCAGCGGGACCCAGAAGCTGGAAGATTATCTGATCAATTTATATCCCAACGTGCGCCTGGAACGACTCGATACCGACGTGGCCCGGTCCGGCGAGGCGGTGCGCGCCTGCATCGAGCGACTCCTCGCGGGACAGATCGACATCCTGGTGGGCACGCAGATGATCGCCAAGGGTTTGGACGCCCCCGGCGTGACCCTGGTCGGCGTCCTCCAGGCGGACCTGGGCCTGAGTATGCCCGATTTTCGCGCGGGCGAACGTACGTTTTCACTCCTGACCCAGGTGGCCGGTCGCGCCGGCCGGGGCGAGCTGCGTGGCCGGGTGTTTTTTGAGGCTTTCAATCCGGAGCATCGCATTCTGAAATTCGCCGCGCGCCAGAATTACGACGATTTCGTTCGTGAAGAGCTAACCTACCGCCGCCAGAGCCTCTATCCGCCGTTTCGCCGCCTGATCCGCCTGCTGTTTCGCGCCGAGCGCGAGGCGGACGGCCAGAAAAACGCCGAACAACTGGGCCGCGAACTGCGCGCCCGCATCGAAGTCCAGGCCGACGCGCAGGGCAATCCCGATCCGCTGATCCTGGGGCCCGTGGAGGCGCCAACCCTGCGCATCAACAACCAGTTTCGTTACCATATCATCATCAAGACGAATCGCCTGAAAAAAGTTCGCGATCTTTTAAGCGAAATTCTGCCGCCATTTCGTAACCGGCCGCGTACGCATCTGGAGATCGATTTCGATCCGGTGGATTTGTTGTGACTCAGGGCAGGGAACCGCCGATGGAGCGGCGTCTTGATTTTTTCGCTTGACGTTCCTTACTGAAGCAAGTAATGTAAGGCATGAAAGCCCGGTCAAAAATAACCTCAAAATTTCAGATCACGATCCCGCGCGAAGTGAGAGAAATTCTCAAGCTGGGTGCCGCGGATGTGATTGAATGGGAAGTGGACGAAAAAGGCGTAAAAGTTCATGCTGCCGGGAAGCCCTTCCTGAAGTATAAAGGAATATTGAGTACAGGTAGCGGAAATGCTAAAGCTGATGTCCACCTTGCCTGGAAGAAGCGCGCGGAGCGGTACCGCCAGTGAGACTGATTCTTGACACGAACTGTTATATTTCGTACCTGAACCGGCGCGACAGGGCGCAGCACAAAGCCGTGTCGGTGTTGATTGACTCTGTTTCCCGGGCGGAACATGAAGTGCTTATGACGGGCCACAACATGACCGAAATGGTCTTCGTTCTGCAGAACGTGTACGAAATGAATTCAAGGGTGATTCACGAGATTCTCTCTGCCCTCCTGGCAAACCCTGGTTTCGAATTTAGCCCCGCGCATCATCCGGAAGAAATTCTTAGAATTTGGCCGAATCAGGTGAAGGACTACGGTGATGCGGTCCTGGCCGCCGCGGCATCAGTATTGGGAGCGAAGATTTGTACCTTTGACCGGGCCTTCGCGCGTGTTTTACGAAAAGTAGACCTTCATGCTGATTTGCTTTGATCTTTCGGGCTGAGTACCGAGTTACGAATCACCCCCCGCGCCGGTACGCCTGCGGCGACATGCCCGTCGCCTGTTTGAACGCCGCGTTGAACGAGGACTTCGAATTGAACCCCGCGTCGAGCGCGATCGAAAGCACGGACCGGTCGCGTTCGGCGCGCAGGCGCGCGCACGCTTCCTGGATGCGGTACCCGTTGACGAAGCGGTTGAAATTCTGACCGAAGCGGGCGTTGATAAATCCCGAAAGTTGTTCGGGCGAAACCCGGCCCCCGTCTTCCGAAACGGCCGCGGCCAGAGAAGCAAGGGACAGGTCCTCCGTTCGGTAAATTCGCTCGCTTTCCATTAAAAATTCGATTCTGCGAAGCAGCCACTCGCCGTCGATCCCGTCCAGGCGCGAACGG